>SYAN01000025.1 GCA_005787575.1 Actinomycetota bacterium | reverse complement strand
GGACGCGCCGAGGTGCCTCAGGAGGCTTTCATCGCTGCGCTCTCGACCAATTCAGAGGGCGAGAAGGCGAAGGCGAAGCGGTAATAGCGTGACGCTCTCGTTCTATATCCATATCCCGTATTGCATCAAGCGTTGCGGGTACTGTGATTTCAATACCTATACACCTGCGGAGTTAGGTCAGGGTGAGATAGCTCGAAGCGAGATCTCATCGCGATATATGAGATCAGTCCAGCGAGAAATTTCCCTAGCGGCGAAGGAATTTGCCTCCAAGCAGATGCCTCAGGTGGCGACAATCTTCTTTGGCGGTGGAACTCCATCACTGATGGATCCGGTCGATATAGCAAAGACGATTGCAGAGATTGATGAAACCTTTTCCCTCACCCAAGATTGCGAGATCACTTTAGAGGCGAACCCGGATACTTTAGATGAGAGGAATATTGCAGGCTTTGTTGCAGCTGGCGTCAATCGAATAAGCCTTGGTGTGCAATCTGCTAATCAGAAAGTCCTCGCTACCCTGGATCGCACCCATAAGAATTCCAATGTTGCTCGTGCGCTTGAACTTGCGGTTGAAAACGGAGTCAGAGGAAGAAGTATCGACCTTATATATGGCACACCTGGCGAAAGTCTTGCTGATCTAGAAGAGAGCCTTGATTTTGCATTATCACTGCCAATCGACCACATCTCCGCGTATGCCTTGATTGTCGAATCAGGTACTCGTCTCGCCAGAGAAGTTGCAAGTGGGAAAATCGCTTCACCAGATGATGATGAGATGGCCGATAAGTATCGCATCATCGATCAACGATTAGAGATAGCCGGTTTTCAATGGTATGAACTAAGTAACTGGGCTAACTCTTTGGATGCAAGGTCGCGTCATAATCAAATTTATTGGAATGGTGGCAACTGGTGGGGTGTTGGCCCTGGCGCTCACTCGCATCTCGATGGCAGGCGGTGGTGGAATATCAAGAATCCAATCACCTATATGAATTCGCTGGATAACGGTTCAACGATTATCGCGGGAGAAGAAATTTTGAGTGAAACCGCCAAGAGCGATGAACGAATCATGCTAGGAATACGACTTCGTGAAGGAATCGCGCGCAATGAGTTAAGTGAGATTCAAGAAGAAGTCGTAGTGAGATACATCGCGAGCGAGGCCGTTGATCAAAGCGCCTGGGAAAATGGCCACCTCAGACTCACACTCAACGGTCGCCTCATTGCAGATCGAATCGTGCGCGACTTGGTCCTGTAGTAACTTTGGCTCTATGACTTTCACTCTGCCACTTCTGATCATCACGATAGTTCTCGCTCTCGTTTCAAGTCTTTCTGGCATAGCAAAAGTCAGTGGGAACGCTCGAGCCCTCGCCGCACCGCGAGCAGTCGGATCACCCGATGGACTTTCACGGCTCGCAGGAATGCTCGAATTGCTGGCTGGAATATCTATGGTTCTGGGTTTGGTCTTCGATTTCCTTGACCTCATCGTTTGGGGATTAGTCACGATTTGGATCGTGATGCTTGGGGCTCTCTTCTTTCATTTCAGATCAGGAAAGATCAAAAGTGGGTTTCCAGCCTTTGTCATCCTCACCCTTGCGACAATCGCGTTGACTCTTGCAATGGCGGGTTGAGCAGAAGATGAATGTCGAAGCACGTCAGCTCGAAGTACTGAAGGCGATTATCGATGAGTATGTTGCCTCGCAGGAGCCCGTCGGTTCGAAAATCCTTGCCGAGCGCCATTCACTTGGTGTTTCGCCAGCCACCATTCGAAACGATATGGCCGTTCTTGAGGATGCGGGACTAATTACCCAGCCTCATACAAGTGCAGGGCGAATCCCAACAAATCGCGGTTATCGACTCTTCGTGGATAAGTTAGCGACAGTCAAACCTCTCTCGCCAGGTGAGCGGCGAGCAATCGAACACTTTCTCACTGGTGCGCATGACCTTGATGAGATTGTCACTCGCACAGTTCGTCTCCTTGCACAAGTTACCAAGCAGGTAGCGGTGGTTCAGTATCCATCGCTGACGAGATCAAAGGTCCGACACATCGAATTGATCACTCTCACTGCGATGCGAGTCTTGATAGTACTCATCACGGATTCTGGTCGAGTGGAGCAGAGCGCAATAGAACTTCAAGAGCCAGTCAGTGAAGCACTCCTTGTAGATCTTCGTAATCGACTTAACTCACTCGCGGTGGATCAGAGTCTTACTGCTGTTGCTGAACGGCTTGCCCAGTTCACTCAAAGTTACTCCGGTTCAGACCGAATCACAGCCACATTGATTGCTACGGCGTTGATCGAAATGGCTGTCGAAAAAGCAGAGGAGCGAGTGGTTCTCGCAGGTACTGCGAATTTGGCTCGTTCGACTCATGATTTCAGCGATGAGATTCACTCCATCCTTGAAGCTCTCGAAGAACAAGTTGTCCTGCTGCGTCTCGTGTCAGATTTGGGAATAAGGAACGAGGCAATCACGGTTCGCATCGGCGATGAACAACCGGATGCGAAGTTGCGTGAGATGAGCTTTATTGCCACGGGTTATGGCGCAGGAGTTGGAAGTGCGGCACTAGGTGTCCTTGGCCCTACTCGAATGGATTATGCGAGTTCCATGCGCTCGGTGAGTGCGGTCGCACGTTATCTCTCGCGATATCTCGATGATGGCGGGGATAACAAGTAAGTATGGATCTCTATCAAACTCTCGGCGTTGCCCGAGATGCCTCTGATGATGAAATCAAGAAGGCCTATCGAAAGCTGGCTCGGGAGATGCACCCTGACATCAACCCTGATCCTGTAGTTGCAGATAAGTTCAAAGAGGTGACGGCTGCGTACGAAGTCCTTAGTGATCCCGCAAAACGTCAGAGTTACGATATGGGTGGCTCAAGTTTTGGCTCCTTTGGTGGCGCAGGTGCTGAAGGCTTTGGTTTCAGCGACATCATGGATGCCTTCTTTGGTGGTGGCACACGTGGACCCAGATCCCGTTCGCGTCCAGGGCAAGATGCCTTGATTCGAGTTGAGATATCACTTGAGGAGGCGTGCTTCGGTTGCAAAAGAACTTTAAGCGTTGAGACTGCCGTTCTCTGTCCATCCTGCGCCGGCAATGGATGTGCCAAGGGATCTGCGCCTACAGTTTGCGATATTTGCAAAGGTCGCGGTGAAACTCAGCAAGTTACTCGTTCATTTATCGGACAAGTGATGACTACAAGGCCATGTGCTTCGTGCCAAGGATTCGGAACTCGAATCACAGCGCCATGTTCTGAATGCGCCGGAGATGGTCGAGTTCGTTCCCGAAGTGAGATTGAGATAGAGATCCCTGCTGGTGTTGAAAGTGGTAATCGAATGCAGATGTCGGGTCGCGGCGAAGTTGGACCTGGTGGCGGTAGAGCCGGAGATCTCTATGTTGAGATCGAAGTCGCTGAGCACGAGTACCTGGTTCGCGATGGCGATGCTCTACACATGGAACTCTCAATACCAATGACGGCAGCAGCGCTCGGAAGGAAATTAGAAGTGCAGACTCTCGATGGTCCTGTTTCGGTTGATATCAAAGCCGGAACGCAGCCAGGCGCCGTTCACACCATTCGAGAACACGGTATGCCACGCCTTCGGAGTGGGAATCGAGGAGATTTCCATATCCATATCGGCGTTGAGATTCCGACAAAACTGAGTAAAGAGGAGAGCGAACTTTTGGAGCGTTTCGCTCAAGCACGCGATGACTCCTCGCATCAAGGAAAGCGAACTAACGTTTCAAGCGGAGAATCACAAGGTATTTTCTCGCGCTTCAAAGAAGCATTTCGAGGCTAGATGCTCTCCCTTTATCTCATCGATCCACGTGAGAATGTGGCACCAAACTCCGAGCTCACAATCTATGGCGATGAAGCCCACCATATGGTCAAGGTTGCACGTCATGGTGTTGGCGATCAGGTGGCCTTAAGTGATGGCAACGGAATGGTTGCAAAGGTTCGAATCAGTGAAGTGGGGCGAGATAGTGTCAGAGTATTAGTGCAAGAGGTTGAGCATCACTCAGCGCCACCTATCGCGCTCACGGTGATTCAGGCACTGACAAAATCTGATCGGGCACATGAATGTATCGAACTACTCGTGGAAGCAGGGGTCGATGAGATCATTCCTTGGCAGTCTTCGAGGAGTGTCGGGAAATGGCAGAGTCAGGATTCGGGTGAAAGATGGAATGAATGGATTCGCGGCGCGGTCAAACAAAGTCGCAGAAATAGAATCCCATCATTAGGGGAGTTGATCACTTCTCTCGCCCAATTCCAGATTCCTGAAAAAGGTTCGATTCTCTTTACCTTTGATGAGAATTCGAGCCAAAACCTCGATTTCAATCTCTTAAGTGCACTACCGAATATGGAAGAGATTGACCGAATATTCATCGTCATCGGACCCGAGGGTGGAATCACGGTGGATGAGCTCGCAGCTTTCTCAGAAATGGGCGCAATCACGTTACGACTTGGTGGGCCGGTGCTTCGATCAGCGCATGCAGGGGCGATTGCCCTTGGCGCCGTGCAGAGCGCACTTTCAATCTGGCGTTGAGCAGATTAGGATTTCGTTGATGTCATGCCTCTTTTGTTCATTCGCTGATGGCTCCATTCCAACGACGCGTGTCGCTGAGAATTCTGACGCTCTCGCGATCAATGACATCAATCCCGTTGCACCAACACATATCTTGATAATTCCAAAGAAACACTTTGAGAATGCGGTGGAGGTCGGGCGAGGTGAACCCAGAATTCTTGCATCGATCTTTGCCTTGGCAGAGGAGATCGCCAGAACTAAGTCCCTAGATGGATATCGCACTGTTTTCAATACCGGCGCGAGCGTGGGGCAGAGCGTCTTTCATGCCCATCTGCATCTCTTGGCTGGCCGCGCATTCGGATGGCCGCCTGGTTAAATCAACTTCGCCCACCTTGATTCTTTCCAGTAAAATCCGACCCAATGGATAAGACCGTCATCGCAGTTCCCACATCAGTACCTATGGTGACCGTGACGGGACCAGGGGATTCCTTTCTCACCCAATTCGAAGCAGCATTCCCTGAGCTTGGTATCACCGTCCGCGGAAATGAATTCAAGGTACGTGGACCCGAAGAATCCATTGCAGAGTTTCGCTCATTGATAACAGAGTTATTGATAGTTATTCGAGCGGGCCAGTTGTTGAGCGAGGACGCAGTAGCACGGTCGATAGCCATGATCCGAGGTAAGAGCAGTGAGAAGCCAGGTGAAGTTCTTTCTCTCAATATCCTAAGCAATCGTGGCAAGACGATCAGACCAAAGACTGTGAATCAGAAGCGATATGTCGAATCAATCGATCAGAGCACAATCACATTTGGTATCGGACCGGCTGGAACCGGAAAAACATATCTTGCGGTGGCGAAAGCTGTGCAAGCTCTTCAGGCAAAACAAGTTACTCGGATCATCCTCACAAGACCAGCCGTCGAGGCAGGGGAAAGATTGGGATTCTTACCCGGAACACTTCACGAGAAGATCGATCCGTACCTGCGCCCGCTCTTTGATGCCCTTCACGACATGGTTGATCCGGATTCGATTCCAAAGCTCATGGGAAATGGGACTATCGAAGTTGCTCCACTTGCCTATATGCGAGGTCGCACGCTCAACGATGCATTCATCATTTTGGACGAAGCACAGAATACTTCGCCCGAGCAGATGAAAATGTTCCTTACTCGTCTTGGATTTAATTCAAAGATGGTGGTCACTGGAGATGTGACCCAAGTTGATCTCCCAAGTGGCACTAAATCCGGTCTTCGAACTATCACCGATATCTTGAGTGGTCTTAATGACATTACCTTCATAGAACTTGAGTCATCTGATGTAGTACGCCATCGACTAGTCAGTGAAATAGTTGATGCCTATGCACGTTTTGATGTTGCCAAGTTGCCTCGCCGCCAACAAAATCTCTGAACTCATCGAATCATGACGATTGAGATCTCAAATGAGAGTAATACCTCCTGCAATGAGAAAGAGTTAATCTCTCTAGCGACTTATGCGATTTCGAAGATGCGCCTTGATAATCAATCGGATCTTGGAATTCGATTAGTGACTAGTTCCGAGATGGCTTCACTCAATAAGCAATGGATGGGTGAAGAGGGTGCGACAGATGTGCTCTCATTTCCGATCGATGAGATGCGTCCCGGGCAAAGCGACCCAGGCGTCATTGGTGACATCGTCCTTTGTCCAAGTTATGCCTCAGGAAATGCATTGAAAAATGGGAAGAGTCTGGATGAGGAGCTTCAACTCCTGACTGCCCACGGAATCCTGCATCTCCTTGGTTTTGACCATAGGAATACGCCTGATGAGAAGGCGATGTTTGCATTGCAGGAGGAGATTCTGAGAGAGTGGCGCTCTCTCCCATGATCATTTCGGTGATACTTCTGCTCGCACTTGCCAGTTTTCTGGCTGGTAGTGAGGCTGCCCTCAATTCGATGAGCCGCGTTGCCGTTGATGCCATCTCGGAGCGTTCAAAGGCTCAAGGCGCAATGGTCGC
>SYAN01000024.1 GCA_005787575.1 Actinomycetota bacterium | reverse complement strand
TGGAGTCACCTCTTGCTACCGCCCGAGCCCAATTAAGAAGTGCAGTTGAAAAACTAGATCTCTCTGAGTCGATGTGGAACACCCTCTCCACTCCTAGGCGGATTCTCGAAGTGGCAGTCCCGCTCCGTCGAGATAGCGGTGTAGTAGAGATGTATCACGGCTACCGAGTCCAATATTCGACGACGCGGGGTCCCTCCAAAGGTGGAGTTCGATTCCACCCAGATATCGATCTCGATGAAACGGTCGCGCTCGCCATGCTGATGACCTGGAAGTGCGCTTTAGTGAATCTTCCGTACGGTGGCGCAAAAGGTGGCGTAGCAGTTGACTCGAAGAGTCTCTCTTCTCGGGAAAATGAACGGCTCACCAGGCGTTACACCTCGGAGATATTGCCGATCATCGGACCAGAGCGCGACATCCCCGCGCCTGATGTCGGAACTGATGAGAAGAACATGGCATGGATGATGGATACATATAGCGTCAACGCTGGTTTCTCGGTGCCAGGTGTCGTCACGGGAAAGCCGATAGTGCTCGGTGGTTCTTTAGGACGAACAAGTGCAACAGGCGACGGTGTCGCTATCTCAACTCGCGAAGCGTTAAAGGACCTTGGAATCAAAGTCGAAGGCGCAACTGTTGCAATTCAAGGATTCGGCAAAGTGGGTTATTGGGCCGCAGTTGCCCTTGAGTCGATGGGGATGAAAGTAGTTGCCGTCTCAGATGTTTCAGGAGGAGTCAAAGGCTTTGGCTCAATCGAAGAGCTGCGCTCTCATGTGGCGACTGGAGCAACTCTTAATTCATTCAAGAGTGGGGAAAAGATCACTAATGATGAACTCTTACATCTTGATGTGGATGTCTTGATACCTGCCGCGCTCGCCGACTCCATTAATCATCAAAGTGCAAAAGGCATCAAAGCAAAAGTTGTCGTTGAGGGCGCTAACGCACCTACCACTCCGGAGGGTGATCAGATCATGAGAGAGAAGGGCGTTCTTGTGATACCTGACATTCTCGCTAACTCTGGCGGTGTAATCGTCTCTTATTTCGAGTGGGTTCAAGATAAACAGAACTATTTCTGGAGCGCTGATGAAGTCAAGGAGAATCTTGATTCGATGATGATGCGCGCTTTCGCCGATGTACGAGCCCTCGTGAAAGAGCGGAAAGTGAGCTGGCGCGATGCAGCCATGATGATCGGCGTGAGTCGAGTCGCAGAAGCACATAAACTTCGCGGTCTCTATCCGTGAGTTAGGAAGAGGAAACCCAGATGGTGATGGAAGTCGATGGAAAGCAGTATCACGTCCGGCTCGGTCGCGGCGACGTGGGGCGGTATGTCCTTCTGCCCGGAGATCCTGGTCGCTGCGAATACATTGCCAAACTCTTTGATAATCCGAAATTGATTGCAACGAACCGTGAATATGTCACCTATACCGGCAACTTAGATGGCGTCCCCGTATCTGTGACTTCTACCGGCATCGGCTGTCCTTCAGCAGCGATTGCAGTCGAGGAGCTTTATAGGTGCGGAGCTGACACCTTTATTCGCGTCGGGACCTCAGGTCATATTCAAAAAGATTTCGTCTCCGGAGATCTCGCAATAATCTCTGCAGCGATACGCGATGAGGGAACCACAAAGCACTATCTACCAATCGAATTTCCTGCAGTTGCAGACCTTGAAGTGACGCACGCTTTGCAGGAGGCTGCGAAGCGGTTAGGTGTGAGATTCAGGACGGGAATATCACAGTCGAAGGATTCGTTCTACGGCCAACATGAACCGGAGCGAATGGGTGTTGCCGATGATTTATTGCAGCGATGGCGAGCATGGGAAGTTGGTGGCGCGCTCTGTTCTGAGATGGAAGCTGCTGGCATCTACATCGTCGCTTCAATGCTTAGGGCTCGAGCAGGTGGTGTAGCGATGGTCCATGCAAAGGAGACAATGCCACCGCTCGATAATTTGTTGAAAGTCGCAGTGGAGGGATTGCGAAATCTCATCGCATCCGATCGCGCTGCAGGCAGATCTCTGACGATCTGATCATGGTCCTGATTAATAAGCTGAAATTCGGGCTAGACACCTTCGGTGATATGACTCTGGATGATCAGGGTCGGCTGGAGAGCGCTGGTGCCGTGATCAGACATGTTGTGGAAGAGGCAGTTCTCGCTGACAAACTTGGACTTGATCACTTCAATGTGGGTGAGCATCACAGAGATGATTTCGCAGTCTCGGCGCCAGATACGGTCTTGGCTGGCATTGCGACTCGAACTTCACGCATAGTCCTTGGCTCTGGAGTGACCGTTCTCTCAAGTGATGATCCAGTTCGGGTCTATCAGAGGTTTGCAACTGTCGATGCACTCTCCAATGGTCGCGCTGAAATCACGGCAGGGCGAGGATCCTTTACGGAATCGTTTCCATTATTCGGATACCAACTCTCTGACTATGGGCGACTCTTCGAAGAGAAGTTGGAACTTCTGGTCCAGATACTTGATGAGAAGAAAGTTTCATGGCGCGGAAGTATTCGAGCGCCGCTTGAGAATCAAGAGATATATCCAAAGACTGAGAGCGGGCGTATTTCGCTTCGAGTCGGTGTTGGTGGTTCACCTGAATCAGTTGTCCGTGCGGCTCGCCTTGGGATCCCGATGGCCCTTGCAATTATTGGTGGCGACCCAGCGAGATTCTCTGCTTACTCAGATCTATATCTTCAATCACTTGAGAAATTCGGCAGAGTGGCACTTCCGATTTCAATTCACTCTCCAGGACATATCGCAGATAGTGATGAAGAAGCGATCGAAGATCAGTGGCCCCATTACGAAGCTTCATTTGGCCGAATAGGTCGAGAACGTGGCTGGGGACCTATGAATAAGTCGCACTATCTGCAGGAAGTGAATCACGGATCGCTCTATGTTGGCTCACCCGAGACTGTTGCCAGAAAAATTGCATATGCCTTGGACTCTGTCGGTGCTACTCGTTTC
The DNA here is from genome assembly GCA_005787575.1 of Actinomycetota bacterium. Taxonomy (GTDB): domain Bacteria; phylum Actinomycetota; class Actinomycetes; order Nanopelagicales; family Nanopelagicaceae; genus SYAN01. The sequence continues at coordinate 8,476 of SYAN01000024.1, read as the reverse complement.
GATTTGAAATATGCCACCGGACCGATGCCTCATAGCAAGTTGATGCGAAGTATCGAGCTCTATGCAACAGAGGTGGTCCCTCGGGTCAGGGAGTTGATCTCAGAGAAGGTAAGTGGGCGAGTGCTCTAGTCAGAGCTGAGCGTTGCGCAGTAGACTTCTGATTGTGATTCGCAAGGTTTTAATCCTCGCCTCTGCCCTCGTATTAACTGCCTCCTTGTCGCAGGCGTCTAGTTCGGAAGAATATTTCCCTGCCGATACTCCATTTTGGGTTGATTGTTCTCTCGGTTTTCGTGCGACTGACTGTGTTGAGAGCGTGGAGTTCAGCGATCCAGCATCTGAACGTAAAGATGCGAACGGACAACTCGACTATTCGAGCATCGTTTGGAAGAAGACCACTCCAGTCGTTAATCCTAAGTTTGTCTACAAGCAGACCACCTATGACATGAATAGTTTCTCGGGTGGCGATACATGTGAGGGAATACCTCCCAATGCCAGTGGCAAAAGCGTTTACTTACACGACGCTTGTTACACCGCCTCTGGTCTCTTAGCTGATGGGAAAGATCTCGTCTTCAGATTGATGATCAGCGCCAACGGACCTTTCTTCTATATCTATCAATGGGTGGATAAGGGAGAGAAGCGAACCTGGAATCGAGATGATGGCTGGGAAGCCAAGACAGTCCCAGATGGATCGACTTGGCGTATAGCGCTTCGTTCGAACTCTGTCGCAAAGAACACCGGGACCATCACCTCGAATATGAAGAATCCCTTAGTCACATTCGGAAAGAGCAGTGATGGAACTTCCCTTACATATATTCAAGGGACTGTCTTTCCGAATCAATGGCAATGTCTTGCACCTGGTCAAACTCGTGACCCAAGCACCGATAGAAGCCAATCATGCAAGCATCCTGAGTCATATGCTGAAACGGCGTCTACTGGATTCTCCATTGACTTGATGCCGTACGTCTTCCAGTTTGAGAAACTCAAGGGTTATGCCGCAGGTGGCATATTCGTTTCTGGCCCCACGGGACATCTTGGTCAAGTCCAGTACAACCAAGAAGAGGGCGCGATTGTCGTTCCCATGTCAGGTCCGCACTTTCTCTTTGATCGCAAGACCTTGAACAAAGGCTGGATGGAAGTCTCCATCAAAGGTGATGTCATACGCAAAGCATTTAACCTAGAGCCAAGTTTGGCTGGACAGATTGCGCGGGTTGAGATCTCGTATGAAGAAGGTAAATCTGATGTTGCTACTTACAACTCTCGCTATCTCAAGGAGCTTGATGTATTTGAAATCCGTGCCTACAACTTTGGGTTTTCAGCTCCAACTGTGACGCTTCGGATGCCACCGGTTAAGAAGAGTTCAAGTGCTTCATCTGGGGGCGGAAAACCAAGTTCTGCAACAAGTAGGAAAGTAAGCATCACTTGTGTGAAAGGTAAGGTAACGAAAATTGTCACTGGAACGTCACCAAAGTGTCCCAAGGGATATTCAAAGCGCTAGCGGCAAAATCCTTACTTCTCTCGTTTTGCCCTGATGTAATTGCGCACCGTAAGTGCGATTGTCAGGACGATAAAGAAAGCCGCTATGTATCTGCTTGACTCCTTAAGCGCAGGAATAGAGGCTGCTGCGTAACCTAAGGATGTGATTCCAACCCCCCAGAGGAGTGCGCCCAAGGCATTTGCTGACAGGAACTTGTAGTAGTTCATTCGACTTATCCCCGCAACTGGCGGAACGATGGTGCGAATCCATGGATAAAAGCGCGCCAAGATTATTGCGCTGTAACCATACTTTTCATAGAACTTTTCGGCTCGCAGGATCATCTTCTTGATGCGAGGGGATTCGCGTTTATCCAGATAGGGACGTCCATAGTGTCGACCCAAAACGAAACCAAGTTGATCACCAAGAAATGCAGCAATAAAGATGATCGTGACGAGAATGAATATAGAGGTGTCCTGGCGCGCTGCGGCAATAAGGCCCGCCGCAAAGAGAACTGAATCTCCAGGGAGAAAGAAAGCGATGAGAATTCCAGTCTCTATGAAGACGAAGAGAAAAAGAATCGAGTAGATCCAGAGTGGGGATGAGTCAATAAGGATGCTCTTAGTCCACTCCGAGATACTGATCAGAGGGATAGAAATTATTTGCATCAGAGAAATCTGGCTCTGATCAACTTACTTGAGCGCAGCTGTTAGTTGTTCAGTATGGGACGCGATGTGTTTGGCAGCGCTTGAAAGAATATCCGCGAGAGTGATTGGTCCACGTTCAGAATGAACCCCTGGTCGAGTCAGCATTGATTGGTCAACCTTCTTCAAAATATCTGAGGTCATCGAACGAGCCGCACGGACTGTGGCAAGGGAGAGGCGCCAATCGCGCGCAGAATAATTTAGATTTTCTGGGTAAGGCTCTTCGCTATATCCAACAATCTCAGGATTATCTTCAGTCAGCATTCTGAGAACTCGGTGAGAGAAATGAAGTTCGAAATCGCCCATATGGTGAACGACGAATGCGCCATTCCATTCACCTTCAGGTGCATTCTTATTCATTGCAGCGTCATTAGCGACTTCAGCGACTGCGACGAATTTCTCTCCGGAATCAATGTAGGACTTGATGATCTCGTTGCTCATGAATGCACTCTATCCAATAGGCTCCGCACTCATGAACTCTGCGGTGGAACTTTCCATGAATGTATCTATGACGGTATGGCTCGTAACCATTGGAGCAATCCTCGCCATGATCATTCTCGACCTGGTGACTGTAAGTTCGAAGCCCCATGAGGTTAAGTTCAAGGAAGCAACACTTTGGTCGATTTTCTATATCGCCGTCGCAGTCGGGTTCGGTCTCTGGGTGCAGACCCAATATGGCGATCCATGGGGAACTGAATACTTTGCTGGATACCTCGTTGAAAAATCGCTCTCAGTCGACAACCTCTTCGTCTTCGCGATCATTCTTGCTCAGTTTGCCGTGCCGAGCATCTATCAGCAGAGAGTCCTTCTCATCGGAGTAATCGTCGCTTTAGTACTTCGCGCAATCTTCATCGCGATTGGTGCCGCGGTCATTGCCTTCGCCTTCACATTCGTGATCTTTGGTGCCATCTTGATCTGGACTGGAATCGGTTTGATGCGCCATTGGAATGAGGACCCGGATCCGAATGAAAATTTCCTTGTCAAAAGGGTAAGAAGAGTCACTCCGATTACCAATGAGTATCACGGTACAAAACTCTTTCTGCGAATAGACGGCAAGCGTTGGGCGACTCCGATGTTCCTTGTGATGATCGCAATAGGAGCGACAGATCTGGTCTTTGCGTTGGATTCAATCCCCGCGACTTTTGGCGTCACACAAGAGCCTTTTTTGGTCTTCGCGGCAAATGCTTTTGCACTACTTGGTCTTCGAGCTCTTTACTTTCTTCTGAAAGGGCTGTTGGACAAACTGGTCTACCTCTCGCTCGGTTTGGCGTTCATCTTGATATTTATTGGAGCAAAATTGATCATGCTCTATCTTCATGAGATCTTTGATTCAGTCCCAAAGATTGAGACTTCATTTAGTCTGATTGTGATATCCGTAATCTTGGTCATCTCGACAATAGCGAGCTTAATCAAGTCAAAGCGTGATCCATCTGCGAAAGCGCACGCCGGCAAGATCCGTGGCGATAAGAAAGAGAGAGAAGCGAAGTAATTCTTGTGCGCGACCTCAGCACTAAGTGGTGGGCAAGGCCCCTTGCAAGTCGATTCCGACTAATAGTTTCTGGATCCAAAGATGGAAAGCCTGATTGGGTCGCATCGATTGCAGAGGGCGATGATGAAGGTCTCTTCGGTCCAGATTCTGCCGTTTGGAAGATTCATGGAAGCCTCTCCACCTTAGTCGGTGGCATTCGAGCTTTATTGTTGCAAGCTGCTCATCCGGCTGCGCGGAGCGGCGTTATTGAACATTCCCGCTATGAGAGTGATCCGCTCGGAAGACTTGCTGGGACAACGCGTTGGTTGACGCTCACCACCTTTGCATCAAAAAGTGTGATCAAACGCGAAGCAGCTCGAGTCAATGCGATGCATAAAGTTGTACAGGGTGAATTTCTAGATCAGAGCGGTCAATCGAAGCCTTATCGCGCCTCTGACCACCGCTATCTCCTCTGGGTACATTGTGCTTTCACTGACTCTTTTCTTAAGAGCTATCAGGCGCTCGAACCTGGAATAAGGCCAAACTTTGGAGATCTGACCTCACTGGAAGGTGAGCAACTGGCAGATGCTTACGTACGGGAATGGGCGCTGAGTGCGTTCCCTCTGGGGCTAACCGATGCTCCGAAAACCCTTTTCGACCTTGAGGAGACTGTAGAAGATTTTCGCAAAACCGAATTACAAGTAGATGAGAATGGAAAGAAAGTAGTTGATTTCATCCTCAATCCACCTTTCTCGCGCGTAGGGAAGTTCTTCTATTCAATCCTTGCAGGAGCGGCAATCTCGACTCTGGACCCTCGAGATCGAGAATTGCTGGGTTTGAAGCGACCAAGGACGATTAATCTCAAACTCTCAAAGTTATCCCTCAAGATTTTGAGCTCAGTGCTTGGGCATCGCTCGCCAAGTGAGAGAGTAGCTAGAACGAGAATTGAGGATTTTTCAAGATAGCGATACTTATTTCATTCATCGATAATGCTGAGGGCCGATTCCGACAAGAAGTAAGATTCATGCGTGGATAACTGGATACTCGCAGTCATAACTTTCTTTGTGGCTATGGATTTCGCCATTGATACCTACGTGAATTTCCTAAATCATCGCTCTTCGAAGAAGCCAGTCGCCGCCGAAATTGCAGAGCTATATGACCCATCCGAGCAGAAGCGGTCAGTTGCCTATTCAGCAGCGAACTATCAAGTCTCCCTAGTCAGTTCCTCTCTCTCGTTCCTCTTGATGATTCTTGCTTTGACCTTCAACTGGTTTGCCAGATTAGATGGATATCTACGTGAGAGATTTACGAACGAGATTGTGATCTCACTTCTCTTCATCGGAGTCTTAGTCCTGATCTCGAATGTGATCTCACTGCCGTTTAGTATCTACTCAACCTTCAAGGTTGAGGCAGAGTTTGGTTTCAACAAGAGCACCCCACTCACTTTCGTCACAGATCTAGTGAAGGGATTGGTTCTATCGATAGTCATCGGTGGGGGGCTCCTTGCCATCGTGCTCTGGATCTATCAGGAGTTGAACTCGACGTTTTGGATTTGGGCGTGGTTGCTCTTTGCCGGATTTTCGCTCTTTGTTTTCATGTTTGCTACCAAGATCTTCCTCCCCCTATTCAATAAGTTGACCCCGATTGAGGATGGCGAGCTCAAGTCAGAGATCTCGAGATATTGCGACAGCCAGGGATATTCACTCGGCAAACTCTTTGTGATGGATGGCTCGAAGAGATCGACTAAGGCCAACGCTTTCTTCTCAGGTCTTGGTCAGAGCAAGACGATCGTGCTCTTTGATACTTTGATCGAGAAACTCACTACTCGCGAAGTGGTTGCTGTCCTTGCACATGAGATTGGTCATTACAAGCGTAAGCACACGCTCTGGATGTTCCTCTTGTCGAATTTGCAGAGTTTTATCCTCTTTGCACTCCTTGGTTGGCTCCTTTCATATTCAGCGTTATCTGAAGCCTTGGGGGCAAGCGTGGGTAGTTTTCATCTCTCTGCTCTTGCATTCTTCTTGCTCTTCTCGCCAGTTTCGACTCTTATTGGGCTCGTAAATAACGCTCTTTCGAGGCGCAATGAATATGACGCGGATGATTTCGCGCGCGAGACTTATGACGGGCCCGTTATCGCATCTGCACTGAAGAAGATCTCGACCGACTCTCTCGCAAACCTCTCGCCTCATCCACTTTACGTAGCGGTCAATTACACGCATCCGCCGATGCTCGAGCGTCTTAGGAACCTCGCAAAGTAGGAAGTCCCAAGTAAGCCCTCTCTTTGAGGTCAATCGAGACCATGTCTTGATCAAAGCCACGTCAGAGGTTGCAGACTCCCTGGAGTTCACTATCTCTCGATAACCTTCTCCCGTGCGCGAAGAGGTTCGGTTTGCCAAGGCTCCGAACAGTCTCTATCCCTATTTTGCAGCAGTCTTCGTGGCGCTCTTGCTGATATCCAATATCGGCGCAGTGAAACTGATTGAGTTTGGCCCAATAATCACCGATGGCGGAGCAATTCTCTTCCCTCTCGTCTACATCGTCGGTGACATTCTCTCTGAGGTCTATGGATTCAAGGCAGCGCGCAGAGTGATACTCACCGCTTTCGCGGTCTCGATTCTTGCTTCGGCAACCTTCTATCTGGTCCAACTTGCGCCTCCAGCAAGTGACTGGGAGAACCAGGAGGCATTTGAATCAATCCTCGGGTTTGTGCCCCGAATCGTCCTAGCAAGTGTCATCGCATTCCTAGTTGGACAACTCCTTAACTCTTATGTTCTCGTGAAGATAAAGGAGCGAACCAAAGAGAGGAATCTGTGGCTTCGCCTCATGGGCTCGACTGCTCTCGGGCAATTCGCCGATACCCTGATTTTTTGCACAATTGCCTTCTATGGTGTCATCACAGGTATCGAGTTTCTCAAGTACTTAGTCATCGGATACTTCTACAAGAGCTCAATCGAGTATCTCTTTGTGCCAATCACCTATCAGGTCATTGCTTTCATTAAGAGGCGAGAACCAAGTTACCTATCAGAGTAACTCTGCCTACAACTCAACTGGTCGATTTGCTCTTGTAATTCCTCAAGAACTCTTCTTTGAGTTGAATAAAAGTGCCATCAATAATCGACTTCCTGATCTCCTCTACCAGTGTGACGATGAAGTGAACGTTATGAATCGTCGCTAAAGTCGATGCCAATATCTCTTTTCCGCGGAATAGGTGATTGAGATAGGCGCGTGAATGGTTCTTGCAGGTGTAACAACTGCAATCTTTGTCGATGGGGGAGAAGTCTTTTCGGTAGGGGCCGTTGGAGACGTTGAAGCGCCCCGTGCGGGAATAGACGGCGCTAGTGCGAGCCTCGCGAGATGGAGCGACACAATCGAAGGTATCGGCACCCTCTTCAATCGCAGCAAAGAGATCGGTCGGTTCCCCTATGCCAAGTAAATGGCGAGGTTTATCTTCAGGTAATTCTTCGTTGACCCAACGCAAGATGGTCGCGAGGCGAGACTTATCAAGTGCGCCACCGATTCCAAATCCGTCAAAGGAGATTCCAGTGCTAGTCATCTCTGCAAGGTCCTTCGAAGCCTTTCGTCGCAGTTCTTCATATTGAGCCCCTTGGATGACTCCGTAGAGCGCTTGATACGGACTAGCCAAACGTTCGCTCGTCAGGCGCTGGTGTTCATCGAGGCATCGAATAGCCCAGAGCCTGGTGCGCTCGAGTGCTTTCTCTTGATAACGCTTGGTGTTATGCAATGTGGTGCACTCATCGAAGGCAAAGATGATGTCAGCGCCGATTTGATGTTGGACCTGCATGGAGACCTCAGGTGTGAATCGATGCATGGATCCATCTAGATGTGACTTAAAGGTGACGCCGTCGTCATCTACATGTGCGAGTCGTTCCTTCTTATCCGCGATCACATCATCGGCTTGCCAGAGATCTGAATCCATGGCAATGACTTTCTTGAAACCAACGCCGAGGGAGAGAACTTGAAAGCCTCCGCTATCGGTGAAGGTGGGCCCTTGCCAGTTCATGAATTTCCCGAGACCGCCAGCCTCATCGATAATCTCAGGTCCAGGTTGTAGATAGAGGTGATAGGCATTAGCAAGAATCGCTTGTGCCCCTAAGTCTTCTACTGTCTCAGGCAGGAGCGATTTCACAGTTGCTTTCGTGCCCACTGGAATAAAGGCAGGAGTTTTGATCAATCCATGGGGAGTGCGGATCACTCCAGCTCGTCCTAAATGACCTCCTGCTCGTGGACCATCATCAACTCTCGCTTGGATTTCAAAGCCGAAGGAATCGTGAGCCACGTTGACATCCTATTGGCACTATTGGCAGGGGTGATTTCACTTGAAAACATCTCCTCGCTAGGTTTATTTCATGGCAAAAGATGCGAAGAAGCCTCGCGAGAGAGTCAAACTCGGCGTGGATTATTGGCGGCTCTGGTCGGCGACTGCCATCACAAATCTCGGCGATGGCGTCTCACTCATCGCTTACCCGTGGCTTGCTTCTGCGGTGACGCGATCCCCGCTATTGATCGCAGTTGCAGCGATGGTGGGGCGACTACCTTGGCTGCTATTCACATTGCCAGCAGGAGTGATCACAGATCGTTTTGATCGAAAGAAGATCATTGTCTCAATGGATCTCTTTCGCGGAGTTCTAACTTTTGCGATCGCTTCAATCTTAATATTTGGCCGATGGGATGTCCCCGATCTCAATTCGCTGAGAACTGGCATTACTTTTGATACTCAGTGGGGTCTCTATTGGGTAATTCTCGTCTCGGCTCTTCTCTTCGGCTGTGCTGAGGTCTTAAGAGATAACGCCGCTCAAACATTGATGCCAAGTA
>SYAN01000105.1 GCA_005787575.1 Actinomycetota bacterium | reverse complement strand
GTAGGTGAACCTGCGGAAGGATCATTCGCACTATCCAAACCAATCAATGTGAACTTCCCATGTGAGTGACTGGGTGGAGATGGTTGCACTCTTCGCGGTGCACTTCCTCCATGTAGGAGCTCGCGGGTGGCAGGGCATCCTGGCAACGCACGCGTCGCATCCTGTGTGTGTGTGTGGCGCGCTGTGGCCCAGGTTGTTCCTGTTGCCATTGTGTCTGCCCTGGCTTATTTGTTCATCAAATGAGTTTTAGCTTTTCTGTTCTGAGACATATCATACGTCACAACTTTCAGCGACGGATATCTCGGCTCAAGCACCGATGAAGGGCGCAGCGAAGTGTGATAATCATTGTGAATTGCAGAATTCCGTGAACCAATGGATTCTTGAACGCGCATTGCACTCTCGGGATATCCCTGGGAGTATGCCTGCTTCAGTGCTTGTGGAACCCTCATGCAGGTATGGTGCTTCGTGTGCCTATCCCTGCGTCTTTGTGTGCCATGGCTGCGCCCTCGGGTGGAGTGAGTGGCACATGCAGGAGTTTGAAGAGAGCTGCGGTTTCTGCAACTTGTGAGCTTGTATCACTTTTGTTGTGAACCAATCTGGTAGCTCTCCAACCAATCCTTCTCCCATGCACAGCATGAAGTCAGGGCAGCAAACCCGCTGAAGTTAAGCATATAAGTAAGCGGAGGAAAAGGAACTAAATGGGATTCCCTTAGTAATGGCGAACGAACAGGGATGAGCTCGGCTTGGAAACTGGGGCCTTGGCCTTGGATTGTAGCCTCTAGACATAGCACCAACGGAGGCGCAGGTGTAAGCCTCTTGGAAAAGAGCATCAACGTGGGTGAGAATCCTGTGTTTCATCTGCAGTCCACCGTGCACGGTGCATGTTCTCAGAGTCGCGTTCCTCGGAATTGGAGCGTAAAGTGGGTGGTAAATTTCATCTAAAGCTAAATATAGGCTTGAGACCGATAGCAAACAAGTACCATGAGGGAATCTCTTACACCACCGTTTCACCCTTACCGACAGTGAAGTCGGCGGTTTGCTCTCTGTTGCACTTTCCCGCGGATTGCTCCGGGTGGGAGTTACCCACCGTCCTGCTCATTGGAGTCCGGACTTTCCTCGGTGTATTGCTACAACGCGGTGATCCGGGCGACTCTTCGCGCCAAGGTTACGCCAGCCGATTTACACATTCAAATGAGAGAAGCTCATGCACAATACTGGCATTTTCGACCGTATTAACTTAGGTTGCGCGTGTGCCTAAGACAGTGGATCCAGATTTCCTAGCTTTACCTCTCACCCCCGTTTCCGATGCGGCAATCTCCAGTGCGAAGGGCGCTGGTGCCAGCCACGTTGATGTCCGCATTGAAAGAGTTCGAACTGGCCTTCTCAATCTCCGTGATGCGAAACCTGAGACTCAAGCCGATGACACAATCTCGGGACTTGGTGTTCGAGTCATCGTCGGCGGCGCATGGGGCTTCGCTTCATCTCCTGAAATCTCAGTCGACAAGGCACGAGAACTCGCTTTGACCGCAGTTTCCATGGCAAAGACTTCAGGGCCGCTTTCGACTGAAGAAGTCTCACTCGCCTCTGAATCTGTCTATTCAAATAAGAGTTGGGTTTCTTCCTATGAGACAGATCCATTCTCAGTCCCTGATGGCGAGAAGATCGATCGACTAGCTGATTTATCAAATCGCCTTTTGAAGTCAGGCAAGGTCAATCACGCAACGGCAAGTTGTATGTATGTAAAAGAACAGAAGCACTATGCCGACGGATACGGCACTTCGACCACACAACAACGCGTTCGAATTCAAACTCAGATCGAAGCAATCTCGGTAGGTGCCCACGGATTCGAATCGATGCGAACCCTCGCTCAACCTGCAGGATTTGGATGGGAGTGGATGAGCGGAAAAGTTTGGGATTGGGATGGCGAGATCGCAGAATTGCCTACCTTGCTTGACGAGAAAGTGAAGTCACCTTCTGTCGAAGCTGGAAAGTATGACTTAGTGATTCATCCATCTAATCTTTGGTTGACTATTCATGAATCAATCGGCCACGCAACTGAACTTGATCGAGCCATAGGTTACGAGGCGAACTACGCAGGTACGTCATTTGCCACTCCAGAGAAATTGAATAATCTCCAATATGGCTCCAAGTTGATGAATGTGACTGGCGATCGACTTACAGAACATGGCTTGAGCACTGTGGGATGGGACGATGAAGGCGTAGCGGCTCAACAGTGGGAGATCATCAAAGATGGACTTCTTGTTGGTTATCAACTAGATCGTCGTATCTCAGCTCGGGTCGGTCGTGACAGGTCGAACGGTTGCGCCTTCGCAGACTCGCCGGCACATGTGCCGATTCAACGAATGCCGAATGTCTCGCTACAACCTGACCCAAATGGGCCCGATCTCAATTCTCTCATCTCCGCTGTTGAGAATGGGATCTTGATCAAAGGTGACAAGTCATGGTCAATCGATATGCAACGTTATAACTTCCAGTTCACCGGACAACAGTTCCATCGAATCAAGAACGGAAAGGTCGTTGGACAACTCAAGGATGTCGCCTATCAATCCAAGACCACAGACTTCTGGAATTCAATGAAAGTCGTAGGCGGACCAAGCACATATGTGCTCGGAGGCGCATTCAACTGCGGTAAAGGTCAGCCCGGACAAGTGGCTGCAGTTAGCCATGGCTGTCCTGCAGCGCTCTTTGAAAAGATAAATATCTTGAACACTGTTGCGGAGGCCGGAAAGTGATCTCAGCACAAGAGTTGATCGAGCGAATCACAGCTAAAGCACCATTCGATGACTGCATAGTTCTAGTAACCGATTCGACGCAGGCAAATCTTCGTTGGGCAAATAGCACCCTCACCACCAACGGCGTCATAGCAAATCGCTCGGTGACCGTGATTGCATTCGTAGCCGTCGATGGCTCAATGGCTGCAGGAGGAGTTACTCGTACCAACGTCGAGCTTCATGAAATTGACGATGTAATCAAAGAAGCAGGAGAAGCGGCCAAAGCGGCAGGGAAAGCGGAAGATTTTGCACCTCTTGCAAAGAACGTTGCTCACGGTGACTGGAATGACTCGCACCAAGCAACAGGTCCAGAGGTCTTCTCGAAAATTGCGCCAGAACTTGGCGACATGTTCTCGCGCTCGGTAAAGGACAAGATAGAACTTTTCGGTTATGCAGAACATACGCACAGGACAGTCTGGGTGGGGTCAAAAGGTGGCATCCGAATGCGCCATGACCAGCCCTCCGGCCGTGTAGAGATGACAGGAAAATCCCACGGCCGCACTCGTTCGACTTGGGATGGCGTAGCAACTCGAGATTTCTCGAATGTTTCTATTCATAAAATCGATGCCCATATTCGCCAACGTCTTGAGTGGCAGGCAAAGCGAATAGAACTTCCTGCAGGACGTTATGACACTCTCTTTCCTGCGGGTTCAATCAGCGATCTCATTACCTACATGCTCTGGATGTCTGCAGGTCGCGATGCCTTTGAAGGTCGCTCAGCATTTTCCAAACAGGGTGGTGGCACTCGAATCGGCGAGCGTTTCTCAAACAAGGCAACAACTCTCTTCTCAGATCCCACCTATCCAGGTCTTGAATCAACTCAGTTCTCAACGGCAGGCGCATCAAGTGAATTCAGTTCAGTCTTTGATAACGGCCAGTTGATAAAGCGAACCGAATGGATAAGCCAAGGATCTCTCAAAAACCTTGTGACAACCCGAGCGAGCGCAGCGTTGACCTCACTTCCCTACGCTCCAATGGGCGAGAACTTGATACTCACAGTCGATGGTGGCTCCGGCTCACTCGAAGATCTGGCGTCAAGACTAAATAACGGACTTCTTGTTACCACGCTCTGGTATATCCGAATGGTCGATCCCCAGACTCTTCTTCTCACTGGGCTGACTCGAGACGGAATCTATCTCGTTAAGAATGGTGAAGTTCAGGGAGCGGTAAATAACTTCAGATGGAATGACTCACCATTGAACCTACTCAATAACATCGCTGAGGCAGGGACTACTGAAATCTGTCAGCCACGAGAATGGGCGGATTATGTTGATCGAGTTGCGATGCCGCCTATGATCATTAATGACTTCAATATGTCGACGGTTAGCGAAGCAAACTAGCGAAGGTGACCTCGCTCATTCACACCACGCACCGCCATCAATCCATCTGACGGCCAAATCGATATCGTCGTGATTGAACAAGGTGTCACATCGACATTGAATATTGACTCGGCTTGAGTCGACATCGCTGCAGCTATTGCAGTCTTGATGATTCCGTTATGCGTCACTACGACCAGACGTTTGCCCGGATGTTCTGCCACCGCAGATTCCATACCTTGTCGCGCCCTGGCGAGAGCGAACTCAAATGATTCTCCTTTTGGTGGCGCATACGAAGCAGAAGCAAGCCACTCTTTGTATTCGCGGGGAAATTTCTCTTCGACTTCATAGATGGTCAATCCATCCCAGACGCCAAAATCAATCTCAATCCAGATCGGATCGATACTCGGCTCTAAGTGAGTGACTTTGGTGATGTGTTCTGCGGTCTGACGAGTTCGGCGTAGTGGTGAAGCAATCATCAGGTCTGGTTGTAACTTCTCTACTTCCTTCGCAACAAGGGCTGCTTGTCGGTGACCCTCCTCAGTGAGCTCTGGATCCAGCGGGCCACTTCCGGAGAACTTCTTCAAGGGTGTTAACGGTGTCTCGCCATGTCGCACCAAATAGAGCGTGGTGGGAATTTCATTGGAAAGGAGGCGTTCCATTAGATAGTTACGTCGAATCGGCTCGATGGATCCTGCCACCTCGAAGTCGAGCGCCTTATTGACGAGGCGGTCGGCGTGAGAGTTTTCCTCCCTGGCTATCCATTGATATCTAACTAACTCTGGCGAATGTGCATCCCGTGCTTCGAGCGCAAGTTTCCTCATCTTGGCATCTTTGATCTGCCAGCGACCAGACATTTGCTCTACTACTAGCTTGCTATCCATCCGCACCTCTACCTCCGCCAAGGGATCGATGAGATGAACGGCACGAAGGGCAGCGACTAAACCTGAATATTCCGCGACATTATTTGTCGAAGTCCCGATTGCTTCACTCAACTCATGGATCAGGTGATTACCTTCCATGATCACAGCGCCGAATGCTGCTGCTCCTGGATTTCCGCGCGATCCGCCATCTGCGTATACCGTCAAAGCGCGCGCCATCTAAACCCTCACCAAGATTCTGCGACATTCATCGCACCTGACAACTTCATCCTCAGGGAG
>SYAN01000104.1 GCA_005787575.1 Actinomycetota bacterium | reverse complement strand
GGAATGACGATGGATCAGATTGGTCTTATCGAGATCAATGAAGCCTTCGCTATTCAAGTTCTCTCTTTCCTCGATTACTTTGGAATCGCCGATGACGATCCACGAGTAAATATCTATGGCGGTTCGATCGCAGTAGGTCATCCACTTGCCTCATCAGGAATCAGATTGATGCTCAATCTGGCTGAAGGTTTCAAGGAGCGTCCCGAGGTGCGGTTCGGAATCACCACGATGTGTATCGGTCTCGGCATGGGTGGCACTGTTATCTGGGAAAACCCTAACTACAAGGGAGTGAAGTAAATGAGTTCAACAACATTGACTCCGCCGCCTGGCGCACCGGATGAGGTTGTGACCAAGTCTCTCCTTCGCGAAGTCGATCTGACTGCCTTTGGCTTCAATGGAAAGATCGCGCTGATTACCCTCGATAACGGCCAAGATTTCAATCGCCCTAACACTCTCGGCCCACAAACTCTTCAAGAATTGGGCGAAGCGATTCGCGCCGCAGAAGCGCTGGATGTCGCAGGGATTGCGATAACGGGCAAGCCTTTCATCTTTGCTGCAGGCGCAGATCTATCCGGACTCTCATTTGTCACTGAGAAATCTCAATCTTTCGCCATCGCAAAGCTAGGCCATGATGTCTTTCGAATGCTTGGTGAGAGCAAGAAGAAGACCTTTGCGTTCATAAATGGTCTTGCACTTGGTGGCGGTCTTGAAATTGGACTCCACTGTCACTATCGAACCCTCGCAAGTACCGCATTCACCGCTTTGCCTGAAGTATTCCTGGGCATTGTTCCTGGTTGGGGTGGAGCTACTCTCCTACCGAAACTGATCGGTCCGGAGAAAGCAGTTCAAGTGATCATCGGCAATGCACTTGCCAATAACACGATGATGAAGGCGAAGGATGCTCTCGCACTTGGCGTTGTGGACCGAGTCTTCGAGCCAGTTGACTTCTTGGAGAAATCTTTTGGTTTCGCTGCGCGAATTCTCGCAGCGAGTGAATCCATCACCCGCAGTGATTTCTCGAAGGATGATGAGGCTTACAAGCGAGCCATCGAACAGGGCCAAGCGATGATGAAGAAAAAATATGGCGGCGCTGATGTTGCATCGCCTCTCAAAGCTCTGGAATTGATCAAGGCAGCCCAACAAGCCACGCTCTCGCAAGGTTTCGACGCCGAAGATGAGACTCTCAGCAACTTGGTCATGACTGATGCTGTCCGCGCATCGCTCTATGCATTTAACTTGATCCAGAAGAAGAGAAAGAAGGTTGAGGGAGCACCAAAGGCCGCCCTCGCTCGCAAAGTTACGCGCTTTGGAATCGTCGGTGCCGGGTTGATGGCGTCTCAGCTTGCCTTGCTTGTCATCAGAAACCTCAAGGTTCCGGTAGTAATCTCCGATTTGGATCAAGCTCGTGTTGATAAAGGCATCTCCTATATCCATGGCGAGATCGACAAACTCGTATCGAAAGGTCGGATGAACGAGGAGGGTGCTCGTCGCCTCAAGGGGCTAGTCATTGGCTCAGTTGATAAGAAGGCATATGCGAGCTGTGACTTCATCATCGAAGCAGTCTTCGAGGAGTTAGAGATCAAACAGAAGTTATTCTCTGAACTCGAAGCTATTGTCTCTGCTGAGTGCATACTTGCGACTAACACGTCCTCGCTCTCTGTCGAGAAGATGGGCGCGCATCTTGCCCATCCAGAGCGAGTGATTGGTTTCCACTTCTTCAATCCGGTGGCTGTCATGCCTCTGCTTGAGGTGGCGCGGACCAGCAAGACTGATGACGCAACTTGCGCAACCGCAATCAATGTCGGTAAAGACCTTAAGAAGACAATGATTATCTGCAAAGACGCTCCTGCCTTTGTCGTCAATCGACTTCTCACACGCTTCATGGGGGAAGTGACGGATGCAATTGATGAGGGAACTCCGCCAGATGTCGCAGATAGCGCAATGCGTCCATTAGGTTTTCCGATGACCTCACTCGAACTCCTTGGTTTGGTGGGACCTGCGGTTGCTTTACATGTTGCTGAGACCCTTCATCACAATCTTGGTGATCGTTATAAAATCTCACCGACAATGCAGAATTTTGTGAAGAATGGGATTCGATCCTTCTTCACAAAGGATGAGAATGGGAAATTGATGCCAGATGCGAAAGCTTTGGCTTTGATCGTCGCTGGTAACTCGCCATCTACTGCCGATCAAGTGCGACTGCGAGCTCTTCGTGCCCTCGCAGGAGAAGCTCGGATGATGCTCGATGAGGGCGTCGTCTCTTCACCCGCTGAGATCGATCTCTGCATGCTTCTTGGTGCCGGCTGGCCTATGCACCTTGGCGGAATTCTTCCCTACCTAGATCGCGAAGGAATCAGCGAAGAAGTAACTGGCAAGCGATTCCATCCAGCAGGCGTCGCTTCTCTTCCTGCCTAATCTAATCAGTCGCGCAATCGATTGATTTCACTCGAGAGCGAGTCCGTCACCGCTTTCGAGGAATGAAGTGCAACCAATCGTTGTGCGATTGAACCTGGATTCATTCTTAAGTCAGCGAGGATCTCTACTCGTTTACTATGTTCGATAAATCTTTGCGGTACGCCGATTGAGGTGACTTCTTTTTGGATACCTTCGCTGCGCAACATCTGCGCCACAGCTGAGCCCACACCCAAATTCTCAAGCCCATCCTCAACGACCACGATATCTGCAAATTTCTCGGCTAGGGAAAGTAACTGCCTAGGCAGTGGGCGGACCCAACGCGGATCCACGACAGTGACGCCAACACCTTCGCGATAAGCAATGCCCGCAGCTTCGATTGATGCTTCGGCCATCGCACCGACGGCAATCAACAAGATATCGGCACTCTCGCCCCGATACAGGACATCGACTCCGTCAATCTGTTCGAATGCTGGGATATGGGGTGAAATCTGCCCCTTTGGAAAGCGAATAACGGTAGGAGCATCACTCACGCTCACGCATTCTGCGAGTAACTCTTCAAGTCGTTTTCCATCTCTTGGCGCTGCAACTTTGATTCCCGGCACAATCGATGTCAAAGCAAGATCCCAGATTCCATGATGTGAAGGACCATCATCACCGGTAATCCCAGATCGATCTAGGACGAAAGTGACACCCGCTTTATGTAGCGCCACATCAAGAAGAAGTTGATCGAATGCGCGGTTGAGAAATGTTGAATAGACGGCGACTACTGGATGAAGTCCAGTAAAGGCCATTCCGGCGGCCGAAGTTGTTGCATGCTGTTCAGCGATGCCGACATCGAAAGTTCGATCTGGAAATTCCCTGGCAAATGAATCAAGACCCGTCGGACCGAGCATCGCCGCCGTTATTGCAACGACATCCTTTCGCTCTCTGCCGATCTTCACCAGTGCGTTAGAGAAGACCGAAGTCCAGGACTTCCCACTTTTGGCGAGCGGCTCACCAGTCTCGGGATCGACGACGCCGACGGCATGGAACTTCTCTGCCTCGTCATTGAGCGCAGGTAGGTGTCCTCGTCCCTTCTCAGTTATTGCGTGGACAATCACCGGACCTTGAAAACGCTTTGCATTCTCGAGTTCTCGCTCAAGGGCATGGATGTCATGTCCATCAATCGGACCGAGATATTTGATTCCGAGATCTTCGAACATTCCTTGTGGGGCGACAATGTCTTTGATGCCCTTCTTCATTCCATGTAAAGCTTCATAAATCGAGTGACCGACGACAGGCGTGCGTTCCAGTACATCTCGACCCCAGTCAAGAAATTTCTCGTAGCCTTTCGTTGCTCTGAGTGTCGAAAGGTGTTTTGCCATTCCACCAATTGTCGGTGAGTATGAGCGAGCATTGTCGTTGACTACGATCACTAGCCGAAGATCATCGGATGTTGCGATGTTATTTATTGCCTCCCACGACATCCCACCAGTTAGCGCGCCATCTCCAACTACCGCTACAACTGTTCGATCCTTTTCCCCTTGGATTTTGAAGCCTCGGGCAATTCCATCTGCCCAGGAGAGAGCAGTCGATGCATGTGAATTTTCGATTACATCGTGGCGACTCTCAGTTCGTGAGGGATACCCGGCTAGCCCACCTCGCTGCCTTAACTTCTCGAATCCAGTCAACCTTCCCGTCAACATCTTATGCACATAAGACTGGTGACCAGTATCGAAGAGAACTACATCATGGGGTGACTGGAAGATTCGATGAATCGCGATGGTCAACTCGACAACGCCAAGATTCGGACCAAGATGGCCACCACTTCGCGAGACTTTTTCAATCAGGAATGTTCGAATCTCAGTGGCGAGCTCAACCAATTGCTCATCACTTAGCCGTTGTAAATCTGAAGGGTTTGAGATCCGTTCCAGAAGCGACATGAGTTCTATCCGAGGAGTGAGCGCAGGACATACTGCATGATCCCGCCATGGCGATAGTAATCAGCTTCGCCAGGAGTATCGATACGAACCCTGGCTGAGAACTCCCTGCGGTTGCCCTCTGGCGACTCGGCGATCACATCAACATTCTTGGGCGTCCTGCCCGAATTTAATTCAGTAACTCCGGTAATGGAAAAGGTCTCATCACCCTTTAGTCCCAAGAGTGAAGCGTTCTCGCCTTCATTGAACTGAAGTGGAAGTACGCCCATTCCAATCAGATTAGAGCGATGGATTCGTTCAAATGATTCAGCAATGACAGCACGAACTCCAAGAAGTGCGGTCCCTTTCGCTGCCCAGTCACGCGATGAGCCAGAGCCATATTCTTTTCCAGCAAGGATCACGAGAGGAATACCCGCCTCCTGATACTCCATTGATGCCTCATAGATGGTTGTCTGCAGACCATCGCGGAGGAAGTTCCTGGTAAATCCACCTTCAATGCCATCTAACAAGAGGTTTTTTAGCCTTATATTTGCAAAAGTTCCACGAATCATCACTTCGTGATTTCCGCGCCTGGACCCGTAGGAATTGAAATCAGTCCGGGCCACTCCATGTTCCTGCAAGTACTTACCTGCCGGGGAGTCAGCTTTGATATTTCCTGCCGGCGAAATGTGATCAGTAGTCACAGAGTCACCCAGTAGGGCCAAGACTCTTGCACCTTCAATATCTGTAACTGCCTTGGGATTTCGCGGCATATTCTCGAAATAGGGAGGTTTCCTGACGTAGGTCGATTTTGTATCCCACTCAAAAGTCTTTCCACTTGGCGTTGGGAGAGACTTCCATCGATGGTCGCCATCAAAGACGCTTGCGTAATCTCGTTTGAACATGTCAGAGGAGATTGACCTGTCAATCACATCTTGGACTTCAGCAGGTGTTGGCCAAATATCTCGCAGGAATACAGGATTTCCTGCACTGTCTTCGCCAAGCGCATCCCGCTCAAAGTCGTGATTCATCGAACCGGCGAGGGCGTAAGCAACAACCAATGGTGGCGAGGCAAGGTAATTCATCTTCACATCAGGATTGATTCGCCCTTCAAAATTGCGGTTTCCGCTCAATACCGCAGCAACAGCTAAGTCATTCTCATTGACCGCTTGGCTAACTTCTGTGGGAAGCGGCCCTGAGTTTCCGATACAGGTGACACACCCATATCCCACAAGATTGAATCCAAGTTTGTCGAGATAAGGAATGAGTCCCGCTTTCTCGTAATAGTTCATCACGACTTTGGATCCTGGTGCCAGTGTCGTCTTCACCCAAGGTTTTCTGGTCAGTCCACGTTCCGCAGCTTTCTTTGCAAGTAAACCAGCACCAATCATCACGCTGGGATTAGATGTGTTTGTGCAGGAGGTAATCGAAGCAATGACGACATCTCCATGCTTCACCGCGGTTGACTTACCATCCAAAGTGATTGGCACATCCGCCTTCGCGCTCTTTTCGCTGATGTATCCAGGAAGGGCTTTGGCAAAGGAAGCCTTTGATTCGGAGAGTGAGATCCGATCTTGCGGGCGCTTTGGTCCTGCGATTGATGGCACAACGGTAGATAGATCAAGTGACAGACTCTCTGAATAACGCGGTGTCGCGTGAGGGTCATGCCAAAGTGATTGACGCTTTGCATAACTTTCGACGAGAGCTATCTGCTCTGAGCTTCGACCTGTGAGAGCCAGGTAACGCAGCGTTTCCTCATCTATTGGGAAAATCGCGCATGTTGAGCCGTATTCAGGTGACATATTTCCAATGGTGGCGCGGTTGGCCATCGGTAGCTCGCTAACACCAGGGCCGTAGAACTCGACGAATGTGCCGACCACGCCATGCTTTCGCAGCATTTCGGTTATGACGAGCACTAAGTCCGTTGCGGTGGTGCCGAGTGGAAGTTGTCCACTTAGTTTGAAGCCGACAACTTTAGGGATCAACATCGAGACTGGCTGTCCCAGGAGCGCTGCTTCGGCCTCTATTCCGCCCACACCCCAACCGAGCACGCCAAGTCCATTGATCATCGTCGTATGTGAATCCGTTCCGACGACGGTATCGGGATAAGCCCGATTTTCACCTTCAACTTCGCGGATCATGACAACACGAGCAAGATATTCCAGATTCACCTGGTGCACGATTCCTGTGCCTGGTGGAACTACTTTGAACTCATCGAAAGCGCTCTGCCCCCAGCGCAAGAAACGATATCGCTCTTGATTTCTTTGATACTCGATATCTGTGTTGCGCTCAAAGGCATCAGTACTTCCGAAAACATCTGCGATAACTGAATGGTCGATCACTAGTTCGGCTGGTGCCAGTGGATTGACCTTGCTGGGATCGCCGCCCAGTTCTGAGATGGCCTCACGCATCGTCGCGAGATCAACCACACATGGAACCCCCGTGAAATCTTGCATGATCACTCGAGCCGGAGTGAATTGAATTTCAGTTTCGAGATTTGCACTTGGTTCCCACTCCGCCAATGATCGAATCTGAGCCGCAGTTATATTCGCGCCATCTTCGGTCCGAAGTAGATTTTCAAGAAGTATCTTGAGTGAGAACGGCAATGTCTCATGGCCTTTGAGTTTGGTTATGTCAAAGAATGTGAACTTCTTCCCGGAGGAGTCAAGGGTCGACTTGCTGGAGAAGGAGTCAAGGCTCATGAGGCGATTCTAAGGTGACTTCACTCTTTGAGCAGAGAGAGCCCCGGATGATGAGGCAATTCCTTGAGATTTCAGCGATTGATGATGAAGTTCGCCACACTCTCGACGTGTTCGGTATTCGGGAAAAGGTCCAAAATTCGAAGAGATTCAATCGCATAGCCCGCTTCGACCAACTCCTTGGCATCGCGTGCCAATGTGGCTGGGTCACAGGAAATATAGAGAATCTGTTTTGGAGCGAGTCGGACCATCTCTTTTACGACAGCACTTCCTGCTCCAGTTCGTGGTGGGTCAAGGACGATTCGATCGACTTGCCTCTCATGGCCCAAGAAATTCTTGACCTCTGAGGTGATTACTCTCACCACTTTGCTATCTCTGAACTTTCGCTCTGCATCTTTGATGGAACTCTTATCAGACTCAACAAGAATGACCTCTCCACTTTCTCCAACCATTTTGCTGATAAAGGCCGAGAAGAGCCCCACTCCGCCGTATAGATCGAAAATCCTCTCGCCCTTCTCTCCACGCAGAGTACGTTCCAATTCGCTCACTAACATTTCGGGAGCTAATCGATGTGGCTGCCAAAAACTTTCGAGTGAGACATCAAATCGCTGATCAAAAACTTGGTGTGTCAATCGACTTGCTTTGACCAGCGTCGTTCGGAAATGTCCTGAATCATCTAATCCGACTCGAACTCGCTCACCCCACGCGCCCCGCTTCTGCTCAAGATTTACATTGATGCGCTCGATATTCATCTCTTTTGCCGCAATGGGGCACTCGTTTATCTCGGTAAGGAGGTTGCTCCTTGCCGGGTGCATGGCCAATCTCCCGCCGGGTGAGGCGTCGAAGTCCATTCGCACCCGCCAATCAAAACCATCCCCTGGAACTCGAACTGACTCGGGAGTGATATCAATCCCACCAATTCGTTTCATGGAATCTGCAACAACTTTAACTTTTAATTCTCTTTGATGTTCTTGAGTTAGGTGTTGGAAGTCGCAGCCACCGCAAGCGGAGTTGATGTAATACTGACAGCGCGGCTCAATCCGATTGCTCGACGCTCGCTCTATTGCAACGACATGGCCCCGGGCGATTTTCTTCGTAATCTCATCAATCTCGACAAGGACTACTTCCCCGGTATCCGCACCGCGAACGAAGATGGTTAATCCGTCGTGATGAGCGATGAAGTGTCCGCCATGCGCTATCACTCCGACTTCCACCTTGACTCTATCCCCTACGGAAACTTTCGATGGTTGCGAGTCAGACATCACGATGCGGAGCATAGATGCGTTGGTGAGCGGGTGTAGTCTCTGCCGTTGTGCATGTTGTGATCATGGGCTGTGGTCGCGTCGGTTCCACACTCGCAATCCAATTTCAGGCGTTGGGGCACTCGGTATCTGTCATCGATCAGAATAGAGAAGCGTTTCGAAGACTTGGCGCAGACTTCAACGGTCAGACAGTCGCTGGAATGGGTTTTGATCGCGACACCCTTCTAGAAGCCGGGATCGAAAAGGCAGGCGCATTTGCCGCCGTCTCCTCCGGTGACAACTCAAATATCATCGCCGCTCGCCTTGCAAGGGAAAGTTTCGGCGTTGCAAATGTAGTCGCACGAATCTACGACCCTGCTCGCGCAGAGATTTATCAACGTCTAGGAATACAAACCGTAGCGACAGTCCTCTGGACTACTGACCAGATCCTTCGAAGGCTCCTGCCTGAGGGAGCCAAATCTGAATGGAGCGACCCCTCGGGCAATGTCCAACTCTGCGAGATGCCAGTGCACAGGGACTGGTTCGGTCAATCGATTGCATCGATTCAAGAGACGACATCCGCTCGAGTCGCATTCATCACTCGACTCGGTGAGGGAATAGTTCCCCTTGATAGAACTATCTTGCAGGAGGGCGATGTCCTTCATATTTTCGTCGCGGACAAGGAGATCTCAACAGTCGCATCAACTCTTGCTAGATCTCCAAAGGAGAGATGATGAAGGTCGCAATCGCAGGTGCAGGCAATGTTGGACGAGCAATTGCGCGTGAATTGATAAGTAACGGCCACCAAGTCCTTCTCATCGACAAAGACCCAAAGGCGCTCAAGATGGAGAGCGTGCCGACAGCTGAATGGTTGCTTGCCGATTCTTGTGAGATCTCATCTCTCGATACTGCCCAGCTCGTCAACTGTCAGGTCTTAGTTGCTGCTACCGGCGATGACAAAGTCAATCTAGTCACCTCGCTTCTAGCAAAAACCGAATACGGTGTTCCACGAGTTGTTGCTCGCGTCAATCACCCGAAGAATGAATGGATGTTTGATCAATCCTGGGGCGTGGATGTAGCAGTCTCGACCCCTCGCATCATCACCGCTCTGGTTGAAGAAGCCGTTAGCGTCGGTGATGTGGTTCGTCTTTTCTCACTCCATGGTGGAAAGACGAATCTAGTTGAGTTAACTCTGCCCGATAACTCCCCATGTAATGGAAAGACTGTGGAAGAGATATCTCTCCCGCGAGACGTTGCGCTAGTTGCAATAGTGCGCGATAAGAGCGTGATTAGGCCTTCAGATCATGACACTTTTGCCGCTGGCGATGAGCTGATATTCATCGCAAATGAGAGTTCTGAGATCGAACTTAAATCTTGTTTCGTCTCCTGATTTACTGACCGTAGAAAAACTCTCCGCTAGGGAGTTGTATCTCCTGCGATATCAGGCTTCTTCGCTACTGGTACCTGTTTGATTATTAACCATGTACCCCACGCAACTGCGATAAAGAGCGGATAACCCATGATTAGGCGGGCTATCCCAAGTGCGTTGATGTAGCCACCAAGATAGAGCGGAAGCTGTACAGCAATTCGAAGAAGAAAGAGGCCTACCCATAGCCATCCAGCCCGCTGATAAGCGCGCTTTCTTTCCGGGACTTTTCGCCAATGTGTGTCCTCACCAAGTAGTGGCCCAAGAACAAGACCGATAATCGGCCAACCAGCGAGATTCGTTATGAGATAAAGAGCGCCATACCCAGCATTGATGAAGAGTCCGGGTAAATAGAAATCTTCCGCTTTGCCCGTAGACCTGACTAAGAGATAGCAGATGAGAACGCCAACGACACCATTGACCGCACTCTGCACCTTCTCCTTACGAAGCAATCGAAATACCCCCAAGATTGCAGAGAGGGCAAGGGCGACTAGCGCCGCTTCTTTGACATCATCTCTAAGGTTAAAAACCACCAGAAAAACAATCGATGGAATTCCAGAGTCAAATAGTCCTTTCTTGCCACCCAGGGCTTGGACGATTTTGTCGCGATCCTCGTGATTCATCTGATTCCACTCGATCCAAAACCACCTTCACCGCGTTCGCTCACTGGAAGTTCCTTTACCGCAACCAGCTCTGCCACTACAACTTGCTGGATGACGAGTTGAGCGATTCGATCACCTCGTTTGATTTCGAAAGTTTCTTCGCGATCATGATTGATGAGAATGACCGAAATCTCACCTCGATAGCCGGAATCAATCGTTCCTGGAGTGTTGACCATCGAGATACCGCTCTTGATGGCAAGGCCTGAGCGAGGATGGACTAGCCCAACGTAACCGGTTGGAATTGCCACCGCAATGCCGGTCGGGACAAGTGCTCGCATTCCTGGCTCTAACTTCATCTCTACTCGCGAGCGAAGGTCAAGGCCAGCATCACCCGGCTTCGCGTAACTCGGCAACTCCATTTCAGAATCAAGAAGTTGTATCTCAATCCTCATGGATTGATTCCAAATTCAGGGTCAATGAAGGTCACCAATTCTCGATGCTTCTGAAGATGCTCGAAATATCCTGCCGGTGCGTTATTGATGAAATGCTCCATAGTTACTATGACATAGAGGGAACTACCCCGAAGCGCCAACGGCCCATCTGGTGAATCCAATCGCCCCTCAGCTTTGCTGAAGACCTTTCTTCCTTCCTGACCCACAATCTCAGCGCTGATGAATAGCGTGCTTCCGATCGGCACTGGTTTCATGAAATCAGTCTCGAGACGTGCAGTTACGGCTGGCGCACGGAGCAACCACATCAACTTACCGAGAGCTTCATCAAATGCCAGCGCCAGCAATCCACCATGCGCAAGCCCGGGCGCCCCTTGATGTTGATCGGTGACAACGAACTGGCCAGTGAGATTCATCCCCTCGCCTGCATAACTTACAAAATGAAGCCCCGATTGATGCAAATCACCGCAACCAAAGCAGTGGCCGAAATGAGATGGAATCTTCTCGCCGGGTTTCGGCGCCTTCGGGTGCCTTGAAGGAATGACGGCGCCAGCAGGAGGTAGCGTCGATGGGGACATAGTTCAAGGCTACACGAGCGATATCGTGAACCCGTGAGCCAAGAACTTCGTTACAGCGAGCGAATAGTGCCCTCACTTGGCGCCACCTTAAGCCTCATCGCACTCATTGCTTCGATTACCTTCGCCATTTGGGTGGCGCTGGGATTAGTTATCGCCGTGTCATTGGCTCTTATGACAACAATCTTTGCGGGAGTTTGGTGGGTTCGCTCAATCCACGATATCGAACTGGGTCATCTCTGGCTTCGCGTCAATGATGCAAAAGTGCAAACTCAATATCTCGGCGAAATAGAGATCTTGGAGCGCAGCGAATGGAAAAGCGAATGTGGGATCAACTTTGACCCAATGGCCTTTCATGCACATCGCTTTTGGCACCGAACTGGATTGAAAGCGCGTTTACTCGATAGCAGAGATCCTCATAACGCTTGGGTTATAGCAACTAAGAATCCAGTGGCCCTAGCGAAGGCGCTTAAAAAAGACTAGGCGCACTCTTTACAGATCGCGTTTGCACCTTGACCACGTGCCAATTGCGTGTGGTGGTGAATCAAGAAGCAGCGGGAACAGGTGAACTCATTCTCTTGTCGAGGTACGACACGAACAGCTAACTCTTCGCCAGATAGATCTGCACCAGGAAGCTCGATGTTCTGTGCTTCTTCCTCTTCATCGATATCGACTTGACCTGACTTAGCGTCGGCACGCCTAGCCTTGAGCTCTTCAATCGATTCTTCGTGCAACTCCTCATCCGTTTTACGCGGGGAGTCGTAGTCGGTTGCCACCTTCTTCTCACCTACCTCTGCTCGTTAACGGGGCGGATACTCCCACAACCGCGATAGCTGCCTGCACCAACTCTCGGCGTGTCGCCTTTATTCCCAGCCTCCAGCCTTAGTGACTAGCGGTCTTGCGCTGATTTCTCGCCTCGCCATTTAGCAATCGCAGCATGATTACCCGAAAGCAACACATCTGGAACCTCAAGATCTCGCCAGATTGGTGGCTTGGTATAAACCGGATATTCCAAGAAACCTTCGCTGACATGACTCTCTTCAAGGAGTGAGGATGGATTTCCAATTACTCCGGGAATCAACCGA
Source organism: Actinomycetota bacterium (assembly GCA_005787575.1). Lineage (GTDB taxonomy): Bacteria > Actinomycetota > Actinomycetes > Nanopelagicales > Nanopelagicaceae > SYAN01. Next base: position 15,628 of record SYAN01000104.1, on the reverse strand, counting down.
GTGATCGCTTCGATCATCGCCAGCGCTGCGACTTCTCCTCCATTAAGGACAAAATCCCCAAGTGAGAGGGCATGCACGCGAAAGCGCTCATCTTTTCGATAGTGCGCTTCAACCCTTGCATCGATTCCTTCATATCTGCCACAAGCAAAAAGAATCGCTTCTGATTCACTCAGTTCCTGCGCATCTCGTTGTGTGAATCGTCTTCCCGAGGGCGTAAGGATTACTAGATCGATCACAGTGGCAGATTCATTTGTCGCGAAGTTATCAATCGCCTCACCCCAAACATCGGGGCGCATCACCATGCCGGCACCGCCACCATAGGGAGTGTCATCAACACTTCTATGCACTCCAGAAGCAAATTCCCTCAGATCGAGAATTTCAAAGTTAACGAGACCGCTCTTACTTGCTTTCCCAATCAGCGAAAGTTCAAGTGGCGAGAAGTACTCAGGGAAAATTGTCAACGCTGAGATCTTCATCCGTCGAGCATTCCTTCTGGCAGATGGACAGTAATTCTCTTGCTCTCTCGATCTATCTCAACGATAAATTCTTTGACCATTGGAATTAATCTCTCGCCCTGAGTCGTCTTCACACTAAGCAGATCCTGGCCGGGTAAAGAGATCACCTCATCTACCTCACCGAGCTCCTGCCCACTATCAATCACCTGACATCCGATCAATTCAGCAACATGGAAAGATCCATCCTCACTGCCTGCATCGATATCGACTTCAGATGAAAGCATCACACCACGTAATTCTTCTGCTTGATCTCGATTGAGAACTCCTTGGAAGGTCAGCAGCCACGTGCCGGCATGCACTCTTGCAGCGGATACGACTAACTCCGAGGGATTGTCGCGATCGGTAATCAACCGATTTCCAGTTGCGAATCGTTCCTGGGGAGAATCAGTTCGCACTTCAACCGTTACTTCACCTTTTACGCCGTGAGGGCGACCGATTCGTGCAACAACTAGCTCCACCGAAGGTGGCCTTCGAACTATCGATCCCGGTCGGATCGGATTTCGTCCGTCTCGATCAGGTCGACTCGAACTGAACGGCCAGCGAGCGCGCTGACAACAGCTCGCAGCGCACGGGCGGTTCGACCATTTCGGCCGATTACCTTCCCTAAATCCTCAGGATTCACGCGAACTTCGAGAGTGCTACCTCGTCGTCCGCTTCGCTCACTGACGACGACTTCCTCAGGCTTATCGACGATTCCCTTAACTAGATGTTCGAGAGCTTCATCAATCATCATGAGGTGCCTACTCCGACGCTGGGGTTTCGGTTGGTGACTCTGCTGGAGCTTGCTCTGAAGCTTCGGCAGATTCTTCTGGCGCGCTCTCGGCAGGCGCAGATACTTCTTCACTTGCTACGGCTTGCGCGACTGGAGCTTCCTCTGCTGCAGGCGCAACTTTTGCGGCTAATTTCTCTTGCGCCTTCTTCTTCAAAGTTGTAGCACCATCTGCAGGCTCGTTTGCCGCAGCCTTAACCGCAGCTTCATAAGCAATCCGCTTGCTCTCTTTAACAGGCGCGACCCTCAGTGTGCCTTCACTTCCAGGTAGGCCATGGAACTTCTGCCAGTCTCCAGTCACCTTAAGTAGTGCAGTGACGGCTTCGGAAGGTTGAGCACCAACTCCAAGCCAATACTGCGCTCTATCAGAGTTGATTTGAATCAGAGATGGTTCGACATTTGGTGTGTAGCGACCAATCTCTTCAATCGCCTTGCTATCTCGGGCCGAACGGGAGTTCGAAACCACAATTCTAAAGTGTGGCGTCCTGATCTTTCCAAGACGCATCAAGCGAATCTTTACTGCCACTCTGTATTCTCCTTTTATCGAATTATCGAACTGCTAGTTGTCATGAAGAACTCCGCTATCAGTCGAGTTTCACCTCGAAGAGCATTGGCTTCTGGCGAGTGGGCCGCAAGAAAACAATCGCAAGCGATAGGTCTTTATCTAGCTGAGAGGTAGAGGGGCTCTCGAGCAGGTTCCGTATTCTGCCAGCCAAGGCCAACCCACCCAAATCGAGAGTCTTTAGCCCCGCTCCTGGGCAGCTCGCTTCGCGGGATTTCCAGAACGGCTCTTCTTCTTCTTCTGCCCATGACCTTTCTGAGCATGGCTATTCGACCCATGGCTATTCGACCCATCTGCTCTCGCACTTCCAAGTGAGCCCGGCATTCCTGGCATCCCCGTCATCCCCTGCATTCCAAAGCCAGATGGGACTTTGCCAGATCGCATCTGTTTCATGACCTTCTGAGCCGCCTGGAATCTTTCAACTAGGTCATTAACTTCCGTGACACTACGCCCACTACCACGAGCGATTCGCGCACGTCGCGGTCCATTGAGGACTTTGACATCACGTCGTTCGCTCGGTGTCATAGAGTCAATGATTGACTGCGTTCTGATTAACTCTCGATCATCTAACCCTTCAATCTGCTTCTTCATCGCACCACTTTGAGCACCAGGGAGCATTCCAAGTAACTTTGAGAACGAACCCATTTTTCGCATTGCCTGCAGTTGCTCAAGGAAATCCTCCAAGGTGAAGTCATCTCCATCGACGAACTTCTTCTCTAGGCGCTGAGCTGTGTCGGAGTCAAAAGCTTTCTTAGCACTCTCGGCTAAGGTTGCGATATCTCCTGCGCCAAGAATTCGAGATGCCATTCGCTCCGGATAGAAATAATCGAAATCTGAAGGCTTTTCTCCAGTGGAAATGAAGCGAATCGGTTTTCCTGTGATCTTCGCAACGGAAAGCGCCGCTCCACCTCGAGCATCGCCATCCAATTTGGTCAAGATGATTCCATTTATTCCAACCCGTGATGCAAATGCTTTTGCGGTGATTGCGGCGTCTTGACCAGTCATCGCATCCATCACGAAGAGAACTTCATCTGGATTGGTTACATCTCTGATGGCTGCGGCCTGAGCCATCATTTCTTCATCCACACCAAGCCGGCCCGCGGTATCGATGATCACAACATTATGCAACTTCTCTTTCGCAAAGCGAATTGAATCTTTTGCCACCTGAACTGGATCGCCGACGCCATTTCCAGGTTCGGGAGCGAAGACAGACACCTTCACGCTCTCTGCACCGAGTTGTAGTTGTGTCACCGCATTCGGTCGCTGCAAGTCTGAGGCGACAAGTAGTGGTGTATTTCCCTCTGCTTTTAGGAATTTTGCCAACTTGCACGCAACGCTCGTTTTTCCAGCACCTTGCAGTCCAGCCAGCATGATGACTGTTGGCGGCCGCTTCGAAAAGGAGAATCGAGAACCATCACCGGAAAGTATTGCGATCAACTCTTGGTTGATAATCTCGGTGATCTGTGAGGCAGGATTGATGGAGGCGGTCTTTACTTCTAACGTCTCAAGGCTTCGAACTTTGATCTTGTCAACGAATTCACGGACTACTTCTACTGCCACATCTGCTTCAAGGAGTGCCCCTGTTAACTCGATCGAGATTTCATCGATATCGGATGCGCTAAGGCGTCCCTTGCTTCGCAGGGACTTAAGAGTTGAGGTTATGCGCTCGGTAAGGCCTTCAAACACCTGATGAGCCTAGCGAAACTCGGGTGAGCACTCGCACTCACCCGAGTTTCATTAATTCCGTTAAATGGCCGAAGCCCCAGTCTCTCCGGTACGGACTCTAACCACGTGATCAACCGGCGTAACCCAGACTTTCCCATCTCCTACTGAACCCGTTGCTGCAGATTTTGAGATTGCCGCTACGACTCCATCGACGTCTTTCTCGTCAACAAGAACTTCGATGCGAATCTTCGGGACGAGGTCGACCGTATATTCAGTTCCGCGATAAACCTCAGTGTGTCCGCGCTGACGCCCAAATCCACTTGCCTCTGAGACTGTCATTCCAGCTACGCCATATTCGGTGAGCGCCGTCTTAACATCTTCCATCTTCGCTGGCTTGATGATTGCTGTGATGAGTTTCATGATGCATATCCTCCTCGTGTCGCACCCTGACTTCCAATCTCATAACTCGACTCGGCATGGACCGCGAGATCTATACCTGTGATTTCTGCTTCCTGTGTTATCCGGAAACCCATCGTGCGATCGATAACTGTAGCAATCAACCATGTTGCGATGAATGAGTAACCGAGCACTGCGAAGCTTGCAATCACCTGTTTAATGAGTTGCTCGCTTCCACCGCCATAAAGAAGTCCATCTACTCCCGCTGGAGCAGAGGAAGTGGCGAAGAATCCGATGAAGATTGAACCAATGAGACCAGCAACTAGATGTAAACCGACGACATCGAGTGAGTCGTCATATCCAAGTCTGTATTTGAGACTGACGGCGTAGGCACAAGCAGCCGATGCGATCGCGCCTATTGCCATAGCACCAAGCGGATCGACCGCAGAACATGCTGGCGTGATCGCAACGAGTCCAGCAATGATGCCTGAGGCTGCGCCCAGACTCGTAGCATGACCATTCCTAATTCGTTCAACCAGGAGCCAGGCAAGCATCGCTGCTCCTGTTGCTGCCACTGTATTGAGCATGACCACGCCTGCAGTTGCATTCGCCGCAACGGCAGAGCCAGAGTTGAAACCGAACCAGCCAAACCAAAGCAACGCCGCACCAAGCATCACCAAAGTCAGGTTGTGAGGTTTGAATGGTTCTCTTCCAAAACCGACTCGCTTTCCGAGGACGAAGGCTAAAGCTAAAGCTGCAATCCCAGCGTTGATATGTACCGCAGTTCCACCTGCGAAATCAATGGCACCGAGATCATTTGCGATCCAACCGCCTGGATCAATCACATTGCCATCACCATCCTTGCCATCAAAATCAAAGACCCAGTGCGCCACCGGGAAATAGACAAGCGAGACCCAAATGACGACAAAAAGAATCCACGCACCGAAACGTGCCCGGTCAGCTATCGCTCCGGAGATGAGCGCAACTGTGATGATGGCAAACATCATCTGAAAGACGGCGAAAACAGATGTTGGAATCGTGCCAAATAGTGAATCACTTCCCAAGATGTCGGTTAAGCCAATGGATTCTGTCGGCGATCCGAGTAACCCAGAACCCAGGTCTTTTCCGAATGTCATCGAATATCCATAGAGCACCCAGACAACTGAGACGAGTCCCATTGAGATGAAGGACATCATCATCATATTGAGAACGCCTTTTGCTCGAACCATTCCACCGTAGAACATCGCAAGTCCTGGTGTCATCAATAAAACCATCGCAGTGCTGATAAGCATCCACGCGGTATCGCCGGTATCCATCACTTCACTCCTTCAAAGATCTTCTTCGCTAGGGCTCCGTTGCCCAAACCCCGTCCATCTATGGACTATCTATGCACAATCCATGGACGATCCATGGACGATCCATGGATGAGGTAAGAAGGGAAGTGTCTGGGCTAAGGGTTACAGGAGAGCCCTCGCTCTATTTCGTCGAGGTGACTTTGTGGTGCGTTCTGTTACAAAGGTGTTACGAAGCCAGCAGTCGATCAATAAAGTGGCTCGGTTCGAAATCCTCGAGATCTTGAACCTTCTCCCCCATCCCTATCAACTTGATCGGAATGGAGAGTTCCCGCTCGATAGCAAGGAGCGCGCCTCCTTTTGCGGATCCATCCATCTTGGTCAACACCAAACCTGTTATCGGCACGGCGGTTGCAAATTCTCGCGCCTGAACTATTGCATTCTGGCCGACGGTGCCATCAAGTACGAGAAGCACTTCATCGATCTGAGAGACCTTTTCGACAACGCGCTTGACCTTGCTGAGTTCACTCATCAAATTGTTGGCCGTATGCAATCGTCCAGCAGTATCAATGATGTGAAGAGTAAAGCCCTCGTCTACTGCCCGTCTGGCCCCATCAAAAGCTACTGAGGCTGGGTCGGATCCAGTCGAACTCGAATGAACCACTACTCCGATTCGGCCAGCCCACGTCGAAAGTTGTTCGATTGCGGCAGCACGGAAAGTATCGGCAGCTGTCAGGAGGACTTTCTCGCCTGATAGATGGAAACGTTGGGCTATCTTCGCAACAGTCGTGGTTTTTCCAGTTCCATTGACGCCCACCACCATGATCGTTGTCAATGGTTGACGCCTGCTGATTTCGCGTGGGCCGGAGATGAAACTCTTCATCAATGCACTCTTTACAGCTAAGGAGAGGTCGCCACGTTCACGTTTAACTATTTCAAGAATCTCTTTCGTGAAACTAGGACCTATATCTGAGGAGATAAGCGTCTCTTGAAGCTCGGCAATATCTGCTGGACTAGGTTCGCCACGAAGGGATGCGACTTTTTCAAAGAAGCGTGCGAAAATTCCCATCTCTTCTCCTATCTAAGGACTACGAAGAGAGCGCTTGTACTTCTCGAATGCGCTGTGAGATGACTTCAGAGACTCCATCGCCCCGCATGGTCACACCATAAAGAGCATCAGCAATCTCCATCGTTCGCTTCTGGTGGGTGATGACGATGAGCTGGGAATTCGCGCGAAGTTCCGCGAGGATGCCGAGAAGTCTGCCGAGGTTAGTGTCATCTAGGGCTGCCTCGACCTCGTCCATCACATAGAACGGACTTGGCCGAGCCTTGAAGATTGCAATCAAAAGCGCTACAGCAGTGAGTGATCTTTCACCGCCTGAGAGGAGTGAAAGACGTTTGATCCTCTTGCCAGGTGGCCTTGCTTCGACATCTATTCCTGTAGTGAGCATGTCATCAGGGTTGGTCAAAATCAGCTTGCCTTCACCTCCAGGGAATAGTCTGGAGAAAATTCCTTCAAATTCCCTGGCGGTGTCCTTGTACGCCTGCGTGAAAATCTCGAGCACCTTATCGTCGACCTCTTTGACGATATCCATCAAGTCTTTTCGAGATTTCTTCAAGTCTTCCATTTGATCGGCAAGATATTTCAATCTCTCTTCCAATGAGCTGTACTCCTCGAGTGCCAAAGGATTTATCTTCCCGAGCAATGTCAGTGAACGCTCAGCAGCAGCGAGTCGTTTCTCCTGCGCTTCTCGTTTGAAGACAACTTCATCTCCTTGGATGATCTCGCCACTTTCAGTCTCTATAAATGTAGGGACAAGATTCTCAGGTCCGTACTCGGCGACGAGGGTCTGCCCATCCAGGCCAAATTCCTCCAGCGCGCGAGTCTCGATCTGTTCGATGCGAAGCCTCTGTTCAGCTTTGGCAATCTCGTCCTGGTGGACACTTGAAGTAAGCGTCTCAAGTTCTGCAGCTAACTCGCGAATGGTCGACCTCAATGCCAGAGTTTCACCTTCGCGATCTGATCTCGAAATCTCAAGGCGTTCGCGCTCAGCAGCCGCCTGAGCGATTGAGACTTCAATTTGAATCAGTGCTTCGTATGCGGTCTCGGCGATCTCCTGTGCAATAACAGCGCCCCGCCCCCTCGCTTCTCGCCTCGCTATCTGACGTGAAGCGCTCTCGCGTTCACGTTTTGCACTCTCAAGCAATTCCTCGATCCGATGGACCAATGCGGTGACGCGCTCTTCGGTGGTGCGAAGTTGTAATCTCGCATCGACTTCGATGCCACGAGCAGTCGAGAGTTCTGACTTTAGACTCTCTGCAAGCGAGGTGTCGGGCTCCGTTGCAACTCCTGGAGCTGTTGTAAGAGCTTCCTTTGCACTCTTCAAATCATCGGCGAGCTTGGTGAGGTTTGCTTCTACCGTGCTAAGAGCAGTATCGAAACGAGCAATCTCATCCTTGGCGCTTTTGATCCCTTGACCGAGGGCCGCCATCGACTCAGTGAGAGATGCCATTTTGGAATCGGATTCGTTGAGCTCTGCCCTAGCAGCTTCATGAATCCGCTCCGCATCCTCACGTTTTTCCTTCAAGGAATTTGATTCGAACTTGATGCGATCGCGTTCGTGAGACAAATTTCCAATCAGCTCTTCGGTTGTTTCAATCAATTTCGCGATCTGAATCAAGGAATTTCCTGTGCCACCTCGCGCAAGCCGAGCAGAGACCATCTCACCATCACTCGTCACTGCGATCAAATGCGGATACTGGTTGATGATTCGCTCAGCTTCAGCCAGATCTTCGGCAACCACATGAGTTGGTAGAAGTGAATCAATCAAATCTCCGAGAATCGAAGACGAGACTTTCGATCTGAGCGAAGTCAGCGTGGTAGGAATTGAATCTTTGCTCCCACCGCCTTCTCCAAGGATGAGCAGATCGGCTCTTCCTTGATTCTCGCTCTTGAGAAGAGCTAACGCCTTCACTGCCGATGAAAGATCGCTCAGAACGACAGCATCAGCAAGTGAACCTAACGCGCTCGATACTGCGCTCTCCCAGCCTCGCTCAATCTCAAGAAGCGAAGCAACACTTCCCTTGATCGCGATGCCTCGAGGATCAGCAAGAAGGGCTCCCGCGCCATCCTTATGTATCGAAGCCTGCTGCAACGCATCACGCTTTGATTGTGCCGAAGAGAGATCTCGCTCGATCTCAACTAAACGCTTCTGAAGCTCGATTTCCTTAGCCCTGGCATCTTCCAAGGCAACCCGTGCTCGTTCATAGTCCGCATCAAGCCGCTCCTCGCCAGCCCCAAGTCCTGAGAGTTCTGCCTCGAGTGCAGCGAATGAGACTGTCGCCTTTTCGAGGCGCTCTTGTGATGAAGCGCGAGAAGAGAGCAGACGGTTCTTCTCATCCTCGGCTGATGCGATTTTTGATTCAACCATACTGACATGGCCTTCACGCCTCGCGCTACCTTCGCGAAGATCTGCCAGCGCTCGGAGAGCGGCAGAAACTTTCGATTCTTCTTCCCGAAAAGCCCTCTCTAAATCGACAACCTTGGCACTTGCTTCTGCAAGGTCGCGATCGGCAACTTTGACCGCTTCACGAAGTTTTGCCTCTTCAACTTTCAAAGTTGCGGCCTCTGCTTCAAGGGCCCCGGGGTCTCGACCAGTGATCTTTGCCTCTTCGACATCTTCAGCCAGGAGTTTTGCTCGCTCAGAAGCAAGGCTCTGCGTTGCGCGCAATTTTTCACGCTCTGCAGTAAGGCTGTAATAGTTATCTTGAGCAGCACTCAAGAGAGGACCTTCAGTTGCAGCAATTTGGTCGAGTTCAATCTCTCGATTTCTCATTCGCCCTAGCTCGCGGTCGACCTCGCTCTTTCGCGCACGCAGTGAGTTCTCATCCTGACTCTCGCTCTCAAGAATTCGCTTCAATCCCACGATGTCATCAGCAAGGAGGCGTAGCTTCGCGTCACGAAGGTCTGCTTGGATTGTCGCGGCCCTCTTAGCAACTTCAGCCTGTTTACCAAGTGGACGAAGTTGTCGTCGCAGCTCTGCGGTGAGATCTTGGATTCGAGCCATGTTCCCCTGCATCGATTCAAGTTTTCGCAGAGCTTTCTCTTTGCGTTTCCTATGCTTGAGGACTCCTGCTGCTTCTTCAATGAAGGCACGTCGCTCTTCAGGATTTGCCATCAATACTGCATCAAGCTGACCCTGACCAACGATGACATGCATCTCGCGGCCAATACCGCTGTCACTCAACAACTCTTGGACATCAAGGAGCCTGGCTGTCTCTGCGTTGATCTGATATTCACTTTGGCCATTTCGAAAGAGAATTCGCGAGATAGTCACTTCAGAGAAATCAATAGGGAGTGCACCATCGCTATTGTCGATCGTTAGTGAAACTTCGGCTCTACCTAGCGGTGCCTTTCCGCTCGTTCCGGCAAAGATGACGTCTTCCATCTTTCCGCCACGAAGTGACTTCGCCCCCTGTTCACCCATAACCCACGCAAGTGCATCAACCACATTCGATTTTCCAGAACCATTCGGCCCGACAACGCAGGTAATCCCGGGCTCGAGAATGAGGGTTGTGGGGTTGGCGAAGGACTTGAAGCCCTTGAGCGTCATGCTCTTCAAATACACGCGTAAAACCTACCTGAGCACCTTAGTGATGAAGCGGAGGTGCCAAGTTAAGAATTGCTAAGTCTGAAGTATGAGTTGAGGCTTTACCGACGTAATTGGCAGTGAGGACAGAAATGTGAGGAGCGATTGGTGAATTTGATTCTCTTGATTAGATGACCGCATCGAGAGCATTCGTCATCTTCTCTGCCATACACCTCGAGCGAATTCTCAAAATATCCGGTCTCGCCATTGACGTTGGTGTAAAGGTCATCGAAAGAGGTCCCACCAGCCTTCAGCGCGCTCTTCATTACCCGCGAAACTGCCGTCAATAGCGTGGCGAGTTCTTTCTCGCTCAATTTCTCAGCCATCTTCCGAGGGTGAATTCGCGCCCGCCAGAGAGCTTCGTCTGCATAAATGTTGCCGACGCCACTCATCAGATTCTGATCCAGTAACGCCCGCTTTATCTCAGTTCGCTTGGCTTGTAACTTCTTGATCACCATCTTTCGATCAAATTTTTCGTCGAATGGATCGAGAGCGATATGAGAAATTGAGGAAGGTATTCCCTTTGACAATTCGTCTACCCGAAGCCATCCAAAAGTTCTCTGATCATGAAAGGAGAGGAACGACTCCCGTCTTCCCTGCTTGATTCGAAATCTCGCCCGACAGTGAGGGTGCCGTGCCTGTCCCACATCCTCAATTCGAAATTGACCGCTCATCCCCAAGTGCGCCACGAGCACGAGGGGTTTTTTGTCCATAACAAGCCATAGGAATTTTCCTCGGCGCTGCACATTAGTAATCTTGCAATCATCTAGTGAGGCTAATGGTGCGATGGATTCGGATGAGAGTGCCCGCGGATGAAACTGGAGCGCCCGAACTATTTTGGCACCGCGAACATGTGCCTGAAGCCCTAACCGAACACTCTCCACTTCCGGTAATTCGGGCATATGAAGCTAGCCTCTTTCGAGAAGAATTTGATAAGCAAGTCTGGCTGCTTCTTGCTCGGCTTCGCGTTTACTTCTCCCTCGCCCAGCAGAGACTCTCTCGCCTGCGACAATTGCAGTTGCTTGGAATTCTTTTGCGTGATCTGGTCCCGATTCAGAGATTTCGTATTCTGGTGAACCTTCACCGCGAGCGGCCACTAGCTCTTGAAGCGAAGTCTTTCCATCGAGGGTCGCACCACGAGAGATAGCCTCTTCAATCGCATCCTGCATCAAAGAGATGATCGCTCGCTCCGCCTTTGCTAGCCCATGTTCCAGGTAAATCGCACCAATCAGAGCTTCTAACGAGTCGGCAAGGATCGAATTCTTCTCCCGACCTCCAGTCACCTCTTCACCTTTTCCGATTCGGACCTCTTTGCCGATTCCAAGGGTTCGTGCGACCTGCGCTAACGCTCTTGTGCTGACAACGCCAGATCGCAATGGTGAAAGACCACTCTCATCCATCTCTGGAAATCTTCGATAAAGCTCTTCAGTGATAACCAGCCCGATGACGCTATCTCCGAGAAATTCCAAACGCTCATTGGTTGGAATCCCACCAGATTCGTAAGCGAAAGATCTATGCGTCAATGCCAGATCAATTGCCTGGTCGGTCAGGTCAACCTGTAGACGTGCGAGTTTGGCCTTGAGGCTTTCGTCAGCGGAGTTCATGGCAATGGGATTTCGACCCTACTAGGGAAGAAGATGTTGAACTGGGAAGATCAAATTAAAGCGAGATGACCTGTCGACGGTTATATGTGCCACAAGTCGGGCAAGCGGTGTGTTGCAACTTTGGTTGCTGGCACTGATCACAAGATGCGATAGCAGCCGGGGTCGCCTTCCACTGTGAACGGCGGGCCCGAGTCCGAGATCGTGAGAGTTTTCGCTTGGGTACTGGCACGGGCGGGAGTATTCCACTCAATCTAAGGAATGTAAAAACGGCAGTATTTGAGCCTGAGGAAGCTCTACTGCCCTTACCTCTGATCACCCTCGCGCAACTGCTCAGCCAGGGCGGAGAGTGCTGACCAACGCTGGTCTGGTTGATCATGCGAGTGGGTTGGATCCACATCGCGAAGCGCTACGCCACAGTGGGAACAGAGTCCAGGGCAATCTGGTTCGCAGAGTGGATTGACGGGCAGTGCCAGAAGAATGGCATCTCGAATCGGTATCGCAAGATTTACATGATCTTCTTCTACAAGGAGAATCTCATCCGTTTCGACTTCCTCTTCGGTGAGCGCATTCGCCTTACTTGCATATTCGAATAACTCATCAAAGTTTTGGTTTACCTCGATGATAACCGGCTCGAGACAGCGGACACACTCACCTTTGGCCACTCCCTGAAGTCTTCCTCGTATCAATACCCCCTCATTGACAGAAGTTGCTGTGACCTCAATCAGGATGCGCTCATCTTTCCCAATAGAAATGAGCTCTAGGCCGAGGGGAGAATCGAGTAGAAGATCCAGGTTGTATTGCTTATATTCACCAGCCCGGCGTGGAAGTTCATGAATATCTAGAAGAAAACTCATCTTCGAATCAATCTGCAAGCTCGGAGAGGACATCCTTATCGGTGGAGCCTGCGAGTCGATCCCGACCACGATTGATTGCTTCCAGAGTCTTATTGAGGATCACTTCAAGAGTGGCAAGACGAGAATCGATGTAGTGATCGACCTCTGCGCGCTCATTCTCTGCCTGTGCTCTCGTCTCATCGAGGATTCTCGTGGACTCTTCTCTGGCGCTTGCCACAATCGCTGTCTGTTCAACCATACGGGCTACTTCTTCACGAGCATGGGCAATTAACCGCTCAGCTGAAGTACGACCTTCCTCAACGATGCGATCGCGAGCTGCAATTAATTCTTGAGCCGCATAAAGATCATTAGGTAGCGCTGCTTTGATCTCGTTAAGCAACTCCGTCAACTCACCGCGGTGAACGACACACGAGCCCGAAAGCGGAACAGAACGCGCCTCTTGAACCATGGTCAGGGCGCTTTCTAACTTCTCTAAAGAATCCATGGCTCATCCTCTCCTGATTCGAAAGTTCGAATGCATTGCTCTCAACTTCCCAAAGCGCCATAGCGGCTCTTCAGCGCACCAAGGACGTTGCTTGGAACCCACGAACTCACATCGCCGCCATACTTTGCAATCTCCTTAACCAGAGATGAAGAGAGAAAAGAGTAGTCAGGCTTGGTCGCCATGAAAAAAGTCTCCACTCCCTTCAACTTGAGGTTCATTTGGCTCATCTGGAGTTCGTAGTCGAAATCACTCACGGCTCGAAGCCCTTTGATGATCACTGAGATCTCGCGCTCTTTGCAGTAGTCCACTAGCAATCCACTCCAAGAATCAACCTTCACATTTCCAAGGGGGGCTACCGACTCTTCGATCATTGCAATTCGCTCCTCGATCGAGAAGAGCCCGCTCTTTGATGAATTGATCAATACCGCGATGACTACCTCATCGAAGATCCCACTAGCGCGTTCGATGACGTCAAGATGTCCGAGGGTTATGGGATCAAATGAACCAGGAGCTACCGCTCTACGAATGGCCACCGAGAGAGTTTAGCCTCCCTGAGAGAGGCGAGTCTGCGCCTATCGTGAGATCAATTCTCCGTAGTGCATGCTCGCATGTCCGTATCTGCGCACTTTGACCTCGCGCATAGCCTCTGGCCAGATGAACCCGCTCTTGCTTTCACGCTCGATCACTACCAGTGATCTCTCATGCAATAGCTTCTTTTTGACTATTGAATCAAGAATCTCGCTTACTGATGAATTTGAATGTTCATATGGCGGATCAAGGAAGATGACATCGAATGGTTTGAGTGCATGGACACCTGCAAGAAATCTTTCAACGGTCATTGTATGAACTTCACTCTCTTCGGTCTTTGCACTCTCACTAACTAGCTCAAGATTTTTTCGCGCAACATCTGCATTCTCTCGATCACCTTCAACAGCTACTACACGTATCGCGCCCCTACTCAATGCTTCTGCAGCAACAGCACCAGAGCCAGCGAAAAGATCAAGGAAAGAAATTCCGTCAACATCTCCGAATTCGGATTCCAAGGAAGAAAAGAGCGCTTCACGAGCTCGATCTGAGGTTGGTCGAGCTGTCGCTCCAATTGGGGAGAGAAGAACTCTTCCCTTTGCAGAACCAGCAATGATTCTCATCTCTCAACCTTTCTCAACCTTTCTCAACAAAGGCTGCTTCACTCTCAGCCTCCATCTCCCTGACAACTTCAGCCAAGTATGGCGATTGAGCAAGTTCAAAATCTCCCTCGATGATCCCTTGGGCGATCTCTCGGGCTTTGAGAATCAGATCCTCATCCTCCAGGACCCGGAGTAGGCGAAGGTGAGACCGCGTACCTGATTGTGATGCACCAAGGACATCTCCCTCGCGTCTCTGCTCAAGGTCCAGACGCGCCAACTCGAAACCGTCGAGCGTGCTTGCAACTGCCTTAAGCCGCTCCATCGCTGGCGAATTCTCTTCGGTACGAGTTACAAGGAGACAAAGCCCCGGATGGACGCCGCGACCGACTCGACCACGTAGTTGATGTAGTTGAGAGACTCCAAATCGATCAGCGTCCAAAATGACCATCACTGTTGCGTTAGGTACATCAACTCCCACTTCAATCACGGTGGTACTGACTAGGAGGTCAATCTCTCCACTTTGAAATTCCTGCATTGTTTTCGCCTTAGCCTCTGCAGTCATCCTGCCGTGCAGCGCAGAGATCTTGATTGATTTGAGCGGTCCTTCTTTCAGGAGTTGATAGAACTCATCGACCGAAGCCATCTGACGATCAATCTCTTTTTCACTCTCTTCTTCGTCCTCTTCGCCAAGAAGTTTGGCCGCGCGCTCGGCTAATTCTGCGGTCAGACCAAAAGTCACATCATTGAGCGAGTCCTTCTTATCGATCCGCGGCGCGACCACATAACCCTGCCTACCCTTGGCCACCTCTTCGAGGATTCTTTGCCACGCGCGCTCTAAGAAGTGTGGTTTTGCTAAGACAGGGATTAGATGGGTTGAGATAGCAGATCTACCCTGCGGAAGTTGATCGAGGATGGAGATATCAAGGTCACCGAATACAGTCATTGCGACAGTCCTTGGAATCGGAGTGGCAGTCATGACGAGGACATGTGGCGTCACATCACCCCGCGCTCGCAACGCGTCGCGCTGCTCTACGCCAAAGCGATGTTGTTCATCGACCACGACCATTGCAAGATCCTTGAACTCAACTTGCTCAGCGATGAGTGCATGTGTACCAATAATGAGATCGATATCCCCTCTAGCTAGCCGTTCGCGAATCTCTGCCTTTTCCGAAGTCGGCAAGGAACCGGTAAGTATCGCCACCGAAATCGCCCCATCTTTTGCATCAAGTTGGCCAGCTTCGGCTAACGGACCAAGAGTTCGAAGAAGGTTTTGATAATGCTGTTGTGCAAGTACTTCGGTTGGAGCAAGTAAAGCTGCTTGCCCTGCGCTATCGACAGCTGCCAGCATCGCTCGCAACGCAACAACCGTCTTTCCCGAGCCCACTTCCCCTTGAAGCAGTCGATACATCGGAGTATCACCTTTGAGGTCAGACTCAATCTCTGCTGAAACTTTCCGTTGCCCATCGGTGAGCTCATAAGGGAGTGCTTCGTCAAAGCTCGCCAATATCCCACCACTGCTGAAGCTGCACCTCTTAGCGCGAAGCCGCTTGATTGAGTTTCTGCGTCGGATCAAAATTAGTTGGAGAAGTAAAGCTTCATCAAAGGTGAGGCGCTCCTTCGCTGCATCAGCCTCATCAATTGACTTGGGTCGGTGTAGCGAGACGAAGGCTTGCATCCGCGTGGGAAAGCCGAGTACATGACGCAACTCATC
>SYAN01000103.1 GCA_005787575.1 Actinomycetota bacterium | reverse complement strand
CGGACTCTTACCGCCTGGTTCTCTTTTTTCTCGGGCGCTTCCTGAGCGGTTGGCAGGATCAGGGGCGCATGGGTATCGACAGTTTCTATCTTGAGTTCGATTTCGCTTTCGAGTGATGTCACCGCCGTAGCATTTGGCGAGAACATCCTTTCTGATCGCGCGAATATTCTCGCGTGCGATGATCTTTGCCCCGATAGCAGCCTGAATTGGGACTTCGAACTGCTGGCGTGGTATCAACTCTCGTAATTTTTGAGTCATGCTTACTCCGTAGGGATAAGCCTTCTCTCGGTGGACAATCGCGGAAAATGCATCAACGGTATCTCCTTGAAGCAAGATGTCCACCTTCACTAGGTCTCCCTCTTCCTCGCCAGTTGGTTCATAGTCGAGGGATGCATAGCCACGAGTCCGAGACTTGAGTTGATCAAAGAAGTCGAAGACAATCTCAGCCAGCGGCAGTTTGTATCGGATCTCCACCCGATCCTCAGAGAGATAATCCATCCCAAGCAAGACGCCACGTCTTTGCTGACAGAGCTCCATTATTGTTCCGATGAACTCACTCGGTGAAAGTACAGTGGCGCGAACAACTGGCTCGAAGACACTTGCAACCTTGCCCGCAGGATATTCACTTGGATTAGTGACTATTAGTTCCTTGCCATCGTCGGTGGTCACTCGATAGACCACGTTCGGTGCGGTTGAGATTAACGATAGGTTGAATTCCCGCTCTAAGCGCTCTCGCACGATTTCCATGTGAAGCAATCCAAGGAACCCACAACGAAATCCAAATCCTAATGCCGCGGATGTTTCTGGCTCATAAACCAAGGCAGCATCATTGAGTTGCAACTTCTCTAAAGCATCACGTAGCACTGGGTACTCGTCACCATCGATGGGATAAAGGCCCGAGAAGACCATCGGTTTTGGATCCTTATAGCCCGCTAGAGGTTCCTTCGCCGGCTTATGGAATGTCGTGACGGTATCGCCAACGCGACTCTGTCTTACATCCTTCACGCCTGTGATGAGGTATCCCACTTCACCCACACCTAGCCCATTACTTGCCATCGGTTCTGGGGAGATGACGCCGACTTCGAGCATTTCATGCTTTACACCGGTTGAGAGCATCTGAATGGTGTCTCGAGGTGAGAGTTTTCCATCTACAACGCGGACATAAGTGACTACGCCACGATAGGTGTCGTAGACGGAGTCAAAGATGAGTGCCCTTGCTGGCTTGTTCGCATCACCTTTTGGTGGCGGGATATCTTTGACAATTTGATCTAATAATTCTCTTACACCTTCACCAGTCTTCCCAGAAACTCGTAAACAATCACTTGGTTCACAGCCGATCAACTTTGCCAATTCGGCCGCGAATTTGTCCGGCTGTGCTGCAGGCAGGTCAATCTTATTGAGCACGGGAATTATGGTGAGATTGTTCTCCATCGCAAGATAGAGATTGGCAAGAGTCTGTGCTTCGATTCCTTGCGCCACGTCAACGAGCAAGAGCGCACCTTCACATGCCGCTAGGGAGCGTGAGACTTCGTAGGTGAAGTCAACATGTCCCGGGGTATCAATCATGTTGAGGATGTACTCCTCGTTATCAATTCCACTTCGCCATGGCAGTCGGACAGCTTGGGACTTGATGGTGATGCCACGTTCGCGTTCGATATCCATGCGGTCGAGATACTGCTCGCGCATATTTCGTGCATCGACGACTTCAGTGATTTGAAGCATGCGATCTGCAAGAGTCGACTTGCCGTGATCGATATGGGCGATAATGCAGAAATTTCGAATAGCAGCAGGATTGGTCGCTGCCGGCTGAGGCGCTTTCTTAGATGAGAGAGCAGGCATCGGTCACCGACCGACCCTCGTGATTACTTGATGCCAGCTTTGGCAGCAGCACGGGCCATCGCTGACTTCTTGTTGGCCGCCTGGCTTTTGTGAATGACGCCCTTCGAGACAGCAACATCCAAGGCTCGAGTAGCGCTACGCAATTCCTTCTTCGCACCTGTCGAATCGCCCTCGGCAAGGGCATCGCGGAATCGACGGACTGCAGTCTTGAGCGATGAACGAACAGCCTTGTTCCGCTCAGTCGCCTTGGCATTGGTCTTGATCCGCTTTACCTGAGACTTGATATTTGCCACGAACGAACCTCTCGAAGATGTAGTGGGTGCCTTTCAAAATCCGAAGGCGGAGGTTACCAGCAAGCGTAAGGCCACTTCAAACCGAAGAATGTAAGCGTTAAACCTTGCGCCATGCGGTGCTCTGATCAGGCGATTTAACCAATCGCCCGCCAGAGGCTATGGCAAGGACCATTCGCTCGACCGCATATTGCGCATGGACTTCACCGCCCTTAACTGCCCAATCTGCTCGAACAATCTCATTGAGTGCAATCTCGAAATCATCTTCCGACCAGGAAGCGATTTGTCGTCGCGCTTTATCAATCTGCCACGGCGCCATCCCCAACTCACCTGCAACTTCGAAAGATTTCGTGCTTCGAGGAAGATCAATCACTTTGAGCATCGATTTGACCGACATCGTGACTGCGGAGAGAACTTGGATCGGCTCCACACCTGAGTCGAATGCATACCTAGTCGCAACGAGAGCTTTTCTTGGATCTTTAGCGATGACGGCATCTGCCACATCAAATCCGGTGGTCAACTTTCGACCTCGAGTGTGAGCGAGTACATCTTCTTCATCAAGTGATTTACCGGTTTGCGTATCACTATTAATCTGACGCGCAGCGCTAACCATCTCTCTCATATCGCCATACCCAGCGACCAGGGCTGCAAGGGCTGCCGGAGAAATTTTACGTCCCAAGGCTTTGAATTCGGCTTGCATGAATTCCATCTTCTCAGAGGCTTTCTTCAATGGTTCTGCGGGAAAAGTCTTCGTAGATTTCTTCTTGACTCGATCAAGTAATCCTTTTGCTTTCACTCCCCCTTTATGAATCCAAACCACCACGAGTGCTGGATCTGGATCTTGTATGTATCGATCAACCTCATCATGCATCTCGCTATCAAGATCTTGAAGATTCTTGACGATAAGAATTCTTTTCTCAGAAAAGAGTGATGGCTCGGTTGCTTCTGCCACAGCGCCTACTTCTGCCTCAGCGCAGTCGACTACGCGTTTCTCGTGGTCACGATGATCGAGAAGAATCGCCGAAAGGGCTCGCTCGGCGACGACATCCTCACTGCCGTGAATGAGGTACATCTGCCCTGACATAGGAGCAAATCTAGCCGAGCCAACTCACTTCACCTTGAGTGGCCACCACTGCACTCGGGCCGGTCCTTGAAGGTCGGTACGATGAATTTTGGCAGGTGCGAGAGCTTCTAAAGTCTCAATAGCTGGGTGTCCGTAGGTATTACTCGCTCCCACGCTAATCAGGGCGAGTTGAGGATTGAGTTCAGCATCAAAAGATGCGCTGCGAAATTTCGAGCCATGATGACTTACTTTGTAGATATCCACTCGCGATAAATCTTGATCTCGAGCCATGATTTCTTGAACTGCCGGTTCGATATCTCCTCCAGCGAAGATCACTGCTCCAGCCTTTTCCAACATCAGCACGAGACTTCGGTTGTTAAAGGTAGAACCATCTCCCGGATTAGAGGCAAAGGTTCCAACATCGCCCTGCCTCGGCCAGAGGACTTCTATAGCGACATCGGCTACTTGATACCGCTCACTCATTGCAACAACTCTTGCCTCACGCCCTACAACCCGTTCGACTTCTTCCATGAATCTTCTGCTCAAACCATCAGGGTCATCGGCTATCCACCATTCATTAACTCTGCGACCGCGCATAAGTCCTTCTATTGCGCCATAGTGATCGGCATGGGCATGAGTAATAACCAAGAGTGAGATCTCCCTGATTTTTGCTTGGCGAAGGCATTTATCGATAGACCTCGAATCTGGGCCTACATCAATCACGATTGCGCTTCGGCTCCCAGTTCTGATCAGGAGTGCATCGCCCTGTCCGACATCACATTGATAAAGCATCCAATCATCACCGCGAATGGCGACAAGCGTTGACCCTAAAATAAGAAGGGTCATGAGCAAGAGAAGTGCTTTCCTTGAAAGAGTTCGATAGAGCAGAACGCCAGTAACGACTGAAATCAGCGTTGAAATAGCTCCAACCCAACCGCCTACGACTTCAATCAGAGGCAAATGGGTCGCGAGATCGGCCAAGAAAACTATTGGTCTAGCGCTTATCTCGGCAAGAGCAGCAAAGATCGAAGCTACCTGAATTGATATGGGAAGTGCAGAAACAGATAGGAATCCCATGATGGTGACCCACGGGACTATGGGAGAAGCAAAGATATTTATCGGTACTTGGGCAAGTGAAACTTGAGAAGAAATTGCAACAATCACCGGCATAGTGAAAATAGAGGCAGAGAAGGGAATCGCGAGTAGATCGGCGACCAACTTCGGTGCACCGAAAGACGAGGAAATCTTTGAGGCGATGCTCGGTGAAGCGATGATGATTCCAGCAGTAGCAAGGACAGAGAGAATGAAACCAATCTCTTGCGAAAGGAAGGGATCAATGAGCAGCAAGATTGCGACCGCAGTTGCGAGAGCTGCAATCCCAGTCCTTCGCTCACCTTTTAGGGTTGCGAGCAAGACAATCAGAGCCATCACTCCTGCTCTCAGCACCGACGGTGAAGGCCGGACTAAGAGGACGAAGATGGTGAGAGCGAATAATGTGATCGCAATAGGAAGGCCACGCCTACGAAAGACTCGTGATGCGAGGGTCAATACGAACGATGCGATTATCGAGAAGTTCGTACCGCTCACTGCCGTCAAATGTGAGAGTCCGGCAATGCGCATACGGCTTGAGAATTCATGGCTTTGAAGTGCGGTATCGCCAATCACCATGCCCGGTACAAGTGAGCCGCTGAGGCCTTTACCGAGAAAGAGTGAGCGAAAGTCTTCCCTTACTGATTCCAGCTTTCTCCAAAGCGGTGAATAAGAACGTGCGGTGATTTGATCGACGATAAGTGTGAATGCGACTCGATCGTCTCTACTCTCGATTATCCGACCCTTGCCACTTTCTACCAATCCATAGCTCTGGTCGCACTCCTTTGCAATGACACGGATCGGAACTCCAAGCACAACTTCGTTGAGCAAATTTGTCTCAGCACGAAAAGAGCAGGAGCGAGCCACGAAGTGAGAGCCGATCACGCGTGGCGGCATCATCTTGGCATCGCTTCGAACCGTATATTCGAAATCGACAGCGCCCCGAAGGTCCGCTCGATCCAAAGCTTCGGCCCTCGAGCAAATAGCAACAATCGAAACCACAGACGCACCAAGAAGCAGATAGATATCCGAAGTGAACTTCAAGCCAAAGGCTCGGAGGCAGATCAGTGAGATGAGGAGAATCCCAACCACGACCTGCCAACCGAGCCAGAGCCCAAGAACGATAGAAATCCAAATCACACCCGCTATGAGAGTGATTCGACTTTTAAGTATCAGAGCGTCAATCGAGAGGAGATCTGACGGAAGATCGACTCACCGATCCCAGACACGGATTGAATCGACTCGATGCTCTCAAACGCGCCATTCTTGCTTCGATAGTCAATGATCCGCTGGGCAATGACCGGACCAATCCCTGGTAGTGAATCGAAGGCTGCCTTGCTACCACTGTTGATCGAGACCTTTCCAGTGAAGATACTTTTCCTCCCTGAGCTAGACGGCGCTGAGATGAATTTCTCTTTCATGATCAAGACCTGCTCACCATCAACCAGTTTTCTCGCAAGATTGATATGGGTCGTACTGACACCAAGCTTCAGACCACCCGCGATAGTGATCGCATCAATTACTCGGGAACCTTCGGGTAGTTGATAGACGCCAGGAGCCTTGACTTTGCCTGCTACATCTATATAAATCACGCGGTTGCTAGGTGCGCCAGGATTAATCGGACTCGGAGTTGCGAAAGCGTTAGCTCTCTCTTGGACGATTGGTACCGCTTCGGTCCTTGAAGAAAGGAAGAAAAAGATTGCGAGCGTGATGGCGCCGATGGCGATGACCAGAAGACCTCGACGCTGCTCCGGAGTGAAGTTAGGAATTTTCATGCCCTGATCAAAGCGACTTAACCAATACCGATTAATTGGATCTTGAAGCAGGTGTTGATATCTCTTGGCTGTTGAAGCCTTCTAAATGACTACGTTGACCAACTTCGGCGCACGAACAATCACATTCTTTACTTCAGTCTGAGCTATCGCTTCAAGCATCTGTGGATTAGTGAGGGCGATTTCGCGAAGTGCTGCTTCATCGATTCCTGGTGCAACCTCAATGCGATCTTTGATCTTTCCATTCACTTGCAAGACTGCGATGACTTTTTCAGCCACTAAGAGAGATTCATCGATCTTTGGCCATCCCGCACGAGCCACTGAAGGCTTGTGCCCTAACTTCTCCCACATCTCTTCGGCAGTGAATGGCGCGATTAATGAGAGCGATATGGCCACCGCTTCAGCAGCTTCACGGACTGCAAGATCGCCACCACCTGGACCTGAGTCGATTGCCTTTCGCGTGGCATTGACCAACTCCATGATGCGTGCCACGGCAACATTAAATCTAAATGATTCAACGGCAAATGCAATATCCGCAACTGCCTTATGAGTCACCTTACGAAGTGGAAGATGACCGGTTGAGAAATCGACACTTGGGCTCGAGGAGACATCCTGAGATATGCGAAGCGCTCGACTCAAGAATTTCACTGAACCCGATGGCGAGACATCTTGCCAATCAACATCGTCTTCAGGTGGACCGGCAAAGACCATGGAGAGGCGAATTGCATCAACGCCATGCTTGCCTAGTTCGTCGGAGAGGCGAACGAGATTGCCTCGACTCTTGCTCATTGCAGAACCATCCATCAAGACCATTCCCTGATTAAGGAGTCGAGTGAATGGCTCGGTGAAATCAAGATAGCCCATGTCGTGGAGTGCTTTCGTGAAGAATCTCGCATAAAGAAGATGCAAAATCGCATGAGTCACGCCACCGACATATTGATCGACCGGAAGCCAAGTCTTCACCGCTTCACGATCAAATGGTTTGTCATGAACATCGACGCTTGTGTAGCGAAGGAAGTACCACGAAGAGTCGACGAAAGTATCCATCGTGTCAGTATCCCTGCGCGCCGCCCCACCGCACTTTGGACAATCGACATTGACCCACTCGTCGGCTGTTGCAAGTGGCGATACCCCCTTAGGTTTGAGATCAATATCTTTCGCAGTAGGCAGTTTCACTGGCAGGGACTGATCGGGAACTGCTACCTCACCACATTTCTCACAGTGAATGATCGGAATTGGCGTACCCCAGAATCTCTGTCTTGAGATCAACCAATCACGAAGGCGATAATTTTCCGTTGCTTCCGCCGATCCTTCTGCCGCTAGATCAGCGATGATCTTGGCTCCTGCAGCCTGAACAGTCATACCGTTATAAGGCCCGGAGTTGATAAGAATTCCATCACCATCCGTTGCAACCCCGCTCTCCTCGGGATGTTCAGCTTCGGTTTCAACCACTACTCGAACAGGAAGTTTCATCGCTTTGGCGAAATCCAGGTCGCGTTGATCATGGGCCGGAACGGCCATAATCGCGCCCGTCCCATAATCGGCAAGAACGTAGTCGCTCGCCCAGATTGGGATTCGCTCTCCATTTACAGGATTGGTTGCGAATCGATTAAGGAAAACACCACTTTTCGCACGCTCAGTTGAGAGACGATCGATATCACTTGCAGATCGCATCGACTCTAGGTAGCGCTCGAACTCTGCTTCAACGCCACTTCCCACCGAAAGCTCTCGGGCAAGTTCACTATCCACCGCCACGACCATGAAGGTCGCGCCAAAGAGGGTATCTGGGCGCGTAGTGAAAATCGTCACTGGTTTATCTCGACCTTCGATCGCAAAGTCCACTTTTGCGCCGATCGATTTTCCGATCCAGTTCCGCTGCATCGTTAGGACTTTCTCGGGCCATTTACCTTCGAGCTGTTGCATATCAGCAAGCAGTCGCTCGGCATAATCTGTTATCTTGAAGTACCACTGGTTCAATTTCTTCTTTGTGACCGCGGTATCACATCGCTCGCAAAGCCCTGCTACTACCTGTTCATTCGCAAGGACCGTCTGGCAATCGGGACACCAATTGACTGCTGAATCTTTGCGATAGGCAAGGCCCCGCTCATACAAACGCAGGAAGATCCACTGATTCCACTTGTAGTACTCGGGGTCACAGGTGTTGAACATTCGCTGCCAATCGAAGGAACAGGCATATCGCCTCATCGAAGCTCGCTGAGTCGCAATATTTTCATAGGTCCACTCGCGCGGATCTGAATTGCGTTTGATTGCCGCATTCTCAGCAGGTAAACCGAATGCATCCCATCCGATTGGATGTAAGACATTGAATCCGCGTTGTACCCAGTACCTGGCGATCACATCTCCGAGAGCGTATGCCTCCGCATGACCCATATGCAGGTCCCCAGACGGATACGGAAACATATCCAAGACATACTTCTTCGGGCGCGAATCCTTTGGATCGCCTGATCGAAACGGTGCCAGTTCATCCCAGACCTTCAACCACTTTTCCTGGACACCTTGGATGTCATAGGCCTCATGACGAGATTCGAGGCGTTCGCCATCCATCTGCTCCGACATAATGCGCGAGTTTACCTTTCTTACTTGCGCCAGGTGACGCCGGTCAATGACTCACTCACATGCCAAAGATTTCTTGCGACTTGTTGATCGTAGGCACTAGCTCGCGCTCGTGTGAATCGTGGATAGCCACGGATCTCAAGGAGTCCATCAGGACCGATAAAGCCTCCACCTTGGATTCCCTCAAGAGTTGCTGCTGCGAGGGTAGGGAGCGAACCTTGTGAAGCACTCTGCGCTAAGACGCTGTTAGCGAAAGTTATTGCTTTGAGAGCTCGCTTATCACCTTTCATTTCAGGCGCGACATATTGCAGATTGGTGTTTGAATATCCGGGATGAACGACGACCGCAATGAACGGGTAACTCCTGCTTCTCGCCAGTCGCTCTAACTCGAAGGTAAAGAGGATGTTTGCGAATTTGCTGACACCGTAGGCTCGCCATGGTGAATAACCATCTCTTACACGATCGGCGATGATGCGATCCTCAATCTCATCGATACTGCCGCCACCAAAATCCCCCATACGATGCGCTGTGCTTGAGACGGTTACAACTCGTTCCTTGATCCGATCTGAAATGAGCCCGGCAAAAGCGAACTGACCGAGATGATTGACTGCGATCTGCATCTCGAATCCATCGACGGAGCTCGTGAATGGAATCGCCATGATGCCTGCATTGAGGATAAGTACATCGATTTCGCCCACTTCTTTCGAAGCCTCGCGCACTGATTGAAGGGATGCGAAATCTGCCTCAATCCAGCTGACTCGTTCTCGTCCGAGTTGTGACGCGACACCATCAGCTTTCTTTGGATTCCTTGCGGCAATGACGACCTCACCGCCTGCTCGTGCAATCTCACGCGCTGCCTCAAGCCCAATACCGCTAGTGGCGCCAGTGATCAAGAACCGCTTTCCGCTTTGATCCGTGATGTCCTTGGCTTGCCACTTTTTAGGTATGCGCATCGCTTTACTCCTCACGGTAAATCAGATGATCATGGTTTGAGACTCTTCACAAGATTGTGGAGCTAAGGGGACTTGAACCCCTGACCCCCTGCATGCCATGCAGGTGCGCTACCAGCTGCGCTATAGCCCCGAGAGAGCACACCCTATATCAGCGACTAGATGATAGAAATTTGAGAGAGGCGATCAAGCAAAATCGTTACTGCCACTCTCATCGCCAAGTACAGGCTCAGGAATAGTGAATGCATTGTGCTCAGCAAGGATCCAGCGAAGTTGCTCGGAGTGACGATTTTCATCAAGCACTGACCAAGATGCATTGGCAAGACCGCCAATAGCGCCCCAGCCAGGTAGTGGAATATCCAGGATGGTTCCGAGTACACATCTGGCGGTGCCACCATGAGTGACAACCACCAACCGCTCATCCTTTGACCGATTTGAAAGATCCAGATGATCGAATATCGCAGCAGTGGACCGCGAAGCTACCTCGCTCCGTCGCTCCCCTATCTCTCCAGCGGGCTCATCAGTGCCATCAATCCAGCGGATGAACCTTTCATAATCCATGGCACGATTTTGTGCACCAGTCTTTCCTTCCCATTTCCCACCATTTGTCTCTCGGAGGCGGACATCTTCGATCACCTCTAAACCGACCAAAGTCGCAAGTGCATTCGCCGTCTCAATCGCGCGCCCAAGGTCACTCGAGATGATCTTGGTTGGCTCGAGATCACGCAGGATCTTCGCCGCCTGTTTGACTTGATAATGACCTACGGCATTGAGCGGGATATCAGAGTGGCCCTGGAATCTATTCTCAACATTCCAGTCGGTCTGACCATGGCGCCAGAGAATAATCTGCTTCATCTACGACACTTACTTCAAATCACTTGTTGATGTGAGATTGAGTTCAATCTTGGGGCAGTCATTCCAGAGTCGATCCAGCATGTAGTAGCGACGAACCTCTTCACTCTGGATGTGGACCACTAAGTCTGAATAATCAAGCAAGACCCAGTTCGCCGTTCGCTCACGGCGCGCGGGCTTCTCTCCTGATGCTGCTAAGACTCGTTCCACTTCCTCAGCAATGGCCTCAACCTGACGTTCATTTCTTCCGCTCGCAATCAAAAAGACTTCACTCAAAACCATCTCACCTGAGAGGTCGAGTGCAACCAGATCGAACCCAAGTTTTTCCAAGATTGCTTCACCAGCGAGCTGAGTCAAGGCAATAGTCGATTCACGCGCTGGCATATAGGCCATTCTCCCTTATGTATTTGCTAACCGAGGGAGAAACCAGCGAATCTACTGACTCACCACTCGCGATTCGACCTCGTATCTCCGTCGATGAGATCGAGAGCGCATCGATATCGAGTGAGGCGAACTCCTCGGTGTCATCAATATCGTTACTTTGATTCTTATCAGTTGGTCGTTCGATGACGATAAATGAGATCAAATCCTTCAATCGCGCACTCTCGTGCCAGTCATCGATTCTGCCAAAAGCATCACTACCGATGATCCAGGCGAACTCTTCACCGGCGTAAGACTTCATCAACTGCGTGACCGTATCAATTGCGTATGTGGGACCTGAGCGAGTTACCTCGATATCACTCACTTCGATGGCAAGTTTGGAATTTTTGGAGGAATCAGCGATAGCAAGTCGACACATCTCGATTCGCTGCTCACCTGAAGCTTGAGGTGGACTCTTCAACTGGGGTTCACCCGCAGGAATCAAGATCACTTTCGAGATTCGACCCGATGTGAGCAACTGCCTTGCGACGTGAAGATGACCGTTATGGATGGGGTCGAAAGTTCCGCCGTAGAGTCCAATCACAAATTATTAATCGCGATCAATTCTCAGCGTCAAATAAAGAAGTAACATCAAAGCGCCGAAGAAGAAAAGCCCAAAAAAGAGCGGCGATGCGGGAAGTTCCCGCCCACTCTCACTCGAGAGAAAAATGGATGCGATATTGAAAAGGCTATGCATATGCTGATTCTAGCGATTACTTGATCGCACTTGGACCTGACTCCAGGAGCGTGGCGAATTCAGCCTCGTTCAATACTCGAATTCCGAGTTCTTCGGCCTTCTCCAACTTGCTCCCTGCTCCATCCCCTGCGACTACGAAGTCAGTTTTTTTGCTGACGGAACTACTTGCTTTCCCGCCATGTGAAGTGATCGCTTCAATTATCGAATCCCTGGTGAAATTAACCAGTGAACCGGTGGCTACGATGGTCAATCCAACTAGAGTCTGCTTGCCACTACGCGCTCGGACTAGATCCATGCGCACTCCCGCTTTCCTCCACTTTTCGATGATCTTGCGGTGCCATCCCTCGGAAAACCACTCGATGATCGACTCGGCGATGATCGAACCGACGCCATCGACCTCTGCCAACTCCTCGACCGTCGCTGATCGAATCGATTCCATCGATCCAAAATGATCGGCGAGTGCAGCCGCTGCAGTCGGTCCCACATGCCTGATGGAAAGTGCCACCAATACTCGCCAGAGAGGTCGCTCTTTTGCGCCCTCAAGCGCTACTAAGAACTTCTCAGCAGTTGCTGAGAGTGATCCATCTTTTTTGCAGAAGAAATCGATCTTGCCTAACTCCTTCTTGTTGAGATCAAAGAGATCACCTTCATCAGTGATTGCACCGGATGCAAGAAGCGCATTTGCTGACTCATAGCCAAGTACATCAATGTCTAGCGCTTGCCGAGAACCGATATAAAAGAGTCTTTCGCGAAGCTGGGCTGGGCAACTTCGAGTATTCAGGCAGCGGATATCAACATCGCCTTCACTCGCAGCTGCCAATTCGCTGCCACATTCAGGGCAAGAAGTTGGCATGACGAAAGCCTTCTCATTTCCATCGCGGCGCTCGATAACAGCCCCCAGGACTTCGGGGATGACGTCCCCTGCCTTTCGAATGATTACTGTGTCACCGATGAGGATCCCTTTGCGAGCAACTTCCATCTGATTGTGCAAAGTCGCGTGGGTGACTGTGGAACCAGCAACATGGACGGGCTCGAGATAGGCAAAAGGAGTCACTCTTCCAGTACGCCCGACACTTACTCGAATATCAAGTAGCTTCGTTGTCACCTCTTCAGGTGGATACTTGTAGGCGATGGCCCAACGTGGCGCTCTTGAAGTGAAACCAATCGCCTCTTGCGCTCTTCGTTCATTTACTTTGATCACCACACCGTCAATCTCATGATCAAGGTCGTGGCGATGTTCTAGGAAATACTTGATGTATTCCTTCACTTCACTGCGAGTGGAAACAACTTTCACATGCGCGCTGGTCGGAAGCCCCCATGAAGCCATCGCTTTATAAGCATCACCCTGTGAAGAGAACTCAACGCCAGCAATCCGACCTATTCCATGGACAATCAATGAAAGCGGCCTTGATGCTGTCGTTCTTGGATCCTTCTGGCGGAGTGATCCCGCCGCAGCATTTCGTGGATTTGCAAATGGCGCCTTACCACTTTCGGCTATTGCCTCGTTCAATTCCTGAAAGGCAAGAAGCGGAAAGTGGACCTCACCTCTCACTTCTATGAGATCTGGAATCTTGAACGTCGGATCCCCACCCTGCAACGAGGTAGGAATGTTCTTGATGGTTTTGACATTGAGTGTCACATCTTCACCGGTGGTTCCGTTTCCTCGAGTCAAGCCACGAACTAGTCGGCCGTTCTCATAGAGGAGATTGATTGCAAGTCCATCGACTTTCACTTCACAGAGCCAGGTCAATGACTCTTCAGTCTTTCCTTCGACTCGGTCAAACCACTCCTCTAACTCCTCATCATCGAAGACGTTATCCAGGCTCATCATCTTCTCAAGATGATCCACCTGCGCGAAGTGGGTAGCGAATCCGCCACCAATATCCAAAGTCGGAGAATTCGGGTCGATTAGCCTTGGATTTTCTTGCTCAAGTGCCTGTAACTCTCGCAACAGCGCGTCAAATTCCCCATCACTTATCGTCGGCTTATCTTCAACGTAGTAGCGATATTGGTGTTCACGAATTGATTCGACGAGTTCTTGCATCCGGTGACGAACTTTCGAAATCTCCTCCCCTCTGCTCATTTCAAATCTCCACAACAAAGAAAGAGGTGAATGGTGGAAGTCTTAAAGCGAGTCATCGTGTCTCAAG
The DNA here is from genome assembly GCA_005787575.1 of Actinomycetota bacterium. Lineage (GTDB taxonomy): Bacteria > Actinomycetota > Actinomycetes > Nanopelagicales > Nanopelagicaceae > SYAN01. The sequence goes on along the minus strand of SYAN01000103.1, from coordinate 518 downwards.
TACTGTAGAACTTCCTACAACGCGGTCGCCATCGTAAAGAACTGCACCTTGTCCAGGTGCAAGGCCATAGATCGACTCATCACAGATTATCTTCACCTTTGGTGCATTTTCTTCGCCGACGATTGTGTAACTACAGCTAATAGCTTTTCCATGTGCGCGAACCTGGACCATTCCTCGCGCAGACCGTGAAGTCGACCCTGAATTGGACCCTGAATTCGAACCAGCAATAGCCTCCTTCGGCGTCGGCCCGCACCAAATCACACGCTCTCCAATGATCTCGGATATGGCCAGAGAATCTCGCTCGCCTACGACAACGGTGTTGGAGATGGGCTCAATACGAAGCACATACCGTGGTGCGCCATCTTCACGTGGCTTGGTGATACCCAGGCCTCGTCGCTGTCCAACTGTGTAGGTGTATGCGCCACGATGTTCACCTAACTTCTCACCACTTTCATCAATGATCGGTCCGGTCTCACTACCCAACCTCGCGCGAAGCCACCCTGCGTTATCACCGGAGG
>SYAN01000102.1 GCA_005787575.1 Actinomycetota bacterium | reverse complement strand
TCCGATGGGCGAGCGCTCGTAAAGGCTGGCCAGGTTGTCTCAGGCGCTCCGGCGGTGACACTAGTTACAAATAGTTTCACCGCAGACGGCGGTGACAACTTTCCAACATTGGCCAAATTGACCAAGACCGGATTCGGCATCTCCTACGAACAGGCACTCTTCGATTACTTACTTTCATTTCCGAAGAATGCAGCGGGGCTACCTGAAATTCCAGAGGGCGATTCTCGGTACGCCAAGAATGTCGGGGAAGGAAGGTTTACCTGGATTCCTTAATGGGGTAGGGAACGGCAAAAACGCCTGTTCGGCGTGTCGAATGGGCGTTTTTGTTGAACTTTCAACCAAACTAGTTTAATCTTCAACGACTTCCCACAATCTACGTTAAGGAGCTCCATGGATATCGTCCTCGTCATCGGTCGAGTGCTCTTCGCACTCCTCTTCATCTCATCCGGTCTTGCACACTTCACCCAGCGAGATGCGATGACTGGCTATGCCCAGTTCAAGAAAGTCCCCGCAGCTAAATTCTCAGTCCTTCTCTCAGGTCTCGTCATTCTCCTCGGCGGTATCTACATCGCCTTCGGAATCTATGCTGACCTCGGCGCACTGCTCTTGGCAATCTTCTTGATTCCTACTGCATTCATGATGCACAACTTCTGGACCATCGAAGATGCACAGGCTAAGCAAGGCGAGATGATCAACTTCATGAAGAATCTCTCACTCGCTGGTGCTGCACTCATCCTCTTTGCACTCCTTGCAACAGGAACCGAGTTCGGACCAACAGTGACTGAATCTTTCTTCAATCTTGATAAGTAACACTTGATTTAAAAGCTCTTCATTCAAAACCCCAGGCACATCAAGAGCCTGGGGTTTTGTTATGGGATAGTTCCGTCTCATGGAAATAGTGATAGCACTCCTCGCTGGCCTATTCATCGGCCTCGTCCTGGGATTTGTTGGCGCTGGTGGCGCGATGCTCGCCCTTCCCATCATGATCTATCTCCTTGGCTTCACACCCTTCCAGGCAACGACAGCAGCCATGGTCGTTGTGGGACTTGCTGCACTCGCTGGAGCAGTAGTCCGCTGGAAAAAAGGTGAAGTTCTGCTCCGTGAAGCAATCACTATCTCAACACTTGGACTCGCTACGAATATCACCTTCGCCAACTTTGCAAAGGATTTCAGTGAACCATTTATCACCACCGGTCTTGCGCTAGTCCTCGCTATCGCTGGTTGGTCGATGCTCCTAAAACCTCTGAACCCCGGAGTAGAGCAGAGGATGTCTAAGCCAGTTCTCGTTTTACTTGCGCTCACAATCGGGGCTATAACTGGAACATTCGGCATCGGGGGCGGATTCATCGCAATCCCTATCCTTGTTCTCTTCTACAACACCCCACTTGCCAAAGCTTCCGGGACTTCGCTGGTGATCATTTTCCTCAACTCCAGCATCGCTTTTCTCTCACGATTTGAAAGTTGGAGTGAAGTCTCCTGGCACCTACCCATAATCATGGCTGTAATCGCGATCTTGGTCTCAACCCTTGCCGCACGACTCAAAATCTCCTCGGATTTGCTCAAGAAGTCATTTGCATTTCTCCTTTTCGGGGTCTCACTTTTCACTCTCCTAGAGACATTTCTGATTTCCTCCTAGACTCCTTCCCATGGCGTCGATTTCATCAAAGCGTCTTCGCACCATATTCGCAGTCGTGATCACACTCTTTTCTATTGCGGTTTTCGCGTTGGTGGTTGGTAAGGATTCGAAGCCAACTGATTCCACTACGGCGCTCACATCTTCTGAGATCGACTTCCTGACCATGATGATCCCCCACCATCAGCAAGCCATCGAGATGTCTGAGCTTGCGCTCACCAAGAGCAATGATGATGAAGTAATCAAACTAGCCGAGCAGATTAGGGATGCCCAGGGACCCGAGATAGAACAGATGCGATCACTTTTGAAAGAGTTTGGCATACAAGAAGATCCATCGAGTCATATGGCGCATATGCATGGAATGCTCTCCGAAGCTGAGTTGAGCGAACTTGCCGAAGCTACTGGGATTGAATTCGATCGACTATTTCTCTCAGGGATGATCAAACATCATGAGGGCGCCATTGATATGGTCGCACTCGTTGGAGAGTCGGCCAGACTTTCTTCTCTGGGCGAAGCAATCTTCACCGCGCAGAATGAAGAGATCTCCAAGATGCAGGAGATGCTCGCCCGAAAGGGATAACCTGCGCCGTTATGGAAGAAGTTCTATCCAAGGCAGCAGTAAAGCGAGTGCGCGCTGCTATCGAGGCCAATTCCCTTCCCGGTGAGATAAAGGTTTTGAGCGAAAGCGCGAAGACTGCCGCAGAAGCAGCCGCTGCACTTGGCGTAGAGGTTGGTCAAATCGCCTCATCTCTCGTCTTCCAACTCCCTGACGGCTCCCCTCTCCTGATCATCACTTCCGGGCGTCATCGAGTCGATACCGAGATGGTTGCAAATGCCCTTGGCGTAACCAAGCTCTCCAGGGCTGATATCGATTGGGTGAAATCAGTGAGTGGATTCTCTGTCGGCGGTGTAGCGCCAATCGGTTGGCAAAGTGAGAACCTCACCATGCAAGCAAAGATTCTGATTGATGAAGCTTTGAATGATTACCAAGTGGTTTGGGCTGCAGCAGGCCATCCTCATGCAGTATTTCCAACGTCATTTAATGAATTGCAAGCCGTTACTGGAGCAATAAGCATGAGAGTGAGCCAACAGTGATTGCTAAGAAGAGTCCTTTGCTCCTTGGGCTAGTGATCTCCTCATTGCTTTGGAACTTAACACTGACCACTACTGTGGTTTTGGGAGATGAGCGATTCTCCAACCGAGTCGCTGGAGGAGGATTTCATCAGTATCCACTAGGGCTTCGACTCATCTATCTTGTGATGACAGTTTTCACTCTTGCTCTTCTCTGGTTTGCAATAGCAGATAGAAGGAACTCCCAAAGATTCGGTTCGACAATCCATCTATTTATCTCCCTCGTTTTCTTCTTGAGCACGCTAGTCAATCTCATATCTAGGTCAGAACCGGAGCGCATCAATGCACTTCCAGCATTCGTGATTGCGCTCTATTTCCTTCGTCGATATAAGACGCTCTCCTCGTCCAGGTAATTGCCCAGGAAAATCATGACTCTTGTTACTCAAGTCTTTCCACCGCTAACTGGCTTCAAACGCTCGGGAGATGTCTCACGAGAAGAGTTTGAGGACATCCTCTTAGTTCATGGCATGGGTTCGGCAAGTACGGCGTGGCGCCTTCTGCTCCCAGAACTTCGAAAACATTTCCGCGTTATCACTATCGACCTGCCGGGACATGGTCGATCTCCTTATGCCAAAGGCATGGCGATGGACCCGATTTCACTGGCACATATGATTCATGACGAGATGAGTTCTATCTCCTCTGACTATCACTTGGTCGGAAACTCACTTGGTGGCTGGGTGACACTTGAGATGGCAGCTCATTTCTCCAACCCCATCAAATCGGTGACTGCTCTCGCGCCGGCAGGACTCTGGATCAATCCGTTCCAACGACGTTACCCAGCAACAGCATTCCTTCGAATGTTTGCAAAGGCAACGAAGCCTCTCACCCCACTCTTCTTGCATTTCGATTGGGCTCGCTCACTTGGCTTTGCCACAGTTAGCCCTCGATGGAAACAATTCCCGTATCTCTTATGTATCGACGCCGTCAAAGCAATGTCGGAGTCCACCGGCTATTACCCAGTCTTTGATGGGATGTTGATGAAGAGATTTGAAAGCGAGATCTCACCGAGCATTCCAGTGACTGTCATTTTCGGCGATAGCGACAACACACTTCCTGCTACGACCTGCCAAGAAAGATCGCTAGTGCCAGGGCATTCTCGATGGGTTATTTTGCCTGCAACTGGTCATGCACCGATGTGGGATAGCGTTCCTGAAGTCGTTGCAGAAATCTTGACCACAGCTGGGCGACGATGAAGGAAATCCGAGTCGTCTTCTTTCGTCTAGAAGGCAAGAACATTCCGTGGGCCATTTTTAGAATGGCACTCGATCGAAGAATCATGCGACGGGCAGACCTCGATTTTTGGAAACTACTTGGAACCGGCACAGGTGAGACATTCACCGTAAGGGATGCCGATCCATTTAGATGGGGAGCGTTGATGGTGGGTGAATCATTCCCATCGTTAGAGCATTGGATGCATCGCGCTAAGGCTATGAAGGTCTTTCGTCTAGCCCCGATATCGGTCCATGGCTCTTGGTCCAAGAAAACTCCATTTGATGGAGTGCTTCTGCCAAATAGCATGGCTGAGGTCAAGTCGTGGAATGGACGAGTTGCAGCAATAACCAGGGCGCGAATCAAGTGGCATGACAATCTCAAGTTCTGGCGTGCTGTCCCTCCTGTGAATGAGAGCCTGCATGCAAGTCCTGGATTGATCAAAGCGATTGGGATTGGAGAAGCTCCTATCGGCTTACAAGGGACTTTCTCCCTCTGGGAATCACCGACTGCGATTAGAGACTTTGCCTATCGCTCCCCGGCTCATAAGCGAGCGATAGAGGCCACAAAGGAGATTGGCTGGTATTCGGAGGAGATGTTCGCTCGCTTTGCAGTTCTTGAAGAGTCTGGAGATTGGTAGAAAGTTACAATCCCCTCATGTCGATCCGGCAATACATTCCCCGCCGCAAGGTTCGACAGACTTTCT
>SYAN01000101.1 GCA_005787575.1 Actinomycetota bacterium | reverse complement strand
GGGCTACATCGCTCCTGCGATGAATAACTGCTTGAAAGATGCACGCGGTGTCACCGGAATCATGACCACAAATGCGACCGTCTATGACGCAGCTGCTCCGGTCTACGACAAGGCAGATCAATCACTGAGTTATGCAGTCGCTGCTCCGCATAAAGACTCAAAGGGTGTAAAGAAAGCTGGAGAATACGATCTTGTAATTCGTGAGGACATCGCTACCTGTGTCTGGGGTAAAGGATTCCCCAAGGCCACTGCACGAGTTGAAGTGACAAGCGATAACGGTGAACAGCAAGTGGCGACTACGGTTATGAATACGCGATCGGGGTGGGTCACCTTCAGCGCGAAGAACTTCCACTATTCGGCGCCAAAGATAAAAGTTAAGTTGGACATTCCACCAGAGCCAACACCTACTCCTACGCCCACTGCCAAGCCGTCTCCCACCGTAGCTGCGGCAGTGGCCACTCCAACTCCTTCGGCTACTGCAACGCCTGCTGTCGTGACTGCACCAGCCAAGAAGGTGACGATCACATGCGTTAAGGGAAAGATCACAAAGAAAGTCTCAGCTGAGAATCCAAAATGCCCGAAGGGCTATAAGAAGAAGTAACAAGTTTTATTTCATTGATTTGCGCAACTGCTGTAAAAAGTAAAAGAGCCGGGACTCGACTTCCCGGCTCTTTCTTTTTTTCCTTAGGAGGAAGGAAAACTTCTTTCGATTATTAGGAAACTGAGTAGATGCCTCGTCGTTGTGAACGAGAAAGGATTTCGATGCGCTCTTCTTCAGAGAGTCCGCCCCAAATTCCGTAAGGCTCTTGTACTGCGAGTGCATGTGCTCGACACTGTGCGATCACTGGGCATGAGTTGCAGACTGCTTTGGCCGCCATCTCGCGTGCCTTGCGTCGTGGACCACGCTCATTTTCTGGGTGGAAGAACATGTCAGTAGGAAGGGCTCGGCATGCGCCTTGTTGCTGCCATTCCCAGGAGGCTGCTACTGGCTTGGGAAGTCTTGATACTTCAGTCATTTGTATTCCTGCTTCCTTTGGCTCTAAGGTGGGCGGGAGAGTAGCAATCGCTTCATAGGTTGTTCAAGCCCCCTTTTCGGCGTGGCGGGCTGGGAAAATGCCTAGAGGTTTCCTCCGTCGGTCAGGGCTGAGCGGACCCGGACCCAACCCAGACGTGAGCGTGTTTTTTGGGGTTGAGGACTTTCAAGTGGCAGGTCGAGGGCCTTTACCGCACTCTTAGGCGGTGAAGCCCTCCGCCCCAAAGAGTGAGAACGTTCGGGCGACTTCGACTCTCAATGTCAAGGACGAATCTCTCACGGTAGCGGCTGTCGCAAGACGTCTGGGTGTGGCGCCCGCGACGCTTCGAACCTGGGATCGTCGTTATGGATTAGGTCCTTCAGGACATACACAAGGCGAACATCGCCGTTACAACTCGATTGATTTGGCTCGTCTGACTTTGATGCGAAAACTCGTTATCGCTGGCGTACCACCAGCACAAGCGGCCGGGCAAGCGCTCAATCTTCAGGATGAAAATCTCGGCAAAGCCAACTTCATCGAGATGATGCCCAATGAATTCGAAGTTCGCGAAGAGTTAGTTGATTCTCTTATGCGTGCGGCGCAAGCTTTGGATCGCCAGTTTGTGAAGGAACTCCTCGCTTCTGAAGTGAAGAAGAACGGAATTATTCGCGCGTGGAGTGAAGTGATAGTTCCTTGTCTTATTTTGATCGGTGATGAGTGGGCAGTGACTGGTTCGGGAATCGAAGTCGAGCACATGTTCTCAGAGATCATCAAGAGCATCTTGCAAAGTGAAGTCAAAGAGGTCACTGATGCAAAGAATGCCCGCCCTGTCCTTCTCGCATGTATCGGGGAGGAGACTCACTCACTGGCACTCTTTGCCCTTCAAGTTGCTCTCTCGCATATGGATATCGAAACTCATTTCCTTGGAGCGCGGACTCCTCTTGAAGCGGTCGTTGCAACAGTTAAGCGAACAGCGCCGCCAGCCGTATTTCTATGGGCTCAGATTTCGCGCCATGCAGAAATTGAGGCGCTCGCCGAAATCCCAGCGGTTCGACCTGCGCCACGAATCGTCTTAGGTGGACCAGGTTGGTATCGAGAAGGAATCGGGTTCCCGACGCAGACCCCATCAAAACAAAAAGTGGTGCATGTTGATGAACTTTCTCGAGCGGTTCAGGAGATCATTCACGCTATCGGTGAATGAAGTTGCCGTTTAGTTATCAATCCGCGTAAATCTGGCGGAAAATCGCTGATTTCTGGTGGTTAGAATGACCAGGTGTTTGAGGCTCACAGATCCGATGCGCTAAAGCCAGACTTCAATGAAAAAGTCTCAATGCTCGGACTCACCTACGACGATGTCCTCCTTCTTCCTGATGCCTCGAACGTCGTGCCGAGTGAGGTTGAGACTGCGACCCAGTTGACGCGAAATATCCGACTCTCCGTTCCGCTGGTCTCATCGGCGATGGATACCGTGACCGAATCTGCGATGGCAATCGCTATGGCAAAGGCTGGTGGAATAGGAATCATCCACCGAAACCTCGCGGTGGAAGAACAAGTAACTCACGTCAAACTCGTCAAAGGTGCCTCACTCCTCGTCGGTGCAGCGGTAGGGGTGGGCGATGACGGATTTGATCGTGCGCAAGCTCTAATTGATGCCGGGGTAGATGTAGTTGTCGTCGATACCGCTCATGGTCATCACCGCGCGGTCCTTGATGCAATCGAGCGGATAAAGAAAGCCTTTCCAGATCAAGAAGTCATCGGCGGGAATGTCGCAACAAGAGCTGGTGCGCAGGCCCTCATCAATGCTGGAGCAGATGCAGTGAAAGTAGGGGTCGGTCCCGGATCGATCTGCACAACGCGAGTTGTGGCAGGAGTCGGCGTACCGCAGATCACTGCAATCATGGAAGCAGCTAAAGCCTGTCTGAAATCTGATGTGCCTTTGATTGCAGATGGTGGACTGCAATATTCCGGCGATATCGCGAAGGCAATCGT
>SYAN01000023.1 GCA_005787575.1 Actinomycetota bacterium | reverse complement strand
GTGGATCTGAACCTTGAACTTGATGGTGAAATGAAACTCGGTGTCACGTGGGATGGAATTGGCTGTTCTATCTCGCAAGCGTCAACATCGGTACTGAGTGATCTAGTCAAGGGAAAAAGTTCCTCTGAGGCCTTTGGGATAATTGAGGCATTCTCTGAAGTGATGTCGAGCAAGGGAACTATCAGCGGAGACCCGGAAGTTTTGGGCGATGCGGTCGCCTTTGCTGGAGTCTCAAAATATCCGGCTCGCATCAAGTGCGCGCTTCTCGGGTGGATGGCGCTGAAAGATGCGATGCTTCAAGCGAAGCTAATCGATTAGTAAATGAATAAGAGTTGGCAAGATATGATGAGCAAGTAATGGCAGAGGGGTGCTAAGAATGAGCGAAAAGAGAGCTGTTTCGGTCGCTGATATCTCTGAAGCGATGAAGGATGTTATCGACCCTGAACTAGGCATTAATGTGGTGGATCTTGGTCTCATCTACGACATGACTTTAGAGTCAGATAACGTTGCTGTTTTGGATATGACGCTCACCTCTGCCGCTTGTCCGCTGCAAGATGTGATTGAAGATCAGACCAGAGAAGCGCTCTCACAACTCGTCAATGATGTTCGTATCAACTGGGTCTGGATGCCTCCTTGGGGTCCTAATCGAATAACCGATGATGGTCGGGAACAGCTCCGAGCTATCGGCTTCACAGTTTGAGATATCTCCTCTCAAAACGGCAAGAGACCAACCTTCTGGATATAGGTTTATAACGCCATGAGTATGCATGCGATTTGGATGACGCATCGCTCGATGACGGCCGATCAGTCGGTCAAGGACCAGAAACTCAAGCCGGGCACCATCAAACGTATCGTCGGATTCGCCAAGCCATATAAGCGTCCCTTAGCTCTCTATCTTGTAACCGTTGTGGTTGACGCGCTTCTGGTGGTTGCTACGCCACTTCTTCTGAAACGACTTATTGATGAGGGAGTCATCCCCGGCAATTCTGGTCTCGTAACTTCGCTCTCAGTCGCAGTCGCAGCAATCGCACTCATTGATGCCCTCTTCAACATGATTGGTCGTTGGTATTCCGCCAAGATCGGAGAGGGGCTGATCTTTGATCTTCGTAGTGCTGTTTTTGATCACGTCCAAACCCAGTCAATCGCTTTCTTCACGCGCACCCAGACGGGCGCTCTGATCTCTCGAATCAATCAAGATGTCATCGGCGCCCAACAGGCCTTCACCGCAACGCTTAGCGGAGTGATAAGCAACGTTTTATCGCTGGTTTTGGTCTTAGTGACGATGATGATTCTTTCGTGGCAGATAACCATTATCTCCCTGCTCTTGCTTCCGCTATTTCTAGCGCCAACCAAATGGGTGGGAAAGAAGCTCCAATTCCTGACAAAGGAGTCTTTTAATCTCAACGCTGAGATGTCCTCTCTGATGACGGAGCGATTCAACGTTTCGGGAGCTCTCTTAGTCAAGCTCTACGGAAATGAGAGAAGCGAGAGTAGATCCTTTAGCCATCGCGCTCGAAGAGTTGCAAATATCGGAGTATCTATCGCACTACTTAATCGATCCTTCTTCATTGCCCTAACTTCTGTCGCTGCGATAGCAACAGCGATTGCTTACGGCGTCGGGGGACAACTAACGATTAGCGGCGCCATCTCTTTGGGTACTTTGCTCGCTATCACCACCCTTCTAGTTCGACTCTATGGACCCCTTACCTCCCTCTCTAATGTGCGAGTTGATGTGATGACTGCACTCGTTTCTTTTGAGCGCGTATTTGAGGTTCTTGATCTTAAACCGATGGTCTCCGACCCCACTTCGCCAAAGAACCTTCCACCAGGTCCCTTAGAGCTGACTTTCGATCGCGTCTCGTTTCGATATCCAAAGCCAGAGGAAATTTCTCTCGCTTCATTGGAATCAGCAGCTAAACCCGAAGTAATTCAGTCAGGTGAAATCTTGAGTGACTTGAGCTTCACAATTTCTGCTGGTTCTTTTGCAGCACTGGTTGGCCCCTCTGGTGCTGGCAAGACCACCATCTCCGCATTGATACCAAGACTTTATGACGTCAATGAAGGCGCAATTCGAATCGGAGATATTGATATCAGGGAACTTAGCCTTAGCCAACTCCGGGATTCAATTGGGACAGTGACCCAAGATCCCCATCTCTTTCATGACACAATCGCTGAAAATCTTCGGTATGCAAAAACAGATGCAACCGAGCTCCAGATGCGCGAGGCATGCGCCGCTGCGCAGATTATGCAACTGATTGACTCCCTCCCTAATGGCTTTGAGACGGTTGTCGGTGAGCGAGGCCATCGTCTCTCTGGCGGAGAGAAGCAGCGACTTGCAATTGCTCGTCTTCTCTTGAAAGCTCCACGAATCGTTATCCTCGATGAAGCAACCGCTCATCTTGATTCTGAGAATGAATCGCTAGTTCAAGAGGCGCTGACCACTGCTCTCAAAGGCAGGACCAGCATCGTGATCGCGCATCGACTCTCCACCGTAAAATCAGCCGATCAGATCTTGGTGATAGAACAGGGACACTTGGTCGAACGGGGAAAGCACGACGAGCTGTTATCCAGGGGAGGCCTCTACGCGGACTTGGTCGGCAAGCAAGCCTTCAACTGATCTATCGTTTTTCACTCCGTAAATCTTCTAGTGCAATTAAGACGCGACCGAAGAGTACTAACACACCAAAGAACCACCATTGAATCGCATAGGCCATATGAGGGCCATCACTTACTAGGGGAGCGGGGGTTGGTACCAGAGGTTTGAAATCCCCGCCGATGAGGTCGAAATAGAAGTCTTCGCTTTCAACTTTTTCCTCTTCATTCCATCTAGCGAGTTGAGATTGCCCTTTCCCGGTTGCGAAGAAGCTTCCGCGAATCTTCGCGTCGAGAGCATCATCGCGAAAGCGCACTATTAAAGAGAGATTCGATCGTGGAACACTTTCGATTTCAGGCACCGCGGTAGCAGAGGCCCCAGCTTTGACCCAGCCGCGATCGATCCAAACTAAGCGGCCATCATCGAGCTCAAAGAGCGTCGCAACTGCGAAGCCATATTGTTCTTGAAAATATCGATTCCGCATCAAAATCTCTTGATCTGGAAGAAAGCGACCATTGATGCGCACAAGTCGGCCCTGATAGGAGGAACGGTCTTTCTCTAAGTTCTTCGGCAGAGCGATGACTGGTTTCTCGAAATTGCCGCGAACTATTTGATTCTCGGCTCTTCGATCTTCCCCTCGTTGATATTGCCAGTTGCCCGCTATCACGCAGAAAGACAGAAGTAATAGAGCAAGTGAAGTAAGACCAAAGGAACGTTTCGAACCGAAGAAAAGTTTGGCTAGCCGCAACATCTCGGTCGACTTGGTCAACCCTCAAGAGCCTTCAGATCGCTTGGATTCGATCTTCGTAATCTGATCGTCTCGCGCCCAGCGTTCGCGACAACAACAGCAATGTATGGAAGTGTGACGGCGCCTGCTAAGGCGAACCAACGGTATGGATTCGGGAGTACGACTGCCAAAATGAAACAGAAGGTGCGAATCATCATGGAGATGAAATAGCGACGTTGTCGACCTGATTGGTCTTCAGTGAGTCCGACCTGGGCATCTGTAATTGAATGGACGATGACGCCTGGTGTCGCCTTCTCGTTTGATGACTCTTGCGGAACCGACTTCACTCTCGAAGGGTAGGGCTTGGGATGAGGGGTAGCACTTTAGAAAGATGAGGAGATCGGCTGAGTCAGGTTCGAAAAACAGATGTGGGCGAGTAAAGTCACAGTCGTGAAGCCCGCAGTCCTTGTATCAGGTGCCAATCGGGGGATTGGATTAGCGATCGCAGATCGGTTCTTTACTTTGGGTTACGAAGTATTCGCAACGTATCGGAGCGAACCGGCCGATAGGCCATTTAGATGGTTTCAGCTCGATGTGCGCAATAGGGAGGGGATCGAAAACCTCTTTACCGAGATCGAGAGCTCTGAAGTGAATTTCGAGGCTTTGGTCTGCAATGCTGGCGTTACCAAGGATGGTCTGAGCCTTCGAATGAGCGAAGCAGATTTCGATATGGTGATCGAATCCAATCTCAAAGGATCATTCCTCCTCGCACAACGGGCAGCGAAGTCCCTGCTTAAGGCGCGCAAAGGGTCCATCACCTTTATTGGGTCAGTGGTTGGAATGAGTGGCTCTGCCGGACAAGCGAACTATTCGGCGAGTAAGTCTGGCTTGATTGGCCTGGCTCGATCGTTGGCCCGCGAACTTGGTAGCCGATCGATTCGAATCAACGTCATTGCGCCGGGATTCATCGAGACTGATATGACCTCCGAACTTAGTGAGGATCGAAAGCAAGAAATTCTTACAGATATTCCACTCGGCCGATTTGCAACACCGGGCGAAGTTGCGGAGTTAGCCTCGTTCCTTGCCTCGGATTCAGCTCGATACATCACCGGAGCGGTGATTCCAATTGATGGCGGACTTGGAATGGGAAATTAATGAGCATTGTTGAGGGTAAACGAATCGTAGTCACCGGTGTATTGACCGATTCCTCCATCGCCTTTCATGTAGCGAAGTTGCTTCAACTC
>SYAN01000100.1 GCA_005787575.1 Actinomycetota bacterium | reverse complement strand
CCTCAATCCACTCGCATGGCTTGTTGGAACGTGGCGCGGCAAGGGTCATGGTGATTATCCAGGGATTGATCGTTTTGATTTCGCCCAAGAAGTCACCTTCAATCATGATGGCAGAGGTTTCCTCACATATTTCTCGCGTTCTTGGATTATTGATGAGAACGATGACATTGTCCGACCTGCAGCAAGTGAAACCGGTTTCTGGCGAGTCAAGCCGAATAACGTGCTTGAAGTCTTGATTGCGCATAGCTCAGGGATCACCGAGGGTTGGCTTGGACGTTTTGAAGGTCCAAAAATTCAGTTGGTAATGGATCGGGGATATTCGGCGCCAACTGCTAAAAGTGTCACAGAAGGATCACGACTCTATGGATTAGTCGAGGGCGAACTCTTCTTTGCTTACGACATGGCAGTCCCTGGCAAGGAACTTCAGGCTCACATCTGGTCAACACTTGCTCGTTCGTAGAGATGATCATTTACCATGAATAGAGAGCTCAGACCGGCACTCAGCGGTGAGATTTTAGTTGAGACTATCCGAGATGGGATGGTCGAGTCCGTTCATCATGGCCACCTTCTTATCCTTGATGAAGCGGGGAGGGAAGTTAAGTCAATAGGCGGCGCAGATTTAGTAATCTATCCACGTTCGGCAATCAAAGGGATTCAGAGTTCAGCAATGGTGCGAGCTGGTCTGAAGTTAGAAGCCCAAGAGCTCGCGCTAGTTTCGGCAAGTCATGCAGGAAGCCAGCGACATCTTGAGAGTGCAGAGAAAATTCTAAAGAGTGCGGGGCTCAATCCTTCCTCGCTTAAGAACACTCCAGACCGGCCGCTGGGAGTGAAGGAGAGACGGGCATGGGGCGATAAGGCTCCCTCATCGTTAGCTGCAAACTGCAGTGGTAAACATGCTGGAATGGTGGCTACTTCAAAAATTAATGGGTGGGATATTGAAAGTTATAAGAATCAAGACCATCCACTCCAACTGCTCATCAAGAAAGAACTCGAGAATCTATCGGGAGAAGTGATTGAGAAAATCTCCGTCGATGGCTGTGGCGCCCCTCTTTTTGCACTTTCACTGAGGGGACTCGCGAAGTCAATCCATAATCTTGTGAATTCAAATGACCAGGCTCACCTATCTGTTTTTCATGCCTGTCGAGAATTTCCGGAGATGGTAAGTGGTGACGGTCGCATAATTACCGAATCCATGCGACAAATCCCAAATCTCTTTGCTAAGGACGGAGCAGAAGGTGTGATGATTGCTTCGATTCGTGGCAAAGGAACGGTTGTTTGGAAGATGAGTGATGGATCTCAGCGAGGTGACTGGCCCTTGCTTGCTGCGAGCCTTTCGCATCTAGGGGCAGAACTTCACTTCGATCGAGTTCCTGTATTTGGAGATGGTCGGGTTGTGGGGGAGATTCGCGCGAGTAAACTCCTCTCTGATGTCTCCTGATAAATCCCGCAATGAATCGAGTGCTGGTCATCCACCTCGGCGTATTGCGAAGTTGATGCTCCACACCTCGCCACTGGATCAAGCCGGAACCGGTGATGCGGGTGGGATGAATATTTACGTTGTTGAGAGCGCTAAGCGCATGGCAGCGTCGGGCATATCTGTCGATATCTTCACCCGAGCAAGCGATGAATCCCTGCCACGAGTTGTTGATCTTTCACCGGGCGTCAGGGTGAAACATCTCCACGCACATCCTTATCTTGGGGTTAGTAAGAGTGATATCCCCGCGCTCATGAAGCCTCTAGAACGTGACTTCTTTCGCCATCTGGAAGAAGATGAGGGTTACGAAATCATCCACTCTCATTACTGGAGTTCTGGAATATTGGCCCGAGCGATCTCGGAGAAAAACGGCACACCTTTCGTTCATACTTTCCACACAACTGCGCGAGTCAAGAATCTTTCGCTGGCAGAAGGTGAGAATCCAGAACCTTTAAGTCGTGCAATTGGTGAGGAAGAAGTTGCCCAAGCCGCTAGCGCCATCATTGCAAATACTGATTCTGAGGCAGCAAGCCTGGTTTCGCTCTACAGTGCCTGTCCGGAGCGAGTATTCGTTGCTACCCCAGGAGTGAATCTCAATGAGTTCAAGCCAGGTATTGGACGAATAGCTACTCGACAAAAACTTGGGATACCTGAAGATAAATTCATATTGACCTTTGTTGGTCGCATTCAGCCGCATAAGGGCCCTGAAGTCTTGATTCGCGCAGCTGCCGAGATGGTGGCACATAGCCCGCTCCTTCGCGAGAAAGTCCTGGTACTGATCATCGGTGGTGCATCAGGAAATGGCGAGGGCGAACCGGAGCGATTGGCGAAGTTAGCAAAATGGATTGGTGTTGCCGATGTAGTGAAGTTCTTGCCACCGATAGCACGCAATGATCTCCCTGACTGGTATCGAGCATCAGATCTGGTTTGCGTCCCTAGCTATAGCGAATCATTTGGTTTAGTGGCACTTGAGGCGCAAGCTTGTGGAACACCTGTTGTCGCTACAGCGGTGGGTGGGCTTCGTGCTGCGGTAGCTGACGGTATTTCGGGTTCGCTGGTTGATGGACATGATCCCAAGGCCTGGAGCGCAGTATTGCTTCGCCTCTTCGCACAGCCACAGCGACGCTTGATTCTCTCGCTCGGGGCTGTGAAACATGCTGAGAATTTCGGCTGGGATCAGACAGCGAGGACAATTCTGGATGTCTATGACAAAGTACTGAGTGAATCTAAGGCTGAAATCAACCGTACTGATCGATTCAATCTAGCTTAAGAACTCCCATGGACGACTTACTAGCTCATCAACGTCGCACCGGGGCTAGAGTCGAAGAATTCCTTGAGTCGCATCACCTTGCTTTTGAACAAGTTGATCATCGCACCTTTATGGTGACGCTTCCTGGCACATCAAAACTTGAGACTCATTGCGCACTGACTATTGGAGATCACTCACTGGGAGTGAGCGCATTCGTAATTCGAAAACCGGATGAGAACTTGGCGGAAGTTCATGAGTGGATGCTGAAGCGGAATGCATCGATGTATGCCGTTGCATTCGCACTCAATGAACTCGGTGACATATATCTTGTTGGGCGTCTCTCCCATGCGGCTGTTACCGATAGTGAACTGGATAAAGTCATTGGTTCAGTCCTTCAATATGCCGACGGCGCCTTCAATCCGCTCTTGGAGTTGGGTTTTTCATCTGCGATTCGGCGTGAGTGGGCATGGCGCCTTTCGCGTGGCGAATCCCTCGCAAACCTCAAAGCTTTTGAGCATTTAATCTCATGAGTGAAGCGTTGATGGCAAGATAAGCCACATGACTATGGAATTAATCTTGCTACGCCATGGTGAGAGCGAATGGAATGCCAAGAATCTATTTACAGGTTGGGTCGATGTTGCCCTCTCAGATAAGGGTATCTCAGAAGCAAAGCGCGGAGGCGAGTTACTCAAAGAGAAATCTCTCCTTCCGGATGTCCTCCACACATCTTTGTTAAAGCGAGCTATCCATACCGCCAATTACGCTCTGGCCGAGGCGAATCGGGATTGGATTCCGGTGCGAAGGAGTTGGCGTCTCAACGAACGCCATTACGGTGCGCTTCAAGGTAAGGATAAGAAGGCCACTCTTGAGCAATACGGTGAGGATCAATTCCAACTCTGGCGCCGCTCGTTTGATGTACCTCCGCCACCCATCGATAATGATGACGAGTATTCGCAATCGAGAGATCCTCGCTACGCATCTCTTGGCTCGGATCTGCCTCGCACCGAATGCCTCAAGGATGTAGTGGATCGCTTGATCCCTTATCTAACCAACGATATTGCCGTTGATATGCGCAACGGACTGCGTACTCTGGTTGTCGCTCATGGAAATTCAATCAGGGCTATCGTCAAACACATCGATTGCATCTCTGATGAAGAGATTGCCCAAGTGAACATTCCGACTGGTGTTCCATTGCTCTATCGCTTTGACGAAGACTTTGAGCCGATCCAGAAGGGTGGCGAGTATCTGGATCCGGAGGCTGCCCGAGTAGCTATTGAGGCAGTCGCAAACCAGGGAAAGAAGTAACTACTCCGAATCGTCCGAATATTTTCCGGTCACGAGAAAGTAAACGCGCCGAGCGATTGAAACTGCATGATCTGCATATCGCTCGTAGTAGCGGCCAAGGAGGGTCATATCAATGGCGGTCTCTGTCCCATGGGGCCAACTCTCATCGAGAAGTGTGGCAAAGAGCTTACGATGAAGGCGATCTACCTCGTCGTCATCTCGCTCCATCTCCAGCGCCTTATCAAGGTCTCGTTCAGTGATCACTAAAGTGCATTTCTCTGCGACGACTCTTACACACTTACCCATCTCTTCAATGGTCAAGAGAAGTTCAGATGGAATCGCAGCAGCAGGATGTCGGAGTCGGGTGATTTTTGCGACGTGATGAGCCATATCTCCCATTCGTTCCAGATCAGAGCTCATTCGAAGCGCCGTGACAAGCGCACGTAGGTCACTAGCAACCGGCTGTTGTCTGGCGATGATTTCAATGATGCGATTGTCGAGATCATGTGCCATCGCATCGACTCGATCATCGGAGGAGATCACTTCCTCGGCCTCGCTCAGATTTGCCGTGAGGAGTGCATGAGTCGCTTTCTGCATCGCTTCATTGACCAAGACTGAGAGTTCGACAAGTGAGGTGGTTACCCCATCAAGTTCGTCTTGGAACGCCGTGCGCAACCATGCCATGGGCTTAGCCTATGCGAGATTAGATGAATGCGGGAAATCTTCGAGGTGAACGAGAGGTTAATCGCCGTTGGGTTGCAGATTGCGGTGGGCGCGAAATCCACAAATCCTCTGCGGCAATCTACGATGAAGCCATGGAGCGCAAAGCTCGATGATTTTTCGAAATGACGAAGTGGCCTACACCGCTGAGGATTTTGATCTCAGCCCGATCCCCACTTCTTTGTCTCGAGTATTGGAACTGCTTGAGGATGACGTTCTCATCATTGACGGTGACGACAGACCAGTTTTTCAATCAGCAGGCATATCCACCCTTAATATCATCAAGGATGACCGAGTCTTTGGCGATGAACTACTAGCAATTATCAGGGCAGTGCGAAGAACTGATCGACCTCACCAAGGAATAATCGAGATTCCCCGTGGCCGGCTTGGTGAAGGTAAGCGCAGGGTGAAGATTGCAGTCACTTCACTCGATACAAAGAGCATTTTGATCCTGATAAATGATGAGAGCGAGAAAGCTCGAGTAGATGCGATTCGACGTGACTTCATCGCAAACATCTCCCATGAGTTGAAGACACCCATCGGCGCACTTTCTCTTTTGAGCGAAGCGATCTCATCTGCACGTGATGAACCTGAGGCAATGGAGCGTTTCGCGTCAAGAATCAAGAACGAAGCTAAACGACTTGAAGACTTAGTTCGAGAGATCATTAATCTCTCCCGACTGCAGGGTGAAGATCCCTTGATGAATCCAAATCCAGTCGAACTGGTTGACGTTGCACGTCAGGCAATGAAGCAAGCAGAGACGAACGCTGAAGCGCGAAAGATTGATGTTGAACTTGCCGGCAAAGAGGAGTTGTGGGTCCTCGGAGATCATGAACAGTTGGTTATGGCAGTTCACAATCTCATCGAGAATGCAATTAACTATTCCCCAGAAGGCACTCACATCGCCGTCGAAGTTAGGGCAGTTGATGACGTGGCAGAGGTCGCAGTCAAGGATCAGGGAATCGGCATCAAGGAAGAGGAGTTGGAGCGAATCTTCGAACGTTTCTATCGCGTGGATCCCGCGAGATCCCGCGAGACGGGTGGAACCGGTCTTGGTCTATCTATTGTCAAACATGTCGCTCAGAATCATGGGGGCGAGGTTCGAGTCTGGAGCAAAGTTGGGCTTGGGAGTACATTCGCATTGAGATTGCCTATTGCTCGCGAAGTGCCAGCAGGACACGATGGGATTTGAGGGAGCATGACAAAAGTTCTTGTAGTCGAAGATGAAGAGTCGTTTTCAGAAGCGCTCTCTTTCTTGTTGGGTAAAGAGGGATTTATCGTTGAGACAGCCGCCACAGGAAGTGAGGCATTGTCAAAGTTTGACAAGGGAAGTTTTGACTTGGTCCTTCTTGATCTGATGATTCCCGAGGTTTCAGGGATAGAAGTCTGTCGCACGATCAGGACTAAGTCGCAGGTACCCATCATCATGTTGACGGCCAAGGATTCTGAGATAGACAAAGTTGTCGGTTTGGAACTTGGCGCTGATGACTATGTGACAAAGCCTTATTCCAAGAGCGAATTGATTGCGCGTATCCGTGCGGTGCTTCGCCGTGGCACTTTCGCTGGAAATGATGAAGATCATGGCGTGATTACAGTCGCTAATATCAAGATGGATGTCGATCGTCACCAAGTCTTTGTCGCCGGGCAACCAATCGCACTTCCACTTAAGGAATTCGAACTCTTGGAATTTTTGATGAGAAATCCAGGGAGAGTGCTCACACGAACCCAACTGATAGATCGAGTCTGGGGGAGTGATTATGTTGGGGATACGAAAACTCTAGACGTTCACATCAAGAGACTTCGAGCGAAGGTTGAAACCGACCCAGCAAATCCAACCCTGATTCAAACCGTGCGAGGGCTTGGTTACAAACTAGAGATCTAATCTTCTACTGGTGTAAACAGTGGTCTAGCAACACCTTCGAATTCAGCTGATCGTTCTCGGATCAATACGCTCAACTCTACGATTCCTGAGTTCTCAAGGATGACTACAACTGGAACGCGGTATCCAGGCTTTGAATCCAGGGATTCCACAAATGCAAAGGCATTGGCGCTGGGGCCTTCGAAGATGACTGGCTTGTTGAGTTCAAGGGCTAACTTGTTGACTAGCAATCCGTTGCGACCAATCAGTCCTTGAGTTCCATTTATTGCAATGCCGATCACTGAATCCTCTGCCTCATCGTGGTTGACGATGGTTCCGACAAGCACTGCAGAACTATCAGGTTGAAGAACGAGAGTCATGTTGCGCAGTTTTATCGAGCCCGCTTGGCCTTCGACACCATCAGTCACCTGTTTGATCAATCGAGTCGATGCATTTGGTCCTGCGGCGCAACCGGTAAGAAGAGTGCCTGCTAGCGAGAGTGAAAGAATCGAAATTGTCAAGAATCTAAATCTGCGTAAAGTCTTCAATTTCACGGCGTAAGAATAGGGCAATACTGCAGTGGGAATCTAAGTTTTATCTTGTGATGAATGTGATGTAGAATCGCCCCCTAACGAAAGGCGCTCAATGTCATTCAAGGTCGGCGAAACCGTTGTTTATCCCCATCACGGAGCAGCACTCATCGAGGCAATCGAGAAGAGAACGATCAAAGGCGAAGAGAAGACATACCTAGTCCTTAAGGTTCAACAGGGCGATCTCACCGTACGAGTTCCCGCAGATAATGTGGATCTCGTTGGCGTGCGCGATGTTGTTGATTCCGCTGGTCTAGATCGAGTCTTTGGCGTATTGCGCCAGCCATATACAGAAGAGCCAACAAACTGGTCTCGTCGTTATAAAGCCAATCTTGAGAAGTTGGCATCAGGGGATGTCATCAAGGTCGCAGAAGTCGTGCGAGATCTTTATCGACGCGATCTCGATCGTGGCCTCTCTGCTGGCGAGAAGCGAATGCTCGCAAAGGCAAAGTCGATTCTTATTTCTGAGTTAGCCCTCGCGGAGCGAACCGATGAGGCTAAAGCTGAATCAATCCTCAATGAGGTGCTTGCCTCTTAAGGCGTCTTCTTAAAAATCAATAAGGGGCGTGAACATGGCTAGAACTGCTGCCATCATCGCTGCTGCAGGAAGCGGAGAACGTCTCGGTTCTAAAACTCCAAAGGCTCTCGTTCAATTGGCTGGGCGTACTCTCATCGAACATGCATTCTCATCACTTTCACCTCTCGTCGATGAGGTGGTTATTGCAGCGCCGGCGCAATACGTGGAGCGAGTTCGAAGCCTCGTTGGCGAGAGTGCCAAGGTAGTAGCTGGCGGTGCCACCCGAAGCGCCTCAATCGCCGTCGCCCTCGAAGCGGTCTCACCTGATATCGAATTCATCTTGGTTCACGATGCCGCACGCGCACTTGCTTCGACTTCTCTAGCCGAACGAGTCATCAAAGCGCTCGCCGAGGGTGAAGTAGCAGTCATCCCTGCATTGCCAGTAGTCGATACCGTCAAGTCAATCAATAGCGAGGGGTATGTAACTCTCACACCAGATCGCACTTATCTTCGAGCAGTCCAGACGCCACAAGGCTTCACTCGTCAACTTCTTAATCGTGCTCACCAGGATAGCGCGCGAAACCCTGACGCAACCGATGATGCTGCTCTCGTTGAATCACTTGGGGAAAAGGTGAAAGTGATTGAAGGAGAAGCTAAGGCGTTGAAGATCACTACGAGTGAAGATCTTGAGCGAGCAACGGCAATCCTTGGACTTTCTCGAAGCGATGAGGTGCGAAGTGGAGTCGGCGTGGATGCACATGCTTTTTCAACTGATCCAAATCGCAAGCTTCATCTTGCTTGTCTTGAATGGGCCGGAGAAGTTGGAGTTGATGGGCACTCTGATGGGGATGTTGCTGCTCACGCAATCTGTGATGCTCTTTTTTCTGCTGCTGGAATCGGCGACTTAGGGTCGAATTTCGGCGTTGATGATCCGCGTTATGCGGGTGCATCGGGAGCTGCCTTGCTTCGAGAAGCGAGTAACCGTGTCAAAAATTCAGGGTTCGAGATCCTCAATGTCTCAGTGCAGATTGTCGGTAACCGTCCGAAGCTGAGCCCAAGGAGGCGGGAAGCAATCTCCGCTCTCTCAATTGCTTTAGGTGGTGTAGAAGTCTCGGTGAGCGCAACCACCACAGATGGACTCGGCCTCACTGGTGAAGGGCGAGGAATTGGCGCAACTGCATCGGCGCTCATCATTAAACGCGCGACTAGAGATGTGAATGTAGGATCGAATACCTGATGT
>SYAN01000099.1 GCA_005787575.1 Actinomycetota bacterium | reverse complement strand
TTACAGGAGATGCCAAAGCCAGTTGATACAACTGATGCACTTGCACTTGCAATCTGCCATCACTGGCGCGGAACTGGTAACGCCCGAATCGAAGCGGCGCTCAAGCGGGTGAAGAGCAGATGATTTCGCGAATCAAAGGGATTTTGATCGAACGTGAGCAGTTAGCCAACCACCTCAGCGTTACAGTCGATGTTCAAGGCATCGGTTACTCGCTTTTGGTTCCAGTTAGCGATCTCCTTGGAACTGCGATTGGAACCGAGGTAGACCTCTATGCAGATTTAGCGGTGCGAGAAGATTCAATGGTGCTTTACGGCTTCACTTCGGCCGCAAGGAGATCTCTCTTTCGTTCGCTTCAAACCGTGACCGGTGTCGGGCCGAAAGTCGCACTCTCAGTCATTTCTGCAACGGAGAGTGACCTGCTCATCACAGCGATTGTTGATGGGGATCAAGCTTTCTTAGAGCGACTACCGGGAATCGGAAAGAAAGTCGCCTCACGTATCGTCCTTGAACTTCGAGAGAAGATGGATCTTCCATCTGGAGCGCGAAGCAAGGATTGGCGAAATGACCTCAAGCAAGGGCTAGTCAATCTTGGATACGCAGAACGCGAAGCAGATAGTGCGATTCGAGAGATTGGCGAACAGAGCGATCTATCCTCAGCATTAAAAGCAGCCCTCTCTCATCTCACTGCGATTCGTCGGTGACGGTTTCCATGAATGGTGAAGAGAGCCATGAGAACTTGGTTCGCGCGGAGATCGGAAGCGATGAAGCGCAGATAGATCAAGCCCTTCGTCCACAATCTCTCGCAGAGTTCGTCGGACAAGATCGGGTCAAGGACCAACTATCAACATTGATTCAAGCCGCAGTCTCTCGAAAGAATCCTGCAGATCACATTCTTCTTGCCGGACCACCAGGACTTGGAAAGACGACGCTGGCGATGATCATCGCAAAAGAGATGGGTGCGAATATTCGCATCACCTCTGGTCCTGCGATTCATCACGCGGGAGATCTCGCCTCAATCCTCTCCTCCCTCACTGAAGGCGAACTTCTCTTCATTGATGAGATTCACCGTATTGCACGCCCTGCCGAGGAGATGCTCTATCTCGCGATGGAGGACTTTCGAGTCGATGTGGTGGTCGGAAAAGGAGCTGGAGCGACAGCAATTCCACTCGAGATTCCTCGCTTCACACTGGTTGGCGCGACCACTCGATCGGGGCTATTGACGAGCCCCCTTCGTGATCGATTTGGATTCACGGCTCATTTGGATTTCTATGAGGATGAATTCTTGGCTCGCATCATTAAGCGAAGTGCGCAATTACTTGAGATTGCCATCGATGAAGATTCCATTAACGAAGTCGCTTCTCGCTCACGAGGCACACCCCGAATCGCAAACAGACTCTTGAGGCGTGTTAGGGATTATTCGCAAGTTCATCATGACGGAAGCGTCACTTTGCAGGAGGCGACATCGGCGCTGACAATGTATGAAGTGGATGAGAGCGGCCTGGATCGCCTTGACCGCGCGATTCTTCAAGCTCTCATTGAAAATTTTGCAGGTGGCCCCGTGGGATTAAGCACTCTTGCTCTCTCCGTGGGGGAGGAGAGTGAGACAGTAGAGATTGTCTCTGAGCCATTCCTGATTCGACAGGGATTGATTGCGAGAACGCCTCGAGGGCGGATCGCTACCGCCTCCGGATGGCGACATCTCGGAAAAACCCCACCATCAAGCGCTTCAGCCCCGACGCTTTTTGACCAATAAGTGAACTAGACTTTCGCCCCATGTCCTTCGAGCGTTCAGGCTATACAAACCCGCGCTCTTCTCTACCTCAGCCTCCTAAGCCTTCTAATCCAATTCGGACGTTGTCCATTCTCTTTTTGGTGCTCCTTGCTTTTGGCGGTGTTGCCCTGGCACAGGGCGCAACCAAGATAAATCTTGGTCTTGACCTGCGTGGCGGGACATCGGTAACGCTTCAGCCCAAGGTTCAACCAGGAGAAGAAGGAAGAGTCACTCCCGAGTCGATCGACCAAGCGGTCAACATCATCCGCCAACGCGTCGATGGTGTCGGCGTCGCAGAGAGTGAGGTTTCGGCTCAAGGAACCGGAACCAATCGCCAGATCGTGATCTCGGTGCCTGGTGAGACGGGTCGGCGAATCATTGATCTTGTAGGCCAGACAGCAGAACTTCGTTTTAGACAGGTCATCATTGAAACTACTGATGAAGCTGCGAAAGATTTGCTAGACGATGCATCCCTTCCAGCAGGAATCACCCCAGAGATTGCAGAACAGTTTCGTACTCTAGATTGCGCCCAAGCTGCAGATCGCGGCGGCGGAATCCTTGATGATCCAGCATCAGTGATGGTTGCATGTGATCGCGACGGATTTGTGAAATATCTTCTTGCGCCGGCGGATGTTCTTGGCACCGATGTTTCAGGCGCTCAAGCGGTTTACGATGCTACGACAGCGCTTGGTTGGTACGTCTCATTGGACTTCTCCAATGAAGGTGGCAAGAAGTTTGCTGCTGTAACAAGCCAAGTCGTCAATAATCCTTCGCCACAGAATCAGTTGGCGATTGTTCTTGATGGACTAGTTGTCTCTGCTCCTCGAATCAATGAAGCAATAACTGGCGGGCAGGCGCAGATAACTGGTGATTTCAAACAGCTCGAAGCACAGGATCTAGCAAATGTATTGAAGTATGGCTCGCTTCCATTGGCATTCGAACGTGGAGAGGTCCAACAGATCTCGGCAACGCTCGGCGCAGAACAGCTTGATGCAGGTCTCCTCGCGGGAATCATCGGACTTCTTTTGGTGATCCTCTATTCGGTTCTCTACTACCGAGGCCTTGGCCTTGTCGCAGTGGGTTCACTTGTAGTCGCCGCATATATAAATATCTTCGCATTCGCACTATTGAGTGAATGGATCGGCTTCACATTGACCCTGGCCGGTATAGCTGGAGCCATTGTCTCAATCGGTATCACGGCTGACTCTTTCGTTCTCTATTTTGAGCGCCTTCGAGATGAAGTTCGTGAAGGAAAGTCGATCAAGACCGCTGTTGAGACTGCATGGGTGCGTGCACGTCGCACTGTAATTGTC
>SYAN01000098.1 GCA_005787575.1 Actinomycetota bacterium | reverse complement strand
CTGGGCAGTTCCCGATAAGGAGATGGCCGCGATGGTCAATGCCGATGTCCTTGATCTCGTCGCAGAAACGGTGGAACTCGGCGCCGATCCAACCAAGGCTCGTGGGTGGTGGCTCGGTGAGATCGCACGTATCGCGAATGAGAAGGAGAAGTGGGCAGGAGAACTTCCTATTTCCCCAGAGAACGTCAAGGAATTGATTGAATTGATAAGTGCGGGGGAATTAACGGACAAGCTTGCACGTCAAGTCGTAGAAGGCGTGATCAATGGCGAGGGCTCTCCGAAAGAAGTTGTTGCCAAACGTGGATTCAAAGTCGTCTCAGATGACAGTGCTTTGATGGAAGCGATAGAGCGCGCCATCACCGCGCAGCCAGATGTCGCCGATAAAGTACGAAATGGTCATATTCCTGCAGCAGGTGCATTAATCGGAGCGGTGATGAAAGATACTAAGGGTCAGGCGGATGCTGCAAAAGTTCGTTCACTCCTTCTCAAACATCTTGGTCAGAGCGAATAGCGATCGAAACGAAAGTTAGGGACCTCTGATGAGTTCGAAGAATCCGATGAAGCCGCGATCACATATGGTGACCGATGGTATGGAGCGAGCTCCCGCGCGCGGAATGTTACGTGCAGTTGGAATGAGTGATGAAGATTGGGTCAAGCCTCAGATCGGGATTGCATCTTCATGGAATGAGATCACTCCCTGCAATCTCTCACTTGATCGTCTTGCTAAAGCCTCGAAGATCGGCGTAACCAACGCCGGAGGTTTTCCGATGATGTTCGGCACCATCTCCGTCTCTGATGGAATCTCAATGGGACATGAAGGGATGCACTTCTCACTCGTCTCGCGCGAGATCATCGCCGACTCGGTTGAGACGGTAATGCAGGCCGAACGATTCGATGGAATGGTGACTTTTGCTGGTTGCGACAAATCTTTACCGGGAATGATGATGGCAGCTGCACGACTAGATGTCGCAAGTGTATTTCTCTATGCCGGCTCGATCATGCCTGGAAATGTTGATGGAAGAGATGTCACGATCATTGATGCATTCGAAGCTGTCGGGGCCTGCGCGAGAGGCTTGATTTCCGAGGCCGAAGTCGACAAGATTGAGCGAGCGATATGTCCTGGTGAAGGTGCATGTGGCGGGATGTACACCGCAAACACGATGGCAACAGTCGGTGAAGCGATCGGACTTTCACTGCCTGGTTCGGCATCTCCGCCTTCTATCGATAGAAGGCGTGATGATTATGCGATCAAATCAGGCGAAGCTGTCGTCGAATTGATTCGAAAGGGAATCACCGCCCGTCAGATTATGACGAAGAAAGCATTCGAAAACGCAATCACTGCAGTTATGGCTCTTGGTGGCTCGACTAATTCGGTCCTGCATCTCTTGGCTATTGCGCATGAAGCCGATGTTGACTTGACGCTGGATGATTTCCAACGAATCAGTGCCAAGACACCACTCCTTGCAGATCTCAAACCTTTTGGACGTTTCGTCATGACAGATCTCGACAAAGTCGGAGGTATCCCCGTCGTTTTGAAAGCGCTCCTTGATGCAGGACTTTTGCATGGTGATTGCCTCACGGTGACTGGAAAGACGATGGCCGAGAATCTCGCCACTATCGCGCCACCAGATCCAGATGGCGAGATCCTTCGCGCGACAAAGACGCCTATGGCTAAAGGTGGCGGGATAACCATCCTCAAAGGTTCACTTGCTCCAGATGGCGCGGTCGTAAAGAACGCTGGAATCGATGTTGAAGTTTTCGAGGGACCTGCTCGAGTCTTTGATCGTGAACAAAGCGCGATGGATGCACTTGAGAACGGAACCATCAAAGAGGGCGATGTCGTCGTGATTCGTTATGAAGGTCCGAAAGGTGGACCTGGGATGCGTGAGATGTTGATGATCACCGGTGCTATCAAAGGTGCAGGACTTGGTAAGAAAATCTTGCTTCTAACTGATGGAAGATTCTCCGGCGGAACTACCGGTCTCTGCGTTGGACATATCTCACCTGAGGCGGTCGATGGCGGGGCAATTGCGTTGATCAAAGATGGTGACCTTGTGCGGATTGATATCCCATCGCGAAAACTCGATCTACTGATTGATGCATCCGAATTCGAGAAGCGAAAGTCATCGTTTTCGCCATTGCCGCCGCGATATAACCGCGGTGTTCTCCATAAGTACACGAAGTTGGTGGGCTCTGCCTCTAAGGGAGCGGTCTGCGACTAGAAGTCGCAGTTCTTCGAAGGTTTGCCACGCTCAGGATGTGAGATGGCTATCTCAAGGGTTGACGGACCTTGGGGTCGATTGGGAGACTTAGCCCATGCGTAACGCACTCACTGCCCGCTCAATCTCACGCCGTATCTCCGGCGTGGTCGTGGTGATTTCAGTGGTGATTGCGGGGCGCGCGATCTGACGCAAGTCAAAGGTCGCGCAACCCTCAGTGGAAACTGAGGGTTTTTTCGTTGATGGGCCAGGAATTTTCAGAGCAGAACTAGAGAGAACTAGAAGAGAGAGGCAGGCGAGAGAGTTGAGCGAGAAAGTCACCGGAGCTCAATCGCTAGTGAACTCCTTGGAGCATGCCGGAGTCGATGTGATGTTCGGTATCCCAGGTGGTGCGATCCTTCCTGCATACGACCCAATCTTCGATTCAAAGATTCGCCACATACTTGTCCGTCATGAACAAGGTGCGGGCCATGCCGCAACCGGTTATGCCCAAGCAACTGGAAGAGTCGGAGTTTGTATTGCGACGTCAGGTCCAGGGGCAACAAATCTCGTCACGCCACTTGCCGATGCGCAGATGGATTCCGTCCCCATTGTTGCGATCACTGGCCAAGTGCCGGGCCCTGCAATCGGAACTGATGCTTTCCAAGAGGCTGATATCCGTGGCATCACTATGCCAATCACCAAGCACAACTATCTGATCACAGACCCAGATCAGATCCCTGCTGCAATCTCTGAGGCATTTCATATAGCAAGCACTGGCCGACCAGGTCCAGTTCTCGTTGACATAGCAAAAGATGCCTTGCAGAAGATGACCACCTTCACCTGGCCGAAACAACGAGTACTTGCTGGATATCGACTACAACTCGATCCTGAAGCCAGCGCCATCAATGATGCGGCGCGGCTGATAGCGGAGTCGAAGAAGCCAGTCTTCTATGTCGGCGGTGGCGTCATTAAGGCAAACGCATCGAAAGAGCTCTTTCGCCTTGCGGAGTTAGTTGGCGCGCCAGTCGTTACGACTTTAATGGCACGAGGAGCATTCCCAGATAGCCATCCGCTTCACCTTGGTATGCCCGGTATGCACGGCACCGTTGCTGCGGTGACTGCGCTTCAGAAGGCCGATCTCTTGATCACACTCGGTGCGAGATTTGATGATCGAGTCACCGGAAAACTCTCTACTTTTGCAGTCAATGCGAAGGTCATCCATGCAGATATCGACCCCGCAGAGATCGGCAAGAACCGTTTCGCAGATGTCGCACTTATCGGCGATCTCAAGCGAACTATGGTGGCTTTGGTTCCAGCACTTGAAAGGGAATTCGCAAAGTCGCGGCCAGATCTTGCATCATGGTGGAAACAGATGGGCGGATTACGTTCAACATATCCTCTCGGCTACGACCATCCCGCCGAGGGGCTCTCACCACAATATGTAATTGAGCGAATCGGTGCGATCTCAGGACCTGATTCGATCTATTGCGCAGGCGTTGGTCAACATCAGATGTGGGCATCGCAATTCATCAAATATGAAAAGCCGCGTACCTGGCTTAACTCAGGTGGCCTTGGCACGATGGGTTACGCCGTTCCGGCAGCGATGGGCGCGAAAGTTGGCGCACCTGATACTCCGGTCTGGGCAATCGATGGCGATGGCTGTTTCCAGATGACAAACCAAGAACTTGTCACTTGTGCGATCAATAAAATTCCGATCAAAGTCGCCGTCATCAATAACGAAAGCCTTGGCATGGTCCGTCAATGGCAGACCCTTTTCTATGCTTCGAGGTACTCCAATACTGATCTTCACTCCAAGCGCATCCCAGATTTCGTCAAACTTGCTGATGCGATGGGATGCGTTGGACTTCGCTGTGAGAGCCGAGATGATGTCGATGCCACCATCAACAAGGCAATGGAGATAAATGACGCTCCAGTAGTTATCGATTTCAGTGTTCATCGTGATGCCATGGTCTGGCCGATGGTCGCCGCCGGAACTTCGAATGATGACATCATGATCGCGCGTGAGTTGGCGCCCGACTGGGGATCACAGGAACTCTAAATGGCGCTACATACCCTTGCTGTCCTCGTTGAAAATAGTCCCGGCGTATTGGCACGAGTTGCATCGCTCTTTTCTCGTCGTGGCTACAACATCGATTCGCTCGCAGTTGGTCCGACTGAAGATCCAAAGATCTCTCGAATGACCATTGTCCTTAATCTCGAGGGCCATGCCCTTGATCAGGTGAGCGCCCAACTCTTCAAGTTGATCAATGTCATTGGCATACAAGAGATGAAGCCATCGGAGAGCTACGAGCGAGAACTCCTCTTGGTGAAAGTTGGGTCAAACGGCGCGGCACTAGATGAGGTCGCAAAACGATATGGCGCCAAAGTCGTAGAGAAGAGCGAGAACTCCGTCGTCGTCGAACTAGTCGCTGAGAGCGATGTGATCTCAGCACTTCTTTCAGACCTCAAGCCTTTCGGAGTAAAAGAACTTGTCCAATCTGGAGCGATCGCCCTTGAAAAGGGTGTGAAGACGTTGACTGATCGCGTCCGCGATGAGCAGGGTCTGAGCAATCCGGAGGAAGGCAACATCGGCGAAAGCTCGACCGCCGATTACCAGAATTAAGAACTGAAAAAGAAGTACCTAAACGAGACCGAAGAAAAGAGAAGAAGGAGCACGAGATGGCAACCATCTATCACGACGAGGATGCAGACCTTTCCATCATCCAAGGAAAGAAAGTCGCAGTCATCGGGTATGGCTCACAGGGTCATGCACATTCACTTAACCTCCGCGACTCCGGTGTTGATGTTCGAGTAGGTCTTGCTGAAGGATCAAAGTCGAAGGCAAAAGCAGAAGAAGAGGGTCTTCGCGTCCTCTCGGTTGCTGATGCCGTCAAGGAAGCAGATGTCGTGATGCTCCTAGCTCCTGACCATAAGCAACGTTTGATCTATAAAGAATCAATCGAGCCAAACCTCAAGCCTGGCTCTGCGCTCTTCTTTGGTCATGGCTTCAATATCCGTTTTGGTTACATCAAGCCACCGGCAAATATTGATGTCTGCATGGTCGCTCCAAAGGGCCCAGGTCATTTGGTTCGCCGTGAGTATGTCGCGGGACGAGGAGTTCCTGATCTCGTTGCTGTTGAACAAGATTCCACCGGTAATGCATGGCCACTGACACTGTCATATGCGAAAGCAATGGGTGGACTTCGTGCCGGAGCAATCCTTACCACCTTCACGGAAGAGACTGAGACCGATCTCTTTGGCGAACAATCTGTTCTCTGTGGTGGCGCTTCGCAGCTAGTGATGTATGGCTACGAGACTTTGATCGAAGCCGGGTATCAGCCAGAAGTCGCCTATTTCGAGTGCCTTCACGAACTAAAGCTGATTGTCGATTTGATGTATGAAGGTGGAATCGCAAAGCAGCGATGGTCAGTCTCTGACACCGCAGAGTACGGCGACTACGTCTCAGGACCTCGAGTTATCGATCCTCGAGTGAAAGAGAATATGAAGGCAGTCCTTGCTGATGTACAGAGCGGTGCATTCGCCACTCGATTCATCAACGATCAAGATGCTGGTGCGCCTGAGTTCAAGGCACTTCGTGCCAAGGGTGAACAACACCCGATCGAACAGGTCGGTCGCCAGATGCGAAGCATGATGAGTTGGGTGAAGGCAAACCAGAAAGAGGATTACAAGGAGGGCACCGCTTCCCGTGAGTAAACCTGTCGTCCTTATCGCTGAGGAGTTGAGTCCGGCCACGATGTCGGCTCTTGGTCCCGATTTTGAGATCCGTCACTGTGACGGCGCAAATCGCGATGAACTCCTTACTTCGCTTCGTGCTGGAGTCGATGCCGTCTTGATCCGCTCTGCCACAAAGATGGATGCAGAGGCGATCTCTGCGGCGAAAGGTCTCAAGGTGATCGCGCGTGCAGGTGTTGGCCTTGATAATGTCGAGATTCCCGCAGCAACTACTGCTGGTGTGATGGTGGTCAATGCGCCAACATCAAATATCGTCTCGGCGGCAGAACTTGCGATAGCTCTCTTACTCGCATCGGCCCGAAATGTATCTCCTGCGCACGCGGCGCTTCGTGGTGGCAAGTGGGCGAGGTCGAAGTACACCGGAGCTGAACTCTTTGAGAAGAAGTTAGGCGTTGTTGGTTTCGGTCGAATCGGACAACTCGTC
Source organism: Actinomycetota bacterium (assembly GCA_005787575.1). Lineage (GTDB taxonomy): Bacteria > Actinomycetota > Actinomycetes > Nanopelagicales > Nanopelagicaceae > SYAN01. The sequence continues at coordinate 7,179 of SYAN01000098.1, read as the reverse complement.
GCGCATCGAATGGCCGCATTCGGGATGGAAATCCTTGCCTACGATCCTTACCTCCAACCTGCGCGCGCAGCCCAACTCAATGCAAAGTTAGTCTCACTCGATGAACTTCTCGCTGAGAGTGATTTCATCACTATTCATCTACCAAAGACAAAAGAGACAGCCAATCTCATTAATGATGAAGCGCTCCGCAAGGTCAAGCCAACTGTTCGAATCATCAATGCTGCTCGCGGTGGAGTGCTTGATGAGAAAGCGCTCTATGACGCGATCGTTGATGGACGGGTCGCTGGGGCAGGCCTAGATGTCTTTGCGACGGAACCATGCACTGATTCGCCGCTCTTTTCACTGGATCAGGTAGTTGCCACACCACACCTCGGTGCATCTACTGATGAAGCACAAGAGCGAGCAGGAATAGCCGTTGCCGTCTCAGTCCGTAAAGCCCTTGCTGGCGAACTTGTTCCCGATGCAGTTAACGTCAAGGGTGGCGCTATCGATGAAGAGATTCGCCCCTCGTTGTCATTGGTCGAAAAGTTGGCACAAGTTGCGACTGCTCTTGCTGACGAACTTCCTGTTTCGATAGAGGTGAAGGTCCTTGGCGATATCTCGGTTCACGATTGCTCAGTTCTTGCAACCTCTGCCCTTAAGGGAGCACTCACCGCCACAGGCGCAGAGGATGTCACTTATGTCAACGCGCCAGGGCTTGCTTCATCGCGAGGTCTGACTTCATCTGTCGCGACTGATCGAGAGAGCCTTGAATATCGTTCGATGATCTCACTCCATGCTGCCTTCAGCGACGGACAATCGATTACTGTCAATGGAACTCTGATGGGTATCAAACTCACAGAAAAGATCATCGCGATCGATCAATTCGATTTGGATCTAGCACCAACCGATCACCTTTTATTCCTTCGTTACGAGGATCGCCCTGGTGTCGTTGGCGCAGTCGGAAACACACTAGGCAAGGCAGGCATAAATATCGCAGGCATGCAGGTCGCTCGCGACAAGAAGGGTGGCGAAGCTTTGATGGCCATCACCGTTGACTCAGCGATTCCATCTGATCTTGTTGAACTCGTCCGTAACGAGACTGGCTCGCACCTTGCACGAAGTGCGACATTGGTGAGTTAAATGAGTACTCGAAACGTTAATCTCGCAGTCATCGCAGGTGATGGCATCGGACCAGAAGTTGTAGCTGAAGGATTGAAGATTCTCGATGCTGTGGGGTCATCTCATGGGATTGCTTTCGCGAAGAAGGATTATCAACTCGGCGCTCGCCTCTGGCACGAGACTGGTCAGACTCTGCCTGATTCGACACTTGCAGAGTTAGCAGAATCTGATGTCATTTTGCTCGGCGCTGTTGGCGATCCTTCGGTTCCCAGTGGAATCCTTGAGCGAGGATTACTACTAAAACTCCGCTTCTCCTTCGATCACTACATCAACCTTCGTCCAGCACGACTTTTACCTGGCGTGAAATCCCCCCTCGCTACTAAGGAGAAGATTGACTTCGTAGTCGTCCGTGAGGGGACTGAAGGCCCGTATGTTGGCGCCGGCGGAGTGCTCGCCGAGGGAACCGCAAATGAAATCGCAACGGAAGAGAGCCTCAATACTCGTCGTGGCGCAGAGCGAGTGATCCGCTACGCATTCGATAAGGCAATGACTAGAGAACGAAAAAAAATCACACTCGTTCACAAAAACAATGTCCTCACGAGAGCGGGATCGCTCTGGACCCGCACTTTTAATGAAATAGCGAAGGAGTATCCGAAGATCACGACCGATTACCTTCATGTCGATGCTGCCTCGATGTTCTTCGTGACAAATCCCGAACGCTTTGACGTTGTCGTAACGGATAATCTCTTTGGTGACATTCTCACCGATATCGCAGCCGCGATTTGCGGTGGAATAGGACTTGCTGCATCAGGCAATATAAATCCCACTGGGGCATTTCCGTCGATGTTTGAACCCGTTCATGGCTCTGCGCCCGATATCGCAGGTAAAGGGATAGCAGATCCAACGGCGACAATTCTTTCGGTAGCGATGCTCCTTGATCACCTTGGACTTAGCGATGCCGCTCGAGAAGTCGAGAGTGCAGTGGCCCAAGATCTTGCAGAGCGTGGTGATGCAAAGCGTTCGACTAGTGCGGTGGGCGATGCAATTTTGCAACGTATCAATCGCACTCAGAGTGCGAAGGGATGAGTGAGATGAAACTCAATGTCACACCTTCTTCGAACCCCACTGATCTAAAGATTCGAAGTGAGCGAGTCGCTGACCCTGGCTTTGGTCGTTATTTCACTGACCATATGGTGATTGCAAAGTGGAGCGCCAAAGATGGTTGGAGCGATGGCGATCTTCATGCTTATGGCCCACTCTCCCTTGACCCCGCAACACTGGTCTTCCATTACGCCCAAGAGATCTTCGAAGGAATGAAGGCTTATCGATGGCGTGATGGCTCAGTCGCACTCTTTCGCCCCTTTGAGAATGCAAAGCGCTTCAATCGTGGCGCCCTGCGTATGGCTCTGCCTGAAATCCCCGAGGAGTTCTTCGTCGAATCTGTTAAGAAGTTAGTCGCTATTGATAAAGAGTGGGTGCCTGGAAAGCCAGGTGAATCGCTCTATATCCGTCCATTTATGTTCGCATCTGAAGTCGCTATCGGAGTACGGCCATCAAATGAAGCGATCTACTGCCTCATCGCAACGCCTGTCGGCGCGTATTTTGATCCGACAAAGCCAGTAACAGTATGGATCTCCACCGATTACATTCGCGCGGCCCCTGGCGGAACCGGTGAGGTGAAATGTGGCGGTAACTACGCAGCATCGCTTATGGCACAAAAAGCTGCCGCTGCTCAAGGATGCGAGCAAGTGGTATGGCTCGATGCGATCGAAAAGAAGTGGGTTGAAGAGATGGGTGGGATGAATCTCTGCTTCGTCAAAGGCAAGGGTGATGGCGCAACTATCTTCACACCAAAATTAACCGGAACACTCCTTCCAGGTATCACCAGAGACTCACTGCTTACTGTCGCACGCGATCTTGGATATAAAGTCGAAGAAGGAATGATCTCGGTCGATCAGTGGCGAGAGGGTGTCGCATCAGGTGAGATCTCAGAGGTATTTGCCTGTGGCACGGCAGCAGTTATCTCCATCGTCGGGGGAGTGAAGAGTGCAAATGGAAGTTGGACTCATGGCGATGGAAAGAGCGCACCGATCGCGATGCGCCTTCGCGAGCACCTTCTTGGAATTCAACATGGAACTGTCGAAGATAAGCATGGCTGGGTAGTTAAGGTCGGATAAGTCGTGACCCTCAAACCTTCGGATAACTTCCATATCTACGACACCACCCTTCGTGATGGTGCCCAACAAGAGGGATTGAATCTCTCTGTCCATGACAAACTCACGATTGCACGTCACCTTGATGATCTTGGTGTTGGCTTCATCGAAGGTGGGTGGCCAGGAGCTAATCCTCGCGATACTGAATTCTTCAAGCGTGCAGCAAAAGAGATCACCTTCAAACATGCGACATTCGTAGCCTTCGGTGCGACAAGGCGTGCCGGGGTCAAAGCAGCCGATGACACACTTCTTCAAGCGCTTCGTGATTCAGAGGCACCAGTCGTCACCTTGGTCGCAAAATCCCATGATCGACATGTTGAACTCGCGCTAAAGACTGATCTCAAAGAGAACCTTGCGATGATCCGTGACTCCATCAAATTCTTGATTGATGGGGGGCAGCGAGTTTTCCTCGACGCAGAGCACTTTTTTGATGGCTATCGCGATAACCGTGATTACGCCCTTGAAGTAGTTCGCACCGCTGCTGATGCAGGTGCAGATGTCATTGCGCTCTGTGACACAAATGGTGGAATGCTCCCGGACCAAATTTCAGAAGTTACCCATGAGATTCTCTCCTCAACCTCGGCACGACTTGGGATTCATTGCCATAACGACACTGGATGTGCTGTCGCAAATTCACTCGCAGCGGTTGCTGCAGGGGCGACCCATGTTCAAGGAACGCTCAATGGCTATGGCGAGCGAACTGGAAATGCTGACTTGGTCTCGATAATCGCGAACTTGCAGTTAAAGAAGAAGCAACAAGTCTTACCCCAAGGAAAACTCGAAGAAGCATTTCGTATCTCGCATGCTGTCGCAGAGGTAACCAATGTCGCACCATCGGCGCGACAGCCTTATGTCGGCATCTCTGCTTTCGCTCATAAAGCGGGCCTTCATGCCAGCGCAATCAAAGTCGATCCTTCGCTCTACCAACACGAGGATCCCGCATCGGTCGGAAACGATATGCGCATGCTCGTCTCTGATATGGCAGGTCGTGCCTCAGTCGAACTTAAATCACAAGAGCTTGGCGTTGAGATCGGCAGTAATAAAGAGGCTGTCTCGCGAGTTGTTGAGCGAGTGAAAGAACTCGAACAGCGCGGGTACACCTTCGAAGCAGCAGATGCCTCCTTTGAGCTGCTTCTTCGTGAGGAGATCGATGGCCAGAAAGCCAAGTTCTTCACCATCAAGAGTTGGGAGACCGTGGTTGATAAGAATGAGGCGGGCGACGTCTCTTCTCGTGCATCAATCACCATTGTGGCTCGAGGAAGGACTCTTGACGCAACTGGAAACGGGAACGGTCCCGTCAATGCACTTGATAATGCCCTCCGTTCTGGTTTGGCGCAGATTTATCCAGAGCTAAAGCGTCTAGAACTGACCGATTACAAAGTACGTATTCTTGAGGGAAATGCGGGAACTGATGCAGTGACCCGTGTACTTATCGAGACCAGTAACGGTGAGAAAGAGTGGAGCACTGTTGGAGTACATGAGAATGTGATCATGGCATCGGCGATGGCGCTTGAAGAGGCCCTCACTTATGGACTTCTTGGGATGGGAACGAAGCCAGAGTAATCTAAAGCAGTGTCTAACGACCTTGTTGATCAATATCGCGAGCACCTGGTCATTGAACGCAACCTTTCTGAGAATTCGATCCGGGCATACTTAGTTGACCTCGACTCCCTTCTGACTCACATCAATGCAATGGGTATTACTGAGTTTAAGAAGTTAGAACTCGATCACCTGCGATCTTGGCTCGCAAACCTTCAAACACGCGGTGCAGCGCGTTCCTCGATTATTCGGAAAGTCGCCTCGATCAAGGCATTTACTTTTTGGGCAGCAAAAAACGGTTGGATTGGACGAGACATCGGGCTCGATTTGCACTCACCGAAGCCGGAGCGAAGGCTCCCAAAGACGCTGGAACAATCAGATGTAAAAGTAGCTTTTGCCTCATTGGAAAGTGCTGTCAGTGATTCGCACGATGCAATGTCGGTGCGCGACTTAGCTATAGTCGAACTTCTTTATGCCTCAGGGATTCGTGTCTCAGAGCTGTCAGGACTTGATTTAATTGATCTTGATTTTGAAAGGAATACCGTGAAGGTGTTCGGTAAAGGAAGTAGAGAACGAATCGCTCCGTTCGGTATCCCAGCACGCAAGGCGCTTGAATCATGGATTGAAAAACGTGAAGAAGTGGTGTTGAAGAATGAGAAGGCGCTTTTCCTTGGCAAACGCGGCAAGCGAATTGATCCTCGCACTGTGCGCGAAGTCGTATACAGGGCCACGGAAGCGATCGATCCCTCGCTCCGACTTGGCCCGCACACCCTCCGCCACAGCGCTGCTACCCACCTTATGGAGGGTGGAGCCGACATCCGGACTGTTCAAGAGTTGCTTGGCCATGCATCCTTATCCACGACTCAGATTTACACTCACGTTTCTAAAGAGCGTTTGAAACAAGTCTACGAACAAGCTCATCCTCGAGCATGAAACAGAGTACCGAGCAAGCGCTTAGCGAAGCCGCTGAGCGAATACGTAAAGAGAACTTCGTTCGCGCCATTCTCACTGGAAAACGGCGTTCAAATGCCCCGAAATTTCCGCGCGTAGATATCCGGCCCGTAGAAATCAAAGGCAAAGTAATGCTTCAAGTCATCGCCCATGACGGTAGAAAGGATTACACCAACAATTTTGACCTAGATTCTAAAGAGATAGAAGTTCTACTGGATTCGGGGTTCGCCAACATAATTGTTGATTCCACCCAGGAGAGTTATCAAGTACAGATCACCAAAAAGGAAGAGGCAATAGTCGGTACAAGCAGGACCCGGTTGGAGCGCACTTTGACACATGATCGCACCAAAGAGCGGCTCCTTGCAGAGTCAGATCTAATCTTTTCCTTGCTTGGGATGGCTGACTCAACGGGGCGAATAAAGCCTTCATATCGAGACAAGTACATCCAGATTGATCAGTTACTTCGCCTTGTTGAGCCAATTGTTCAAGCTATCCCAACAGGTAAACAATTTCGCGTGATTGACCTTGCCTGTGGGAGTGCGGCTCTGACATTTGCTGTGCATGCCTACTTGTCGAAACGTTTTGTCGTTGAAACGCTAGGCATAGAGCGTGATCAAGTCCTCGTTTCTAAAGCTCGTGAGAAAGTAGCTAATGAATCGGTCCTGGGAATTGAGTTTCGTAACGAATCAATTCAGAGCGCGACGCGAGAGAAGTTCGATTTAGTTTTGGCGCTACACGCATGTGATACTGCAAGCGATGATGCTATTTCCTTTGTTATAGATTCGAAATCCACTGCTGCTCTGATCGTCCCCTGTTGCCATCAGAGCCGACCAGAGGAAGTGGAGGAGTCTTTATCGGCAGTTCAAGTACTTGCCAGAGACGGGATCCTCTATGAGCGCTTTGCTGACCTCGTAACTGATGGCATTCGTGCCGAACGCCTTCGCTCAGCCGGCTACGAAGTTGATGTAGTTGAATTTGTTCCTGACGAGCACACTGCGAGAAATTTGATGATTCGAGCGTTTTCTAAGAACTAGTACCTGCGGCAACTTGGATTGGTTTAGGTATTTTCTTAGGCGATTAGACGAACTTGATTGAGCCAGTTAGACTCAGCCCAGCACATCTTCGGATGTGACTTCGCGTGCCCGCTCTACCTGATTTTCTAGATCACCTCGAACTTCTAGAAATCACAAAGAGAACCACCTCGGTCCGGTTGTAAGACTGGTCGGTGTCGGGTGCCAGGGAACTGACAACCGTCAGTTCATCAACCGAGCGCCCGGCCCAGTGCTGGGTTTAAAGGAGTGTCCGCCATGGCGGTCGTAACAATGCGTGAACTCCTCGACAGCGGTGTCCACTTCGGACATCAGACTCGTCGATG
>SYAN01000004.1 GCA_005787575.1 Actinomycetota bacterium | reverse complement strand
GGAGCCATTGTCTCAATCGGTATCACGGCTGACTCTTTCGTTCTCTATTTTGAGCGCCTTCGAGATGAAGTTCGTGAAGGAAAGTCGATCAAGACCGCTGTTGAGACTGCATGGGTGCGTGCACGTCGCACTGTAATTGTCTCGGATGTTGTCTCTTTGATAGCTGCAGTGCTTCTCTACATCTTTGCAGTCGGTGGCGTGCGCGGATTCGCTTTCACGCTGGGACTGAGCACGCTTATTGATCTCCTCGTCATCTTCTTCTTCTCAAAGCCACTAGTCGTACTGCTCTCGCGACTTAAGTTCTTCCAGCGGGGCGCGAGATTGAGCGGAATGTCACCGATGAGTCTTGGATTGAAACCTGCAAGCGTCAAGGAGGTGAGCAATGGCCAAGCGTCATGAAGTCGGCTCCCTCGGTGGTCGCCTTTATCGAGGTGAAGTCTCTCTCGATATCGTCGGACGAAGGAAGCAGTGGTACACAGTCTCGCTGGTTCTATTCATCCTCTCCTGTAGCGCCTTCTTCTTCAAAGGCTTGACCTTAGGCATCGAGTTCAAAGGTGGCACTGTTATTACAGTTTCATCAGCTACTGCGGATGCAAAGAACGCCCGCGAAACGGTTGAGTCCCTCCCATTCATCGATGGTTTGATCGTCCAAGAACTAGGAAGCGACAAGGTAAGAATCCAGACTGATGCCCTCGAGCCGAGCGAATTGAATGAGGTTCAAGATCTTCTTGCATCGCGATACTCGATCTCACTCGAGACTATTGATGTGCAGGCAATCGGGCCATCATGGGGTGCCGAGATAACTCGCAAGGGAACGATTGGACTTGTGGCCTTTTTGGTCATCGTTGTCATTTATCTGGCACTCACTTTCGAGCCGAAGATGGGTCTTGCTGCACTCCTTGCGCTATTCCATGACGTCTTCATTACTGTTGGTATCTACGCACTGGTCGGCTTTGAAGTCTCGCCTGCGACACTTATTGGTTTCTTGACGATTCTTGCCTATTCACTCTACGACACCGTGGTGGTCTTCGATAAAGTCCGAGAGAACACTAAGAACATCACTCAAGTGGCGCGAATGACCTATTCGCAAGCGGCTAACTTGGCCGTGAATCAAACACTGATTCGCTCTATCAACACTTCGATCATCGCGGTTTTGCCAGTGGCATCATTGCTCTTCGTCGGAGCAGGGTTACTTGGCGCTGGGACTCTCAAAGATATAGCTCTTGTTTTGTTCGTAGGTTTAATCATCGGCACCTTCTCCTCAATATTCATAGCAACCCCATTCCTCGCTTCATCACGCGAACGAGAGCCAGCGATGATCGCACTAGCAAAGCGTGTGAATTCTCGGGGTAGCGGCGAGGGTGAGAGCGCCCCGGTTCAACGAACACAGCCCAAGCGCAAAAAGCGCCGATAAATCTTCAGCAGTAAAATCTCGGCATGACTCTGATCGCGCCGGTCCGTGAACGCCTTTCCGGCTCATGGAAGAAGAGTGACATCGAACTTCTGGAGAAGGCCTTTGAGCGGGCTAATTCAGCGCATCACGGACAGGTAAGAAAATCCGGCGACCCATACATCACTCATCCCGTTGCAGTCGCCGAGATTCTTGTTGAACTGGGTTTAGATGCAGCCACAATCTGTGCCGCGCTCCTTCATGACACGGTGGAGGACACTCAATATTCCCTTTCGAAACTCCAGGATGAGTTTGGTGAGGAGATCGCATCGTTAGTCGATGGTGTGACCAAATTGGATCGACTCACCTATGGGCCAACCGCAGAAGCTGAGACGGTGCGAAAGATGGTGGTTGCGATGTCGAGAGATATCCGTGTGCTCATCATCAAGCTTGCGGATCGCTTACATAATGCAAGAACCTGGCAATTCGTTTCCCCTGAGAGTGCGACGCGCAAAGCTAAGGAAACGCTTGAGATCTATGCCCCGCTCGCTCATCGACTGGGAATAAATGCGATCAAGTGGGAGCTCGAAGACCTCTCGTTCAAGACGCTGGAGCCAAAGAAATATGAGGAGATCGACCGACTCATTGTGGAGCGAAACCCAAGTCGCGACGAACTCACCCGAGATGTTCTCTCGATAGTGAGCGAAGATCTCAAGAAAGAGGGAATCAAGGCAGATGTCAAAGGACGACAGAAGCATCATTACAGCGTTTATCAGAAGATGGTGGTGCGTGGCCGTGACTTCAACGATATCTATGACTTGGTAGGAATCAGAGTCTTGGTCGATGATGTCCGTGATTGTTACGCAACACTTGGTGCAATCCACGCAAGGTGGAGCCCAGTACCCGGTCGCTTCAAGGATTACATCGCCATGCCTAAGTTCAATCTCTATCAGTCGTTACACACGACGGTAATCGGTCCAACTGGCAAAGCGGTTGAGCTACAGATCCGCACCGCAGAGATGCACGCTAGGGCGGAATTCGGTATCGCTGCTCACTGGAAATACAAAGGTGGCAAGAGCGAGAACAAGCAAGGTGATAGCAATGCCGAGATGATCTGGCTTAGGCAACTCCACGAAATTCAACAGGAGAACAAAGATGTCGATGAATTCCTCGACGCGCTCCGATATGACTTACGAACCCCGGAGGTCTTCGTCTTCACACCGAAGGGGAGCGTCATCGCCTTGCCTTTTGGTTCTACTCCAGTTGATTTTGCTTATGCGGTTCACACTGAGGTTGGAAATAAATGCGTCGGCGCTAAAGTCAACGGAAAACTAGTCTCCTTGGAAGTTCCATTGAATAACGGCGATACCGTTGAAGTCTTGACCAATAAAAGTCCTCAGGCAGCACCAAGCCGTGATTGGCTCGCTTTCGCCAAATCCCAACGCGCGAGATCGAAAATCAAGGCATGGTTCACAAAGGAACGACGAGAAGAAGCAATCGAAGCCGGTAAGTCTTCACTCGCTCGTCAGATGCGAAAGGCTGGCCTTCCGATTCAGAAGATCCTCTCGGGTCAGGCCCTCTTGGAACTTGCACACGATCTTCGCTTCGAAGATATGGATTCGCTCTACTCTGCAATCGGTGACGGGCATATTTCATCTGCATCGGTCGTGGATAAGTTAATTGTCGCCATCGGTGTCGAAGAACCATTCGAGGATGTAACCGATTCAGCAATCGTTACGCAGACAGCTATCGGACAGCTGGAGCGACGAAGCAATTCCGGTGTGCATGTGGAGGGTGTCGATGACCTCCTGGTGAAGTTAGCGCGATGTTGCACTCCGGTCCCTGGAGATGAAATCACTGGTTTCATTACGCGAGGAAGCGGAGTCTCCGTTCATCGGAGCGATTGCATCAACATGGAAGATTTGCGTAAAAATCAAAATGAGAGACTTGTCGAGGTTCGTTGGAACGCAGATGCTCGATCGCTCTTCATGGTCAATATCCAGGTAGAGGCTCTAGATCGAAGCCGCCTTCTCTCTGATGTCACAAAAGCGCTCTCTGACCAACACGTCAACATTCTCAATGCCTCAGTCCACACCGCCAAGGATCGAACGGCATATTCGAGGTTTACTTTCGAAATGGCTGATGCCTCACACTTGGATGCAGTACTAAGCGCAGTAAGAGCGGTCGATGGCGTCTATGACGTCTATCGAGTCACCAACAGTTAAAGAGAGACCTTAGAAGTTACAAAGTTCTAGTTTGCGAACTCAGCAAGACCCTTTTGCGCTTCAGCAAGCCAGCCTCGTCGAGCCTCTGCTGCTTCACGAAGTTCTGCTGCCCGCTTAGCGTTTCCGGCCTTCTCCGCCTTCGCCGCCTGTGCATCGTAATTCTCGATAGCCGTTTGTAACTGTGTAACCACATCATTTGCTCTTGCTTTGGCCGTAGGGTCGGTTTTGCGCGCGTGAGTTTGCTCAGCCTCACGAATCGCTTCATTGACCTTCTTGATACGAGATTCCATTGAATCGCGCTTTTTACGGTCAGTCATACCGATCTTTCGCCACTGATCATCAAGATCCCTGAATTTCTTTCTGGCAGCGTGGTGATCGCCCACCGGCAGAAGTGACTCGTATTGTGCAAGGAGGGCTTCACGCTTAGCGAGATTCTCATCCATAGCGACGCCGCGCTTATCTAAATCTGCCTTCTTTGCTGCGAAGAATTCATCTTGGGCGGCCTTGAATCTGCCCCAAAGCTTTGCATCATCGCTATGTTTTCCCCGACCCGCTACCTTCCACTTTGACATCAATTCTTTGAACTTATTAGCCGTTGCAATCCAATCGCGTGAGTTGCGTAGGGACTCAGCTTCACTAACAATCGATTCCTTGGTCTGTTTCACTTCACTTTGCTTGGAGATCAGTTGTGCGAAATGCTGACGACGGCGCTTATCGAATCGATTGCGTGATGAAGAGAAGCGTTTCCAAAGCGCAGCATCTGTTGCCTTATCGAGTCTTGGTGCCTTCTTCCATTCGTCGAGGAGTTCCTTAAGCTTCTCACTCGATGCTTTCCAAGACTCGGAGTTAGCGAGCCCTTCAGCCTCTACAACGATCCGCTCCTTTGCCGCAAGACTCTCGGCACGCTTGGCGTCTTTCGCTGCCCGCTCTGCTGCCTTCTTCTCTGCGTAGGCACCGCGATTTGCTTCGATCAGGGAAGGAAGCTGCTCGAGTGAAACTCTGAGAGCAAGAAGGTTGCCCACGCCATTGAAGTTCTCTAACTGAGAGCGAAGTTTGCTCACTGCCGCTAGCGCTTCATCCGGAACCATCGCACCACTTTTGATGCGCGCACCAAGGAGTGCGATCTCAGATGCAGCCATTTCGAATTTTCTTACGAAATACGCAAGGGCTTCTTCGGCGCTCTTACCTGGATATGAACCGACCGCCCGCTCACCAGAATCTGTGATTACGTAGACAGTGCCATCTTCGCCAACTCGCCCGTATGCCGCAGGATCCCCGATTAAAGCTGAAGCTGGTGATGCAATCTCTGACATGTGAACCTCCTGCGTTGCGCGTCAGATGATTCGGATCTTCGCTAGGGCGAACTTGTGTATGGGGTTGTCTTGATTGTGCAATCGAGCGGTGGAGCCGATCCGCCACCATCCGAAGGGTTGGTAAAGGTACCCTGAGACCCGCCCTTGACTCAATATCCTGCGTGAAATGATCAAGCGGGCTGAGAGAAAAAGGGGTTTATATGCTGATAAAGCGGCTGGTTGCCCCTTACTTCAACACAAATTGTTGGGTCCTTGCTACAGGCGTTGGATCGGAGTGCTTCATCGTCGATCCGGGGATTGCTGAACCGGACTTCGTTCCCCAAATCGCCACAGTTATTCGAGAGTCAAATCTCAAGCCGGTGGCAGTGTTGATCACTCACGGACATCTTGATCACACATTCTCGCTATTTCCGTTGAGTCAATCTGAAGGCATCGCAACCTGCTATGTCCATAGTGAAGATCGAGAGTTGCTCGCAAACCCAGAAGTCGGAATGGGACCACAAGGTCGTGCGCTACTGAAAGAGCTGGCACCAAATAAGAAGTGGGCTGAACCAGATCGCGTCATTGAATTGAGCGATGGAATAGATTTCCAGGTCGCTGGCATAAATCTCAAAGCTATTCATGCTCCGGGTCATACACGTGGATCAACGATGTTCATGGTAAACGGAATCGATCTTCTCTCTGGAGATGTCCTCTTCAAAGGAGCAATCGGTCGTTCGGATCTGCCCACAAGCAATCCAGAAGATATGACTAAGTCGTTGAAGGAGAAGGTCCTATCGCTGGATGATTCCATTCGAGTACTGCCTGGTCATGGAGATGAGACCAGCATCGGCGCAGAACGCGTCAATAATCCATATTTGCAAGGACTTCTGTAACGAACTGTCATCCTCGCGCGAGTATCTCCCGCACCTTCGTGGAGTGAACCGATAGAATTCTCTCTTAATCGAAGGGTGAATATAGGAGATGGCAAACTCTTTCCAAGCGCCTAAAGGTGTGAGCGAGTATTTCCCGCCTCGCAGCGCGCTCTTCGAGCGAGTCCGCGATTCGCTACTGAGACCAGCGCGTCTAGCTGGATATCAATTGATTGAACTGCCGGTCTTTGAAGATACCGAGCTATTTACTCGCGGGGTAGGGGACTCCACTGATGTTGTTACGAAGGAAATGTACACATTTGAAGATCGAGGCGGCCGCTCGATAACGCTCCGACCTGAGGGAACTGCAGGAGCAATGCGCGCTGTGATCGAGCACGGCTTAGATCGCGGACAGTTGCCAGTTAAGGTTTTCTATGTCGGACCGTTCTTCCGCGCAGAGCGACCACAGGCCGGTCGTTTCCGTCAGTTTTATCAGTTCGGGATTGAGGCAATCGGAGTAGATGATGCGGCCCTGGATGTCGAAGTGATTGCTATCGCGGACTCGGGTCTTAAATCACTTGGTTTATCTGATTACACATTGAAGATCACATCCCTTGGAGACCGAGACTCGCGAGCGAAACATCGAGAGGATTTGGTCAAATTCATCGCCAAGTTGAATCTCGATGAAGAGACAAAGGTACGAGCGTCTAAGAATCCGTTGCGACTTTTCGATGATAAGCGAGAGAGTATCTCGAGAGCGATGAGTGATGCGCCCCTACTTCTAGATTATTTGACTTCAGAGGCTCAATCAAACTTCGAATCCGTACAAGAACAATTGAAGACGCTTCGAATCAAGTTTGTCATAGAACCTCGAATGGTTCGCGGACTTGATTACTACACGCGCACAACATTCGAGTTCGAACATCACTCACTCGGTGCTCAATCTGGAATTGGTGGGGGTGGACGCTACGACGGATTGATGAAGGAGTTAGGTGGGGCAGAGCTGAGTGGAATTGGATTTGCGATGGGAATAGACCGAATCGCTCTAGCTTGCGAAGCGGAGAGTGTCGCAGCTTCAAATCAGAACGGTCTCGATCTTTACATGATCGCCCTCTCTCCTGAATCAAAGAGTGCGGTCCTAGCGCTCGTTCATGGTTTACGTGAAGCAGGTGTCTGCAGTGATATCAACTTCGGCGACCGTGGCCTCAAGGGCGCGATGAAGGCCGCTGATCGACTGGGAGCAAAATATGTGGCAGTTATTGGTGATGATGAACTCAATGCTGGAGTCGTCAAGGTAAAAGAGATGAGCACGGGAGATGAGAGCGCGGTTAGACTCTCGCACTCAGATCTCCTCAGCGCCGTAACTTCGAGGAAATAGTTCACGTTCATGGGAAGTAGAGGGCTCGGCATTGCTTCGTTCAGATGACGCAGGTTCATTGCGCGCCGCCGATATTGGCCGCAAGGTTCGCCTTGCCGGCTGGGTCGCTCGACGTCGTGATCACGGGGGAGTCGCCTTCATTGATCTTCGAGATGCATCCGGTTCGGTTCAGGTTGTCATCAGCGACGAGAAAGTTGCAGGGCAACTCCGAGCTGAATGGTGTGTCCTTGTAGAAGGGGAGATTTCAAAGCGACCGGAAGGCAATGCAAACTCTCAGATCCCGACCGGTGAAATCGAGGTGCGGTGTGAGACATTGACTGTACTTAGCGAAGCGGCTGCTCTACCGTTTCCGGTAGATAGTGGCGAAACGATAAATGTAAGCGAAGAAGTCCGATACAAGTATCGCTATCTCGATCTACGTCGAGAGGGCCCGGCTGCGAATCTGCGATTGAGATCAAAGATCACTTCTTCAATCCGTAAATCTATGGACGAGTTGAAATTCCTTGAGATAGAGACTCCTTATCTCACTCGTTCGACTCCTGAAGGAGCGCGTGACTTTTTAGTCCCAGTACGACTGCAGCCTGGCTCTTGGTACGCACTTCCGCAGTCACCACAACTCTTCAAACAGCTCCTTATGGTCGCTGGAATGGAACGTTACTATCAGATTGCACGATGTTTTCGCGATGAAGATTTTCGAGCAGACCGTCAGCCAGAGTTCACTCAATTGGATATTGAGATGTCTTTCGTTGACCAAGATGATGTCATCACGGTCACCGAGAAGATTCTCACCGATCTATTTCGAAACGTTCTAGGAACAGAGATTTCAACTCCGATCCCTCATATGACTTATCGCGAAGCTATGGATCGTTATGGATCGGACAAACCTGATCTCCGTTTTGGTTTAGAAATCAAGGAAGTTACCGAGTTCTTCCGGGAAACCCAATTCCGCGTCTTCCAGGCGCCCTATGTAGGCGCAGTTGTGATGCCGGCAGGAGCAAACACTCCGCGAAGAGAACTCGATGCTTGGCAAGAGTGGGCTAAGTCGCGCGGCGCGAAAGGTCTTGCTTACATCCTCGTCGGCGACGATGGTGAACTCACCGGACCAGTTGCTAAGAATCTTTCCGCAACGGAAAGTGGTGGGATTGCGGCAGCGGTCGGAGCAAGCCATGGCGATGCGATCTTCTTTGCGGCTGGCGAGCGAAGCGTTTCGCAAAATCTTCTTGGCGCTGTACGACTTGAGATTGGGCGACGAAAAGAATTGATCGATCAATCCAAATGGAATCTCCTTTGGGTGGTTGATGCCCCGATGTTTGAAAAGACCGAGGAAGGAAGTTGGACTGCTGTTCATCATCCTTTCACCGGACCGAAACCAGAGTTCGAATCCACTTTCGATACTGATCCAGGAGAAGCTCTCGCTTACGCCTACGACATTGTCCTCAATGGCAATGAGATAGGAGGTGGATCTATCCGTATCCATCGACGTGACATTCAGGAACGAGTCTTCAAGACTATTGGCTTGAGCAAAGAGGAGGCAGAGTCAAAATTTGGATTCCTCCTAGAAGCTTTCAACTATGGTCCGCCACCCCACGGTGGAATCGCGCTGGGACTCGATCGAGTAGCGGCTCTCTTGGCTGGCGCCGAATCAATTCGCGAAGTCATCGCATTTCCTAAGACAGCTAGTGGCGGTGATCCCCTTACTGGCGCTCCCACTCCCATCACGCCAGCGCAACGAAAAGAGAGTGGCGTAGATGCAACTCCAGAAGATTCGAAGGAATCCCAGCAAAGCAAGGAAGGGTAAACTCTGGCCATGTCTGCAGGCGGAATCGCAGGAATCATCGCGGCATCTTCACTCTTGGTCATCGCGGTCGCGATTGCATATGCCGTTATCCGATTAGGGCGAGCTATAGATGAGGTGGGAGCTTCGGTTAAGGCAATAACAGCTGACACCACCCCGCTACTCGAGGAGGCAACAACTACGGTTCGTTTGGTGAATGGGCCTTTGCAAAGTGTCAATAACATCACCAAGGCAGCCGAGGAACTCACCGCAAAAGTCACGGGCGCTGCATCCGGATTCATGGATAAAAATGCTGTTGCACTCAAGTTGCTCGGAACTGTGGTGCAAGCGGCGACGAAGAGGCGACAAGGCAAAGAAGAAGGTAAAGGAGCGCCAAAGAAGCGAACCAAGTCCAAGAGTCGGGCTAATCGCAGCACCTATAACGAAGATGAGGAGTTCTAGAACGCTGTGAACTCCGCCGAAATCCGAAAACGGTGGCTGGACTTCTTCGAGTCGGGTAATAGTCAAGGCCTTGCCCATACTGTGGTGCCGTCAGCCTCTTTGATCCTCAACGATCCCAACCTTCTCCTGGTCAATGCTGGAATGGTTCCATTCAAGCCATATTTCCTCGGGGAATTGCCACCGCCTTATCCACGTGCGACATCTGTTCAGAAATGTGTTCGCACTTTGGACATTGATGAGGTTGGCAAAACAACGCGACATGCGTCGTTCTTTCAGATGTGTGGCAATTTCTCCTTTGGTGATTATTTCAAAGCGGGCGCAATCTCCCTCGCATGGGAACTGCTAACAAAGAGCCAGAACGACGGTGGTTTTGGTTTCGATCCAGGTCGACTTTGGGTCACTGTCTACCTTGATGATGATGAAGCGGCGGATATCTGGCATAAGGAAGTTGGTGTGCCGAAGGAGCGAATACAGCGACGAGGAATGGCAGACAACTTCTGGTCTATGGGTGTTCCTGGACCGTGTGGTCCGTGCTCTGAGATTTATTTTGATCGGGGACCCGAATATGGACGCGATGGCGGGCCGATTGCGGATGAAGACCGGTATCTAGAGATCTGGAACCTAGTTTTCATGCAGAATCTTCGTGGTGATGGTCCGGGTAAAGAGGACTACCCAATTCTTGGGGAATTGCCCGCGAAAAATATCGACACGGGTCTGGGGCTTGAGCGCACCGCCGCGCTCTTGCAAGGAGTCGATAACATCTACGAGATTGATACAACAAGCATTATCTTGCGTAAAGCATCTGAACTTACTGGCGTTGGCTATGGCCAGAATGAACGAAGTGACGTCTCATTGCGAGTGATCGCAGATCATGCCAGAACCGCTGCGATGTTGATTGGTGATGGAGTGACCCCAGGAAACGAGGGCCGAGGCTACGTATTGCGAAGAATGATGCGTAGAGTCGTCAGGAATATGCGCATTCTCGGTAGCGCAGAGCCGACGTTGGTAGAGCTCATCAAGTCCTCGATCGAAGCCATGTCTCCACAATATCCAGAGCTTCGAAGCGATCGTGAACGCATCGAGGCGGTTACCGAGAACGAAGAGGGAACCTTCCTTGAAACCTTAAGGAGTGGCACGAGTATTTTCGACTTGGCGGCAGATGCATTGAAGAAGACGAGTTCGAAGGTCTTGCCGGCTAATGATGTCTTCATGCTTCATGACACCTACGGTTTCCCTTTCGACCTGACGTTGGAAATGGCTGCTGAAAAAGGGCTTTCAGTTGATGAAGCAGGCTTCAGGCAATTGATGCGTGAGCAGAAAGATCGAGCGAAAGCCGATGCTAAAGCCAAGAAGTCCGGGCATACCGACCTATCGGAGTACCGCAAGATCTTGGAACGTGGCAAGAGCAGTGAGTTCATCGGTTATCAAAGTACGAGCGGCGAAGCTACCGTCATAGCCATAGTTAGTGATGGTAAGTCCGTGCAAGAAAGTGGCGGCATGGCAGAACTAGTTCTTGATCGAACTCCGTTCTATGCTGAAGGTGGCGGACAACTTGCCGATCACGGCGAAATCCTTCTTGATGATGGGAGCGTCTTCGAAGTATTTGACGTTCAAACTCCCGTGCCGGGACTTTTTGTCCATAGGGGCGAGATGACCTCGGGGGCGTTACGTGTCGGTGGTCGCGTTCACGCAGTTATTGATGGCGATCGTAGAGCCGCGATATCCCGGGCGCATACTGCAACTCATATGGTTCACAAGGCGTTCCGAGAAGTTTTGGGCGAAACCGCTACGCAAGCTGGCTCAGAGAATGCCCCGGGACGCTTTCGCTTCGATTTTCCTAGCACAGGACCTGTATCTGAAATGACGATGCAGGAAGTCGAGGGTCGAGTCAATGATCTGCTTTTGTCGAACCTTCCAGTGACCGCCGCAGAGATGAGCCAAGATGAAGCCAAACGCATCGGCGCGATGGCACTCTTTGGTGAGAAGTATGGCGAGATTGTTCGAGTAGTGAGTGTAGGCGATTGGGCTAAAGAGCTTTGCGGCGGTACACATGTTAAGGCTTCGGGAGAGTTGGGCTTGATCAAATTTCTTGGTGAGTCTTCTATTGGTTCGGGTGTGCGACGAGTAGACGCGCTTGTCGGGATCGATGCCTACTCATTTCTAGCTAGAGAGAATCTCCTATTAGCTCGAGTTGTCGAAATTCTTAAGGTCACTCGGAGTGAAGAGGTACCAGATCGCATCGCTTCGCTCCTCGATTCCTTGAAGAGTGCGGAGAAGGAGTTAACAGAAGTCCGTGTTGCCAAAGCCTTAGATGCACTTGGCAGAAATTTAGATTCAGCACCAAAAATAGGTGAGACGACTTTGTTTTCCCACTCATTCGATATCGCTCTTACGGCCGATGAGTTGAGACAGATATCCTTGGCGTTAAGAGCGAAGAAATTGAATTCCGTGATTGTGCTCTCCAGCGTCCGCGAAGGAAAGATTGTTCTGGTCGCTGCGGTTGATGAATCAGCGCGAAAAGCGGGTGTTAAGGCGGGTGTCCTTGTGAAATCAGCGTCAAATCTCCTCGCTGGAGGTGGTGGCGGAAAGGATGATTTCGCACAAGGCGGCGGAACTAACCTTCCCGCGTTGAAGGATGCCTTCACCTCAATAGAGCGCGAACTGCGTTCCGTGATCACGCATTCGTGATATTTGAGCTATCAATAATTGAAGGACGGAGATCATGGTTGAGAAAGGTCGCCGCCTCGCTCTCGACTACGGTCTAGTTCGAATTGGAGTTGCAGTTAGCGACCCAGAAGGGCTCTTCGTCTTTCCCGTAACTTCTCTGGATAGTTCGGATTGGGAGAAAGAGTTCAGTGAATTAATTGCGGAGTATCACCCAACTGCCATCTATGTCGGCTACCCAGTCACCCTCACAGGCAATGTCGGGAGCGCGGCAAATTTGGCTAGAGATTTCGCAATAGAGGTTAGTGAGAAGTTTCCGGGCCCGATTCGCCTGATTGATGAGAGACTTTCCACTAAGAGCGCAGCTTTTTTGTTGCGTGAAAGCGGTAAGAGTGAGCGAGAGGCTCGTAAAGAGATTGATGCGGTTGCCGCCACAGTTCTTCTCGAACAGGCATTGATAACGGAGAAAAACACTGGTCTGCTTGCCGGGAGTGAAATCTCATGAAGAGTAGAAGCTTGTTAGTGAGAAGAAGTGATTTTGTTGCTCTTTTCGTGGTGGCGATCTTGATGGGGCTAGTCACTTTTACTTTGCGCGAGATTGCGAATCAACCTCAAAAACTCCCTGACTTTCAAATCGGTTTCAGTGAGGCCTCGACGACAGTGGTCATCGAATCGGGCGATAGCGGCTCGGAGATTGCACAGAAGTTGGAAAAGGCAGGAGTGATCAAGTCAGCCGAGACTTTCTTTCGTTTGGCGGTGAGCGACTCTCGATCTGGCCGAATAGCGCCCGGGACCTACCGAATAGAGACCAAAATCCCTGCTTCTCAAGCGCTCGAACAGCTTCTCGATCTTGATCGCGTTATCGGATTGATTTCGGTTCGCGATGGTGCGCGGCTCGATGAAGTTATTGCATTGCTTGAGGCTAATGGCTTTAAAAATGTCCGAGAAATCGTGAGTGAGCGAAGACCGAAAGAGCCGTTCAAGCTTCAGTCCATCGAAGGGTTTCTTTATCCGGCAAAGTACAGCTTCGAACCCGGCTCAAGCACAGTTGATGCGATTGATGCAATGACCGAACGTTTTGCTAAGTCGTTGGCGGAAATCGATTTAGATCGACTACCAGAAGGTATTTCTCCTGATGAATTTCTGATTATTGCTTCTATAGTCGAGGCAGAGGGAACGCCAGATGTCTTCGGCAAGATCGCACGAGTCATCTACAACCGGCTTGATCGTAAAATGGCGCTACAAATGGATTCAACCATTCATTACATCAAGCGAGAGCGTGGAAACATCGCAGTTTCATCGGCCGGTACCCGAATCGAGAGCCCATACAACACTTATCGAAGACAGGGATTGCCGCCTGGACCGATAGGAAGCCCTACAAGCGCTGCGATGCGCGCAACGGTTGAACCAGATGCAGGTGACTGGCTCTACTTCATCACCGTAGCACCGAAAGAAACTCGTTTCACCAAAAGTTATGATGAATTCTTGAGTTGGAAAGAGCTTTATCGTAAGAACTACAAAGCCGGACTTTTCGATGATTAAGGCGGCGGTATTAGGTAAACCCGTTTCTCACTCGCTCTCGCCGTTTGTGCACGGCCAGATTTATCAGAAGTTGGGCCTTGAGTTCTCCTACGAACGAATCGAACATGATGAGGTCTCTGCTATCGCATTCATTCAAGACGCAATTGCAAGCGGAGAGTGGAACGGGTTCTCGCTGACTATGCCGCTGAAAGAGGTTGTTTTTGCCTTGGAATTGCCCTGTGATAGCTATTCGATCTCCGCTCACAGCGTCAACACGATAACTGGTGGTCGCGGTTACAACACCGATGTATCCGGAATGGTGCGAGTTCTTGAGGAGTTGAGCGTCAGTCTTCGAAAAATTGCCATCATAGGCTCGGGTGCAACAGCACGATCTGCCTTGGTTGCTCTCGGGCAGTTGAGTGGCAGAGGCGAGACTATTGGCGCAGTCGAAATCTTTCGTAGGAGCTCGCGCAGGGATGCTCTGTTGCAAAAGGCCAGCAGAATTCAACTCACATTTCACGGTTTAGATCAAACATGGAATCGAAGTGACTATGACCTGGTCATCTCAACAATCCCAACCTCTGCACAAACCAATATTTCTGTTAAGTTGCAGGGTTATGAAGGAACTTTGTTGGATGTTACATATTCGCCCTGGCCATCAACTTTCGCGGGAGTAGTGAAGGGGCGAGTAATTTCTGGGCTCCCACTGCTCGTAGCACAAGCTGTGGATCAGGCGGCGCTCTTCACAGGGTTAGATTTTGATCGAGATGCCATGTACCAGGAAATGAAAATATCCACAGCACGAGAAGCCTCAAAGTAATCGAAATTTCTTTTTTCAGTATCTTCGAGCGTGGTTTTCGAAGAGATACACGTTTCACTTGCATCTCTTACTTTATTTTGTGCTTCGATAATTGATATTCGGACCAGAAAGATCCCTAACGCATTACTCCTCATCGCCGTCTTCTCACACATTGGATTCGAGTTAATTAATAGATTTGATGGACTTGATGTAGTTAGTTATCGAAGGGGAGTAGTTGCGCTTCTTCTTGCAGGAGCGCTCATTCTCGCCCCGGTGCCTGGACGTTGGATTGTAGAAAATTTTGGTATGGGAGATATCAAACTTCTCATCTACGTGACCTGGTCTATTGGTGGGGTCATCAATTGGAGCACCTTCCTCCTGGTTATTGGATTGGCATCACTTTTCCTGGGCGGAATTCAGCTAGCTTTTCGACTTCGAATGAATCGCCCGCTTCCTTTCGCCCCCTTTCTAGCAATAGGGAGTCTGGCCGGAGTTTTCCTTTAACTCGCGCCTTGATCCGGCCCCGCTGTGGGAGAATTCGGGGGTGCGCTGGCTAACTGCAGGTGAGTCTCACGGCCCGGCCCTACTCGGAATTCTCGAGGGAGTGCCCGCTAATGTCTCAATCTCAAGTAAAGACTTAGAAATTGAATTGGCTCGACGTCGATTGGGTTTTGGGAGAGGAGCTCGTCAGAAGTTTGAAGTCGATGCACTTCGAATTCTTGGCGGGGTGCGCCACGGACTGACCCAGGGCGGACCGGTTGCGATTGAGATTGAAAATACTGAATGGCCCAAATGGGAGAAAGTTATGTCTGCCGATCCAGTCTCGGAAGAAGAGATTGAAGGGCTCGGACGGAACGAAGCGCTTACCAGGCCGAGGCCCGGTCATGCTGATCTTGTTGGCATGCAGAAATATGGCTTTAACGATGCACGTCCAATCTTGGAGCGAGCAAGTGCTCGAGAGACGGCGATGCGAGTGGCTCTGGGAAAAGTAGCGAAGAACTTTTTGAGCCAGGTCGCAGGCATTGAAATCCTTAGTCATGTGGTGTCAATCGGTTCAGTTTCGGATCGGAATTTGAATATCGAAGTCAATCCGACATTCGGCGATTTAGATCGTATTGATGAGGATTTGGTTCGTGCCGCAAATTCTTCGCTCAGCGCTGCCTTTGTCTCAGAAATCGAAGCAGCTCATAGTGAGGGCGATACTCTCGGAGGAGTTTTCGAAGTTCTAGCTTTCAATGTCCCTATTGGACTGGGTTCACATGTTCACTGGGATCGAAGAATCGATGGTCGATTGGCTGGCGCTTTGATGAGCATTCAAGCGATAAAGGGTGTTGAAGTTGGAGATGGTTTTGTCACTGCATCCAGAAGGGGCTCAAAAGCTCACGATGAAATTCACCCAGGTTCAGATGGACTTGAGCGAAGTACAAATCGATCTGGAGGAACTGAGGGCGGGATGTCCAATGGCCAAACATTGCGACTTCGCGCTGCAATGAAGCCAATCTCAACTGTCCCGAAGGCACTTTCAACTGTTGATGTGTCGACTGGAGAGGTTGCAAAGGCGATCAACCAACGCTCTGATGTCTGTGCAGTGCCTGCTGCTGGTGTGATTGGCGAAGCGATGGTGGCACTCGTGCTCGCCGAGGCATTTCTTGAGAAGTTCGGAGGCGATAGTCTCGAGGAATCAAAGCGAAATCTCGAGAATTACCTAGGTTCGATGAAGATCAAGTGATGTCTGCAACGAAGAGATCGCGCGGTTGCATATTGATAGGACCTCCAGGCGCTGGAAAGAGCACAGTTGGCGGACTTTTGGCCCGAGAGTTGGGCGTGCCATTTCTTGACACCGATTTCATTATCGAAGAGTCGACTGGTAAAAAAGTTTCACAGATATTCATCGAAGACGGTGAAGCGAAATTTCGCGAGATTGAGGAATCAATCGTGCTGCAGAGCATAAAAGAGCAAGCCTCGAATCAAAGTCAACCAGTAGTGCTGGCTCTTGGTGGTGGTTCGATCCTTAGCGAACGAGTCCAGGAAGTCTTGAGAGATCGAGATGACGTCATCTATCTTGATGTCTCACTCGCGAGCGCCGCTCCCAGAGTTGGATTCAATCGCGAGCGACCTCTATTAATGATCAATCCGCGTCAACAATGGCAGGAGCTGATGAATCATCGGCGACCGATTTATCAGTCCCTCGCATCGGCCACGGTTGACACCAATGACAAGAATCCAGAAATAGTTGTCATCGAAATTGAAAAGATATTGGAAGCGGCGTGAGTTTGATGATTGAAGTCAAAGCTGAGCATCCCTATCACGTGACATTTAGCGGTTCGTGGGCTTCTCGCCTTAATCAGATTCAAGGTAAACGCAAGACAGTTGTAATCACTTCATCTGAGGTCGTTGAGCACATCTCGATGATGGTCCAAGAATACGACATCTTCCTAGTCCCCGATGGGGAGCATGCGAAGGATTTTGTAACGATCAAGAAGCTTTGGGATTTCTTTGAATCCAAAGGCATTGAGCGATCCGACTTGATAGTCGCAATCGGTGGCGGTTCAATCACTGATTTAGCTGGATTTGCAGCCGCAACGTGGTTGCGCGGTATTGATTGGGTTGCTGTACCGACAACCTTAGCTGGGATGGTTGATGCATCAATCGGCGGAAAGACTGGGATCAATGGAGTAAGTGGAAAGAACTTGATCGGCTCTTTCCATTCACCAGTGGAGGTGATTATTGACCTCGCTCTGCTCTCGACCCTCTCTGATCGTGATTTTTGCGCTGGTCTTGCTGAGGTAATCAAGTGCGGTCTTATCGCAGATCCTGAAATCTTGAAGATATTGAACAATTCAAGTCCAGAGATTTTGAGAAGTGCTGCTGGAGCGGTATCACTTAGCGAAATCGTTCGACGTAGCATTGTGGTGAAAGCGGATATCGTTTCGGAGGATTTCAAAGAGAAGGGTGCGCGGGCATTCCTTAACTACGGGCACACTCTTGGTCATGCCATAGAGCACCTGAGCAAATATCAACTTCGTCACGGCGAAGCTGTTGCAATAGGGCTTCACTTTGCTGCACACCTTGGATTTAAACATAGCGGCTTAGAGCAAGAGTCCTACCTCCTTCACCGAACTCTCCTTGAAAGGTACGGATTACCGGTGAAATACGATGTTGAACTTTTCGAACCACTTCTCTCGGTGATGCACCTGGATAAGAAGAGTCGGGATGGGATAATTAGGTTCGTGTTACTTCGCGCTATTGGTTATCCCATTCTCTCTTCAGATTTATCGGAGACCGACTTGCGCACGGCTTATCGGGAGGTGATGAGTTGAGTTCATCGGCAACAATCCTGGTTCTGAATGGACCTAATCTCTCTCGCTTAGATCTTCGCGAGAAATCACATTATGGCGATCTCGACTACCCCCAATTGCATAAATTCATCGAAGATTCTGCGCGAGAGTTAGAGCTTTCAGTCGATATTCGTCAAAGCGATGATGAAGCAACCTTGATTGGATGGCTCCATGAGGCAGCAGATAAGTCGCAACCAGTTATCTTCAATCCAGCAGCCTTCACCCATTACTCGGTTGGAATAAGAGATGCTGCAGTTTTGCTACGCGCACCGCTAATCGAAGTGCACCTCTCGAATCCACTAGCCAGAGAGGAGTTCAGGCATACCTCGATGATCTCCGGTGTGGCCAGCGGCACTATCGCCGGTTTCAAGCAGGATTCGTATCGATTGGCGTTGATTGCGATGAAAGAACTTAGAAGGAAGACCCAATAGAATAAGGCTCTGACTCCGTAGAGTCGCCAAATCAACCAGCCGAGAATAGAGAGCATCGTGGCAACGACAAACGACTTGAAGAATGGCATGACACTCGACCTCGATGGTCAGCTTTGGACCGTTGTTGAGTTCCAACATGTCAAGCCCGGCAAAGGTCCGGCCTTCGTACGTACCAAGATGAAGAACGTGATGAGCGGTAAAGTTGTCGAGAAGACATTCAATGCCGGGATTAAAGTCGAGATAGCAATTCTTGAGAGACGCGAGATGCAGTTTCTCTACAAAGATGGTGATGATTTCGTATTCATGGATTCCACAAACTATGACCAAATCACCGTTTCCGGCGAGACTGTGGGTGAATCTGCAAACTACATGCTTGAGAATACGAACGCGATCGTTGCGATACATGAGGGGAACCCCCTTTTCATCGAGTTGCCAGCCTCAGTAGAACTAACAATCACTTACACGGAGCCTGGGCTTCAGGGGGATAGATCAAACGCAGGATCTAAACCTGCGACGCTTGAAACTGGAATCAATGTTCAAGTTCCACTCTTCATCAAACAGGGAGAGAAGGTTCTCGTCGATACACGGACGGGTCAGTACCTCGGGCGCGCCTGATGAGCGCTCGCACAAAGGCGCGTAAGGCTGCAGTGGATCTTCTTTTCGCCGCTGATTTGCGGGGGAAAGAACCATCGCTCGCGGATTTAGAGTTATTGGGCCGAGAAAGTCGGGATTACACCAGAGCCTTGGTTGAAGGCGTGAGGGAACACCGCAACCAAATCGATTCATTGATCCACACGTATGCTGAGGATTGGGACAAGGATCGGCTCCCGGCAGTAGATCGAAACATCCTGCGCATTGCAATTTACGAATTGCTCTGGGGTTCACTCGATCATTCGGTAGCCATGAGTGAAGCGGTTAACTTGGCTGAGTCACTCTCTACCGATAAGTCCGCCAAGTTCATCAATGGTCTTCTTGCTCGAATTTCTTCGCTCGCACCGACGCTTCCGAGATAACCGCGCCGATTCCAATGCAGAGGCCCTGATGGGCTAGACTCCGGCAACCCTTTAACGACCGTCCTGTGAGGCGGCCAAGGAGCTGAGAATGACGCGTACCGTTTTGACGGGCGAGGAGATATCCCGCGCCATCCGTCGCATTTCACACGAAATTTTGGAAAGAAATAAGGGAGCCGATTCGCTCCTTCTCCTTGGGATTCCCACTCGAGGCGTACTCCTTGCGCAGCGAATCCATGCCGAGATCTCGGCAATCGAAGGCAAAGCGGTAGGACTCGGTTCACTGGATATAACACTTCATCGCGACGACCTTCGAATGAGGGCGCCTAGGCCGCTTCACCGCACAGAGATTCCAGCGGGCGGTATCGAGGGTAAAGACGTGGTCTTGGTTGACGATGTGTTCTTTTCTGGAAGAACTATCCGGGCAGCTCTCGATGCTCTGGGTGAGTTGGGTCGCCCAGCAACGGTGCAGTTGGCCGTTCTCGTTGATCGTGGTCATCGAGAACTCCCGATTCGTGCTGATTTCGTCGGGAAGAACCTTCCGACATCAAGGAATGAGCAAGTGCGAGTCCAACTTGAACCGCTTGAGGGTGAAGACAGCGTGGTCCTAGAAGCATGAAATTCCCACGACATCTTCTCTCGATCGGCGACCTCAATCAGGAGAGCGCACTTGCGGT
This sequence comes from Actinomycetota bacterium, assembly GCA_005787575.1. Classification (GTDB taxonomy): domain Bacteria; phylum Actinomycetota; class Actinomycetes; order Nanopelagicales; family Nanopelagicaceae; genus SYAN01. The sequence goes on along the minus strand of SYAN01000004.1, from coordinate 25,715 downwards.
CCTTGATACCGCCAAAGAGTTAGCCCGGATCTCTGATGGCCAAATAAAGAAACTTCCAACCTTGCGCGGAAGAACTGTAGTCAACCTCTTCTTCGAAGATTCCACTCGAACGAGAATTTCTTTCGAAACAGCAGCTAAGCGACTTTCAGCTGATGTGATTAATTTTGCGGCAAAGGGATCGAGCGTGAGCAAGGGCGAAAGCCTTAAAGACACAGCGCTAACTCTGCAAGCTATGGGAGCAGATGCAGTTGTCATCCGCCATCACGCATCTGGGGCACCGCAACGCCTTGCCGATGCAGGTTGGATTGCGGGTCCGGTCATCAATGCCGGAGATGGCACCCACGAACATCCGACACAAGCACTCCTTGATGCATTCACCATCCGACAGCACTTAAAGAGAGATAACGCGAACCTAGATGGTCTAAAGATTGCAATCATCGGGGACATACTTCATTCAAGAGTCGCGCGAAGTAACATCTTCCTTCTTTCTATGCTCGGTGCGAGCGTCACTGTGATCGCACCGCCGACTTTGCTCCCGGTGGGAATCGAAAGTTGGCCCTGCTCCGTATCTTTTCGCTTAGAAGATTCGATTGAAGAGTTTGATGCAATCATGACTTTAAGGATTCAACGTGAACGAATGGAAGAGGCTTTTTTCCCAAGTGAAAGAGAATATTCACGATATTACGGGCTCAATGGCGATCGTTTGGCGCAACTCAAGGACGGTGCGATTGTGCTTCATCCTGGACCGATGAATCGTGGTGTCGAGATTGACGCTAAGAGCGCAGATAGCGTCCGCTCCGTCATTGTTGATCAAGTGACGAACGGTGTCTTCATAAGAATGGCTGTGCTCTATCTCCTACTTTCTGGAACGTCGATTAATCTCTCGGAGGAGGCGAAAGCATGAGCAACTCCTTCAAGTTAGTGAATGCTCGTTTGGCTAGTAACGAGCGAACTTCACTCACTGTGGAATCAGGCGTGATTACCTCCATCGGTGAAAATTCTTCGGGTTCAATGGAAGAGATAGACCTCAAAGGCAAACTTCTCTGCCCAAGTTTCGTCGATCTTCATACCCATCTTCGAGAGCCGGGTAAGGAAGATGCCGAGACAGTGGCAAGTGGCACTCGGGCGGCAGTTCGTGGTGGATTCGGCGCAATCTTCGCGATGCCCAACACCAATCCGGTTGCCGATACCGCAGGAGTTGTTGAACAAGTTCACTCCCTCGGCATCGAAGAGGGTCGATGTGACGTTCTTCCAATTGGTGCTGTGACTCGTGGGCAAGAGGGCAAGCAACTTGCCGAGATTCTAGCGATGGCTCATTCACGAGCAAACGTTCGCGTATTTAGTGATGATGGACATTGTGTCTCGGACTCACTCCTCATGAGGCGCGCATTGGAGTATGTGAAGATTTTCGATGGTGTGATCGCCCAACATGCCCAAGATCCAGAGTTGACTAAAGATGCCCAGATGAATGAAGGAGTTATCTCGTCAAGGCTTGGGTTGAAAGGTTGGCCGGCGGTGGCCGAGGAAGCGATAATCGCGCGTGATGTGCTTCTAGCTGACCACGTTGGCTCTCGATTGCATATCTGCCATGTGAGTACTGAAGGAAGTGTTGAGATCGTAAGGTGGGCTAAAGCACGCGGAATTCAGGTGACAGCTGAAGTGACGCCACATCATCTGCTTCTTACTGATGACTTAGCTTCCACCTTCAATCCGATCTACAAAGTCAATCCACCTCTTCGCACTGAACGCGATGTCCATGCCTTACGCGATGGGGTTGCAGATGGGACCATCGATATTGTCGCAACTGACCATGCACCGCATCCGCTTGAAGCAAAGGAATGCGAATGGCCAGCCGCAGCATTTGGAATGATCGGGCTTGAAAGTGCCTTTGCCATCGCTTATCACTCGCTAGTCAAGAGTGGTTCAATCTCGCTTCAAACACTGATCGCTGCCATGACCACAAAACCGGCTGTTATCGGCGGTCTCTCTGATCGAATGAGTGGTCTCACTGTCGGAGCGCCTGCCTGCCTTGCGGTGATTGACCTTGAAAGAACCTGGACGATTGATCGGGAGAAGGTTGAATCAAAGAGCTCGAATACACCGTTTCACGGGTTTGAAGTGGAAGGTTTGGTCGAGTCGGTTCTTTACCGGGGCCAATGGGTGATGCGTGATGGAGTCATCAGAAAATGAGTGAAGTCGCTTACCTGGTTCTTGATGATGGACGCGTATTCAAAGGCGAGGCCTGGGGCGCATTCGGAGAGACCTTTGGTGAGGCTGTTTTTTCTACTGGAATGACTGGGTACCAAGAGACTCTGACAGACCCGTCTTATCACAAGCAAGTAGTCGTAATGACTGCTCCTCATATTGGAAATACTGGTGTCAACGATGAGGACCAAGAATCCAATCGAATCTGGGTATCTGGTTTTGCCGTACGTGATCCCTCGCCGGTAGTTAGCAACTGGAGAGCCGTTGGTTCACTTGAAGATGAGATGAAACGTCAAGGAGTCGTGGGAATCAAGTCACTCGACACTAGAGCGATCACTCGCCATCTTCGCGATCGAGGGGCTATGCGGGCCGGTATTTTCTCGGGCGATTCGAAGAGTCGTGAGGAGATGGTGATAGCAGTGCGGCAATCACCGAAGATGAGCGGATCGATGTTGTCAGATGACGTTACTACTGCCTCCAAGTATGTGGTGCCTGCACAAGGAGAAAGACTTTTCAAGGTTGTCGCACTTGATCTAGGAGTCAAGGCGGCTACACCTCGGAATATGTCAGAGCGGGGGATTGAAGTACACGTTCTGCCGAGCTCTTGGAGCAATGATGACCTACTCAAAGAGATAGCAATCATTTCACCAGACGGTTTCTTTCTCTCTAACGGTCCAGGGGATCCAGAGACGATGAACGATACGGTGGCCCTGGTGCGAGAAATTCTCAACCAGGAGATTCCGGTCTTTGGAATTTGTTTTGGCCATCAGATTCTTGGTCGGGCACTGGGGTTCGAAACCTATAAATTGAAATTTGGTCACAGAGGCATAAATCAACCAGTACTGAATAGACAATCAGGAAGAATAGAAATTACCGCGCATAATCATGGCTTTGCTCTAGAAGCGCCAAGGGAAGGACACTTCTCCACAGTCTATGGACCGGGGGAAGTGACCCATATCTGTCTCAATGATGATGTGGTTGAAGGAATTCGATTACTTGAACGCCCCGCTTTCTCAGTTCAGTACCATCCTGAAGCAGCGGCAGGTCCTCATGATGCGAACTATCTCTTTGATGATTTTGTGTCGTTGATGAAAGGCGCAAAACGTGGCTAGGGACTCTAAGATCAATTCCGTTCTCGTTATTGGGAGTGGACCAATCGTGATTGGCCAAGCCTGTGAATTCGACTATTCGGGAACTCAAGCCTGTCGAGTTCTCAGGGCTGAAGGAATCCGTGTTATTTTGATCAATAGCAACCCGGCAACGATCATGACTGACCCGGAGTTCGCTGATGCGACTTATATCGAACCGATAACAACAGATTTCATCGAGAAGATAATCGTCAAAGAGAGACCGGACGCGATTCTGGCAACACTTGGTGGGCAGACCGCTCTCAATGCGGCGATGGCACTTCACAAAGAAGGGGTACTTGCTAAACACGGCGTGAAACTGATCGGCGCTGATGTCGAGGCGATAGCACGAGGTGAGAACCGAGAATTATTCCGCGAGATAGTACGAAAAGTCGGTGGAGAGTCAGCGCGTTCGGTCATCTGTCACAGCATGCAGCAGTGTCATGATGCTGCTAAGGAATTGAAGTTTCCAGTCGTGGTGAGACCTTCCTTCACCATGGGCGGATTGGGTAGCGGGATTGCCTATGATGAAAAAGATTTGGATCTGATTGCGGGAGCAGGGCTTCGCCATTCGCCAACTAATGAAGTGTTACTTGAAGAATCCATCATCGGTTGGAAAGAGTTTGAGCTAGAGGTGATGCGAGACAAGAATGACAATGTTGTCATCGTCTGTAGCATCGAGAACATCGACCCGATGGGGGTACACACCGGCGATTCAATCACCGTGGCTCCAGCTCTAACTCTTACCGATGTCGAACTTCAACGATTGAGGGATTTATCGATATCGATAATCCGCGAAGTCGGTGTCGATACTGGCGGATGCAATATCCAGTTCGCAGTCCATCCCGAAAATGGTCGGATCATCGTCATCGAGATGAATCCACGAGTATCGCGCTCCTCGGCGTTGGCCTCGAAGGCCACTGGGTTCCCAATCGCGAAGATTGCGACAAAACTTGCAATTGGTTTTTCCCTGGATGAGATAGCCAACGACATCACAGAGGCAACTCCAGCATCGTTTGAACCAACATTGGACTACATCGTCGTCAAAGTACCTCGTTTTGCATTTGAGAAATTTCCTGATGCCGATCCAAAACTCACTACGACTATGAAGTCAGTTGGTGAGGCGATGGCCTTTGGCAGGAACTTCACCGAAGCACTCCAGAAATCTATGAGGTCGCTTGAGAAGAAAGGTTCGACCTTCTTTTGGAGTGAGAGTTTTGAAAGTCGCGACCAACTAATTGAAACAATCAGTCAGCCAACTGAGAGACGCTTGGTGGGAATCCAACGAGCGCTTTTCGCAGGAATACCATTGAAAGAGATTCAATCGATAACGCGCTTCGATCCCTGGTTCCTCTCTCAGATTGATCTTCTAAACCAGCTTGCCAGGGAGTGTAAAGAAGCGATAGAGCTCGATGGCGAGCTTCTTCGTCGAATGAAACGACATGGATTCTCTGACCTCCAGATTGCACAAATTCGTAACTCCTCCGAAGCTGAGATTAGGAAAACTCGATATCGATTCGATCTGCGACCGGTTTATAAGACAGTTGATACCTGTGCGGCCGAATTCGAAGCCCAAACGCCATATCACTACTCAAGTTATGACGATGAGAGTGAGGTCGCTCCTCGGGAGAAACCTGCCGTAATCATTTTAGGGTCGGGACCTAATCGAATCGGGCAAGGCATTGAGTTCGATTATTCCTGCGTCCATGCTTGCTTTACCTTGAGTGAAGCAGGTTTTGAAACCGTCATGGTGAACTGCAATCCCGAGACAGTCTCGACCGATTACGACACCACTGATCGTCTCTATTTCGAACCTCTGACTCTGGAGGACGTACTTGAAGTTATTCACGCCGAGTCCCTTGCAGGTCCCATTGAAGGGGTTATCGTCCAACTTGGGGGACAGACCCCACTTGGTCTTGCCGAAGCGCTAGAGGCTGAGGGCGTGAAGATAATCGGCACCTCGCCTGCATCGATTGAGCTCGCAGAAGAACGCGGAGCATTTGGTGATCTCCTTGCGAAAAATAAACTGCATGCCCCAGATTTTGGAATGGCAACGACTGCAAGTGAGGCAATAGAGGTTGCTGGTCGAATCGGATATCCAGTCCTAGTTCGCCCCTCTTTCGTTCTCGGTGGGCGAGGGATGGAAATAGTTTACGATGATGAGGCGCTGACTTCTTTCATCGCTAGAGCAACTGAGATAACGCCGGATCGACCCGTATTGATTGATAAGTTCCTCGACCTCGCAGTAGAAGTCGATGTTGATGCTCTCTTTGACGGCCAGAGGCTTTTCATGGGTGGAATCATGGAACATATCGAGGAAGCTGGCGTGCATAGCGGTGATTCAGCATGCGTCATCCCACCCCAGTCACTGAGTAGAGAGATGTTGAACGAAATCGAATCAGCGACAGAGAAAATTGCCTCTGCCGTCGGAGTGAGAGGTTTAATCAATATTCAATTTGCGATTCACCGTCACCAAGAAAGCCATAAGAGTAAGGGTGTTGAAAAACTCTATGTCTTAGAGGCTAATCCTCGCGCCTCAAGAACGGTTCCATTTGTTAGCAAAGCAACTGGCGTACCACTTGCGAAAGCTGCAGCTCGAATTGCTATTGGAATGAAAATCGATTCGATGATCGAAGCAGGGTTCCTTCCCGCTATAGGAGTTCCGCGTGGGATCTCGGTCAAAGAGGCGGTCCTTCCGTGGAATCGCTTCCGCAGGGTAGGTGGCGAAGGTGTGGATACGGTTCTCGGGCCAGAGATGAAATCAACTGGCGAGGTAATGGGAATTGCCAAAGATTTTGGCTCTGCATTCGCCAAGAGCCAAATAAGTGCATTCGGTGCACTGCCCAAATCCGGTGCAGTATTCCTCTCCCTCGCAGACAAAGATAAAGGCGCAGCTCAAGCTTCAGCTAAGGCCCTACATTCACTCGGTTTCTCCATTTATGCCACAGCAGGTACTCATTCCTTCTTGAGGGAGATCGGCGTGCCATCGATTTTGGTGCGCAAGCACTTCCAGGCGGTCGAGAGCTCGAATTTCATAGGAGAATCAATTAGCGCGCTTGATTTGATACGAGATGGAGTAGTTTCACTTGTCGTGAATACGCCGTACGGGCGAGATGAGCGCCAAGATGGGCGATTAATTCGGACTGCCTCCATAGTGAAAAACCTGCCATGCATCACAACCGTTCCGGCCTTTCGAGCAGCGGTGGAAGCGATAAAGGCATTGCGTGGCGCAGAGATGACAGCGAAACCTGTACAAGAGTGGCTATCGATGAAAGTTGGTCAATAGTGCCGATCAACCCACGAGCAACAGTGACGACTGCGCGAATTCTTTCGAATAGGAAAGTTGGTGCTTACCACCACATTGCCCTTGAAGCGGGCGAGGTTGGCAAGTTGGCCAAGCCTGGGAACTTCATCGCGATTGCAGTGGGTGGCGAGTACTCCGCCATGCCGCTACATCGCGCATTTGCGATCTATCGAGCGAAGGCCGATGGAGTCCATGCCTCGACTGTTGAAATAATAGTTGCTGCTCACGGCAAGGGAAGTGAATGGCTTACCAAGCAAAGTGAAGGAAGTCAGCTTCGCATCACGGGGCCGCTCGGTACATCTTTCCCATTGCCGGCTGAGCCGGTCAATGTTGCGATTATTGGTGGCGGTTATGGATCTGCACCACTATTCGATCTAGCCGATCATCTTAAATCGCGCGGATGTCGAGTTGATGCAGTAATTGGGGCCTCTACTTCTTCAAAGATCTTCGCTCCACTTGATGGGAAACGAACAGTCAATTCAGTAACTGTGACGACAGAGGATGCAAGCGCAGGAGTACAAGGTCGAGTGACTGATGTGCTTGAAGAGTTGATTGAGCGGCAAAAAATAGACCTGATCTATTCATGTGGGCCCATGGCCATGTTGAAAGCAGTAGATGAAATCGCTCAACGCAAACAAATTCCACATCTTGTCTCCGTGGAAGAAGCTATGGCATGTGGCATCGGGATCTGTATGACATGCGTCTTACCTATCAGAGATGCCAACGGAACCATCAAAATGTCGAGAACGTGCATCGAAGGCCCTGTCATCGATAGCGAATGCGTGGTTTGGTCAGGCGGGATCCCTGAAGGAACTTGGGGAGCGCCATGAGTGTTGTAGATCTTTCGACGGAACTTGCTTATGCAAAGTTTGAAAACCCCATATTCACCGCAAGCGGTTGTGCCTCTTCGGGAAAGGAGTTGTCACAATTCTTCCCGCTGACTGAACTGGGTGCCATGGTCACCAAGTCGATCATGCTTAGACCTCGGTCGGGGCGAGCGACTCCGCGGATGGCTGAAACACCATCGGGCATGTTGAATTCCATCGGATTGCAAGGCCCTGGAATAGATCATTTCCTTGAGGATGACTTGCCGTGGCTTCTTGAAACGGGGGCGCGGGCAGTTGTCTCCATCGCAGGAGAGAGTGTTGATGAATATGGGGCACTTGCGAGGAGACTTAGAGGCGTTCGAGGAATAGCTGCCATAGAGGTAAATATCTCCTGTCCCAATGTTGAGAATAGAGGAATGGTTTTCGCATGTGATCCAACTTCAGCTCGAGCTGTCATTGAAACCGTCAGGATAAATATTGGTGGTGAGTTTCCAATCATTGCGAAGCTCTCACCCGATGTGACTGATATTTGCGCTATCGCTGGAGAAGTTATAAACGCCGGTGCCGATGGCTTAGCTTTGATCAACACATTGCTTGGAATGGTGATTGACCCAAAGACCCTGAAGCCTTTACTTGGTGGCAAAACTGGTGGACTTTCCGGCCCAGCAATTAGGCCAGTTGCGGTGCGAGCTATCTATCAAGTGCATTCCAGGTTCCCAAAAGTTCCAATTCTTGGAATGGGTGGGGTTGCTTCTGGTTCAGATGCTTTGCAGTTGATTGCAGCCGGAGCTAGCGCAGTCTCGGTCGGTACAGCTTCTTTCGGAGATCCTCTAGCTCCAGTCAGAATAAAGAGCGAACTCGCCTCTCTTCTTATTCATCATGGCTTTGCTAGGTTACGAGATGCAATCGGAGTGGCTCATGGTTGAGCGCTCTCCGTTAATTGTCGCAGTTGACACCACGGATCTAGCGATTGTTGATTCTTTGATAAAGGCAACACGTGGCTCCGTCTCGGTTTACAAGTTCGGTCTTGAGTTCTATCTCAAGTATGGTCAAGATGTTCTTCGTAGTTTCATTGACCGTTTCGATATCGAACTTTTCCTGGACCTAAAACTCCACGATATTGCGAACACCGTGGCTGGGGCCGCTCGGTCGATCGCTCCGCTCCGCCCGCTTTTCTTGACAGTTCATGCGACGGGTGGAACCGAGATGATTAAGGCTGCTGCGGATGCGGTACCAGAGACAATGATTGCAGCCGTAACGATATTGACTTCCCTTGACCAAGAGGAGATGAGACGCGTCGGATTCACAGGTTCGGTGCAAGAGAGAGTAATTGGTTTGAGCGAACTTGCCTTTCAGGCAGGTGCCCGCGCAATTGTCTCTTCGGCTCGCGAGGTCGCAGAGATAAAGAAGTGTGTTCCAGCAGGAATCACAATCACTCCTGGGATTCGTCCCGCGGGATCATCACAAGACGACCAAGCTAGAACCATGACACCAAAAGAGGCGATTGACGCTGGTAGCGACTTTCTCGTTATTGGAAGACCGATCACAGCCTCGAAAGATCCCGGAGCGGCCGCAGCGGAGATTCTTGATTCACTTCACTAGCGAAGCGAAGCAAACTATGAAGCATCTGCCACCCCAACTCGATTCCGAGACTCGGCGTGCCAATGGAATGAAAGCGGTTGCTGCGCGGCGAGAGCGTGCAGATATCAAGCGAAGATTGAAAGAAGGGACTCTCGATCTTCGAAGCCTGCTAGGACTTGAGAGCGAAGCAAAAGATCGTATGTTGGTTATGGAGATGTTGGAGTCGTTACCGTTCATAGGTGAGATCCGCGCAAAGGAGTTAATGGAGCGAATCGGCATATCTTCGAGAAGGAGAATTGCGGGGCTCGGGGTCAAGCAACGAGACCGCCTTCTGGAGCTCGTCGAAAAGAATCCGTCGCGAAAGTTGCTTAGTACCCTTGGAGGCGTGAGCGGATCCATTTACGGGAGACTCTTTGTTATATCGGGGCCTGGTGGGGTTGGCAAGAGCACAATCACACAATCACTCAGTCGGTTTGATGATTTCTTTGTGAGTGTCAGCGTCACAACGAGAGCGCCACGTAGCGGCGAGATCGATGGCGTTTCCTATCATTTCGTCAGCCGTGAAGATTTTGAATCTCGTATCGCCAATAATGAATTCATGGAGTGGGCGGAATTCGCTGGAAATCTTTATGGAACCCTTGAGCATGATGTTCATGAAAAAAGAATGCTTGGAAAACATGTCGTCCTCGAAATTGAAATTCAAGGAGCGCGCCAAGTTCGCAAGCGTCATCCTGAGGCGACATTGGTCTTCATCTCACCTCCTTCGTGGGAGGAACTTGAGGCAAGAATTCGGGGGCGGGGAAGTGATGACGATTCACGAATTGCCCAGCGATTGATACTGGCTCAAGAGGAGCTTGCAGCCTCCAATGAGTTCGATTTAGTGCTGGTAAATACCGAAGTGGCTGAAGTAGTTGATCGACTGGTAGCCTTAGCGACCTCTTAGCCGGGAGCCCCCGCACAAATACACGTTGAACTCAAAAGTTCTGATGTGAAAGAAGGAAGCGCGACAATGGAAATCAAGACTGAAGGAATTACGAACCCTCCGATTGATCAACTCTTGGAGAAGTCCGGTTCTAAGTACAGTCTCGTTCTATACGCAGCAAAGCGTGCGCGACAGATCAACGCCTATTACTCGCAGCTCGGTGAAGGGCTCTTGGAATATGTGGGTCCCTTGGTTGAGACGAATGTTCACGAGAAGCCTCTTTCGATAGCGCTACGTGAAATCAACCAAGACCTCCTCTCCATTGAGCAATTGGAACCGACTCAGAGCAAGTAAGAGGTCACGTCGGTGACCACGAAATTCCCCAGAGGTAGAGAATTAATCCTCGGTGTCGGAGCAGGGATTGCCGCTTATAAATCCGCCGACTTATTGCGACGCCTTCAAGATAATGGTTTTCTTGTCACGGTTGTTCCAACGCCAAATTCACTGAACTTCGTCGGGAAGGCAACGTGGGAAGCGCTCTCGGGGCGCAAAGCCCAGAGTGAACTTTGGGAGCATGTCGCAGATGTACCTCATGTGGCGCTTGGGGATAAGGCAAATCTTGTGGTGATAGCGCCTGCCACTGCCGACTTGATCGCCAGAATCGCACAAGGTCGTGCGGATGACTTACTTACAAATACAGTATTGAGCACAACGGCTCCTGTGATGCTGATTCCCGCGATGCATCCAAAGATGTGGTTCAACCCAGCCACCGTGGAGAATGTAGAGAAGCTTCGAGATCGTGGCCTATTTGTCATGGAGCCGGCGACTGGAAGGCTCACCGGAGCGGATTCTGGGGTCGGCCGTTTTCCTGAAACTGCTGCAATCATCACGTTTATTGAAGAGAGTTACGGCTACTGCGCCGATCTCGTCGGAGTGAGAATGTTAGTTACCGCGGGTGGAACTCGAGAGCCAATAGATCCAGTGCGTTACATCGGAAATCGCTCGAGCGGGAAGCAGGGTTGGGCAATTGCTCACCAAGCCGCTATGCGCGGAGCCACGGTAACCCTTCTTCTAGGGCCCAATGAACTGCCAGTTATAGAGGGTATCGAGACCGTTGAAATCGAAAGTGCTCTTCAGATGCGAGAAGAGATCCTGACTAGATTTGATGATGTCGATGTCCTGGTCATGAGCGCAGCGGTTGCAGATGCCAAGCCAGTATCGGTTTCTAGTAACAAGATAAAGAAAGATAAGTTGGGTGCTCTTATTTTGGAAGAAAATCCAGATTTGCTTGCTGAGTTTTCTGCGAAGAAGCGACGGGGCCAGGTTATTGCCGGCTTCGCAGCGGAAACCGAAGGCGACGAGGCGGCGTTGATTGAAGCTGGAAAATCCAAACTGGCGCGAAAGGGCGCTGACCTGATTTATGTCAACGACGTCTCAGATGGGAAAGTCTTTGGATCAGAGATCACAAGAGGTGCAATCATCACTCGAGAAGGAACTATCACTTCGATTAATGACGTCACAAAGGAAAGACTGGCTGACACTTTGTTAGACCAGATCAAAGAGAGGGTAAGTCATGAGTAAAGCAGTTCGCTTGTTCACCTCTGAGTCTGTAACCGAGGGCCACCCCGACAAGATTGCTGATCAGATTTCCGACGCGATTCTCGATGATTTGTTGCGCCAAGATAGAAAGTCGCGTGTTGCGGTTGAGACCCTGATAACCACCGGGCAAGTCCATGTTGCTGGTGAGGTTACGACAGAGGGTTTTGCAGATGTCATTTCACTTGTGAGGGATACCGTCCTTGGAATTGGCTATGACAGTTCAGAGAAGGGATTTGACGGGAATAGTTGCGGCGTCTCAATCTCGATTGGTCAGCAGTCAAGCGATATTGCGCAAGGTGTCGACAGTGCCGTGGAGAAGCGTGTAACTCAATCAAGTGATCCCTTTGATCTACAAGGAGCTGGTGACCAAGGGTTGATGTTCGGTTATGCGAGCAGAGAGACTCCAACCTTGATGCCTCTGCCAATTTGGTTGGCGCATCGACTCGCTGAAAGGCTTACTTTGGTCAGAAAGAGCGGACTCCTTCCGTACCTTCGGCCCGATGGAAAGACTCAAGTCACGATCGCATACGATGGGGATACACCAGTCAGCATCGATACCGTAGTCATTTCGAGCCAGCATGCATCAGCTGTGGATGTCGAAGGCAAGTTGGCACCTGAGATTAAAGAGCATGTAATTGACGCAGTTCTCAGCGACTTAGTTATAGATACTTCTAAAGTGCGCACCCTGATCAATCCAACGGGGCGATTTGTGATTGGTGGACCGATGGGTGACGCAGGACTTACTGGGCGAAAAATCATCGTTGATTCCTATGGCGGTATGGCAAGACATGGTGGCGGCGCGTTCAGCGGCAAAGATCCATCAAAGGTTGATAGATCTGCAGCATATGCAATGCGCTGGGTGGCGAAAAATGTCGTTGCGGCGGGTCTTGCCGATCGATGTGAAGTGCAGATTGCCTACGCAATCGGAAAGGCGCAGCCTGTTGGACTTTTTGTCGAAACCTTCGGCACAGGAAAAGTTCCAGATACCCAAATTAGCGATGCAATCACCAAAGTATTCGATCTCAGGCCTGCTGCTCTTATCTCAGACTTAGATTTGTTGCGGCCGATCTATGGCAAAACTGCAGCCTATGGACACTTCGGTCGTGAACTGCCGGAGTTCACCTGGGAGAAGGCGGACCGGGCATCGAAACTCGCTGACGTCATCAAGGGGTAGCCTTTAACGCGGTGAAACCGCTCAAATTGAAGAATCCGCCCGCTCCGGGTCTCAGGTCCTCCACTTCGCATTCCTGTAATCGGATTGCATCGGTTTCCGTCAAAGTTCCAGTGCCTCATCTCGAGGGTGAATACAGTTATTTGGTTCCAGACCATCTCAACATCGGGCTCGGCTCACTTGTGAGAATCCCATTTGGTTCGCAGAAGACTACTGGATTTGTCACTGAATTGATCGACATTGCCCAGCAGGATCAGGGCAAGAGCCACGAACTGAAGGAAATTGAGAAAGTCGTCAACAACCATCGATGGTTCGATCCTGGTCTTCTGGAGAGATCTCGAAGGATTTCATCGCTCTATGGAGGTTCGCTCCATAGCATCCTCAATCTGGCAGTCCCCAGGAAAGCGCCCGAAGGCAAACTTCAAAAGGGAATTTTTGAAGGTGTCATTGCCGTGCAGGAGAAACATCAAAGATTCGTGGCAGACTATTTTGGTACAAGTTGGCTCAAATCGAGGCAGATGGGATTGATTCTTACCCCTGGAATCCTCTGGGAACGAGTTATCGCTTCACTACTGGCGAGTGATTCTAAAAGCACTTTGGTTTTGATCCCTCAGGAGTCTCTCATCAATCGTCTAATCGTGGCCTTGAGAGAAATTGGAATTTCGGATGTCGCAGTCCTTCATTCATCCCGAACTGAGAGCGAACGGGCCGAACTGCACCAGCTTCTTCTTCAAGGGCGAGTGAAAGTTCTGATCGGCACTCGTACTGCCGCGCTTGCGCCATTTCGTCCCGAACGCGTTATTGTCCTCGACGCTGGTGATTCAAACTATCGAGAACGTCGTCATCCCTATTTTCGAGTTGATGAGATGGCGATGTGGCAGGAATGCCAACATTTTCTCGCTGTAAATCATGCACCAACGATGGAAATGCTTGCTTCTGGAATGACTTTGGCGTATTCGAGAAAGCGGTTTCTTACCGCTCGCAATGTTCGATCAGTGAACTCAAGCGAATTGGTTAAAACCATCGCCAAGTTGATTCCACCACGTTCCAAATCAAATATCTTGGTGAGCATCAATGATCGGTCCTTCGTCTCATCAATGCTTTGTGCTCTCTGTAAGAATGTCTTGCGCTGTGATTGTGGGTTTCCAATGAGGATGAGGGAGCGGGGAGGTCATCTGGAATGCTCCCGTTGCGCGAAAGTGATCTTGACGCCCCGCTGTAAACACTGTCACGGAGAGAAGTTCCTCTCATACAAAGGTGGAGCAGAGAAGTGGGCTCTGACTCTGGGCAAAAGCATTTCGGGGTCAACGGTGATGCTTTCAAATTCGGATTCGTACAAGCCTGAAATAAGGCAATCGGATTCCGGAGCACTCATTGTGCTTGCTACACATGGATGTGAACCTATTATCGTTGATGAATCTGGAAGGGCATCCGGATATCAAATAATCGCTCTGATAGGTGGCAATGGACTATTCAATTCGCCATCGTTTACAAATCATGAAGAGTCGAGAGTCCGGTGGGGGCGGGCGTTAGGACTTCTTTCCCCCAAAGATGGAGTTGTCCTCGCGGATTTAGATGCGGGCCATCCCGAGTTTCGAGCGATACGAAGTGGCGAATATTCACAAAGTTTGGCTGAATCTCTCAAGGAGCGTCGAAATCTCAACTTGCCTCCATTTTCTGTTGTAGCCGAGATTCGCGGTGAACCTTCAGTTCTCTCACGATTGAGAACAAATCTGGAAGGCGACCGACTTTTCGCCGAGAAGGCAAGTTTCATCTTTCCAATTCAAGAATCAAAATTCTTGGTCAAGGTTTCGAGAAATAGACGCTTCGAACTCTTGCAGTTACTGCAAGGTGTGATCAGATTGAGAAGTTCGAAGCGATTGTCGCCGATTTCATTCATACTTGAGCCCGATTATCTGTAAGATTCGATAGTGGCGATTCAACCTATTCGACATTTCGGAGACCCAGTACTGACCACCCGCGCCAGCGAAGTCACGGCCTTCGACAAAGAGCTCAGAACTTTGGTTGCAGATCTGACCGAAACGATGCTCGACGCACCGGGAGCTGGCCTTGCTGCTCCACAAATCGGAGTCGGCCTGAGAGTCTTCACTTGGCATGTTGATGGGGAGTTGGGGCACTTGATAAATCCCACCTTGGATCTCTCCGACGAAATGCAGGACGGCGAAGAGGGTTGTTTATCCTTCCCGGAAATCCATTTTGATACGCCGAGGGCTTTGCGTGCGGTCGCCAAAGGATTCACGATGCATGGTGAACCAATTGTGGTTGATGGGAGCGAGTTCTTAGCCCGAGCACTTCAACATGAGGTTGATCATCTCGACGGCGTCCTTTTTATCGATCGAATGAAGCCGGAGAACCGCAAGGCCGCAATGAAGGAAATTCGAGCATCGGAATGGTTTCAAGAACAGGGCGCACCAGTGATCAAGTTATCACCGCACTCGACACGTGGATTGGTGATGTGAAGAATCGGCATCGCAAGTGAAGATAGCAATAGCTTCATCTTCTCTACTCGCTCGCGTCGTCATAGAAGCACTTGAGCATTCCCAGAACGAAATCGTTGGCTTCATCACGATGCCAGATCAGCCAAAAGGAAGAAGTGGAAGTGCAAAACCCAATCCCTTCCGAGAATTGGTCTCAAAAGAATGGGGGAGTATTCCGTGCTTTGCCCCGGAGAGCGACGGTGATCTCCAGCAAGTTTTACAAAGCCTGGGGCCGGATCTCGTGGTGACACTTGCTTATGGCCGCTTAATCAAAGAAGAGGCCCTCGGACTTCCATTGCATGGTTGGCTCAACATTCATTTTTCAAAGCTTCCTTTGTGGCGCGGAGCGGCACCGGTGCAAAGATCTCTGCTCGCAGGAGAGAGAGAATCGGGAGTGACGACATTCAAGATAGATCGTGGCATGGATACCGGTCCTATCTATGTACAGTCTTCGTTTACATATGCGCAAGATGAGTGCGCAACTGAGGCCTTAGAACGAATGGCGGAAATCGGTGCGACACAACTGATGGATGCGGTTGCGATGATCGAAGGAAGGATCGCGCCTATACCTCAGCAGGGTCAATCAAGTAATGCGCCAAAGATCGACAAGAGAGAGCTACGCCTCAGGCTCGGCTCAACCTCAGTAGAACTTATGGCCCAGATAAGGGCTTTTACTTCGCAACCGGGGGTTTGGTTTCTTTATCGAGGACAGAGAATGATTATCAGTAAGGCACGACCATCATCTATCAAAGTTGAAGAGAATCACATAACGGACGAGCATGGGAAGTTACTTATTGGCACGAGAGATGGGTCGATCGAAATAGAGAAGATCACTCCTGAAGGGAAACGTGAGATGAGTGGGTCGGAATTTCTCCGCGGGAGAGATCTCAGACAGGCGCATCCAATTGAGTGAGGTGAAGACGAGGCGAGCAGCTTGGGAATTCCTCAGGGACACTGCTAAGAATGATTCCTACATCAACTTGACGATAGATGATGTGCACGAACGGATAAAACCCGGAGAGCGGGCTTTTGCAACAGAACTTATTTTCGGAAGCACGAGAATGCGTTCCCGTTTAGATCATGCAGTTGAAAGCCTTATTGAACGACCAGTCGATGATGAAACACGTGAGTTGTTGCGTCTTGGCATCTACGAAGTTCTTTTTATGACTACTGCAGATTATGCGTTGGTAAATGAGTATGTGGATACTTCGAAGATGGTTCTTGGAAAGGCCCGATCAAGTTTCGTCAACGCCGTACTTCGCCGAGCTTGCCGAGAAAGAGAGGGCTTGAAAGAAGAGGTTGACCTCTCATTAGAAATCAGGACTTCTCACCCTAAATGGATTGTTGATGCCTTCTCACTCTTGCTTAAAGGCGATGCATTGCTTGATGAATTGTCGAGTCATAATCAAAGCGCCCAGGTGCAGGCAGTCTCTTTCGATCCATTAACTCAAGAGGAAGGCATCCGCGAGATGAGTCTTCCCTTTGGCTACACCCTCACGAAGCCGCCATCGGCAGTTTCCTCAATCAAGAGTGGTAGGAGCTTTGTACAGGATTTTGGCTCTCAACTGGTCTGCGAAATCGCCCTCGCTACTGATCCAGAACACGAGCTCAATTGGCTAGATCTCTGTGCCGGACCGGGCGGAAAATTTGCCTACCTTGCACATTTTCTTAACGAGTCTCGACTCCGTGGCATCGAACTGCACCCACATCGCGCTGAACTGATACGCAAGAGGAGTAACGGGTTTGAAATCTCGGTTAAGGATGCGAGGGAATCTGGCTTTGCTGAGAATTCCTTCGATCGCATTCTCCTGGATGCGCCCTGTACCGGCCTTGGCGCTTTGAGGAGAAGACCTGATGCAAGGTGGCGAAGGAGCGAAGCTGACCTGAAATCTCTGGTGAAACTCCAAAGAGAACTTTTAGGTTCAGCTGCAAAACTGGTACGAGTTGGTGGGATCATCTTTTATGTGACATGTTCACCGCATCCGCTGGAAACCAGGGCTCAGGTAGCGGATTTCCTTAAATTCCATCCTGACTTCAGGGTATTGCCAATCGAAAAAGCAAACCTCAGCGAAAGATTCAGAAGTTCTGTAGCAGCAGATGGCATGATGCAACTCATGACTGCCGAACACGGCACCGACGGTATGTTTCTAGCCTTATTACAAAGGGGGAAATGATGACTGTAAGAATTTGCCCCTCAGTCCTCAATGCCGATCAAAACAACCTTGCGCAAGAAATTGAGCGAGTCAAGGAGGTTGCGGATTTCATACACCTTGACATCATGGACGATAAATTCGTACCGAATTTCACTTATTCATTTGAGCAAACACGAAAAATCGTAAAGCAATCGCTCCTGCCGATTGATCTGCATCTCATGGTCAACGAGGCTGATTATTGGGGTCCTCAGTACGCAACTTTGAAGTCAAATGGCGTTTTTTCAGTCACAGTTCATTTCGAAGCGACAAAGGATTTATCACAGACAATCAGTCTGATTAAGGCAGAAGGTGTTAGGTGTGGAGTTGCGATTAAACCTGCCACACCAGTCGCAGTAGTGAAAGAAATTCTTGATAAGGTGGATATGGTCCTAGTGATGACTGTGGAGCCAGGGTTCGGTGGTCAGAGCTTCATGTCAGAGATGATGTCCAAGGTGCAAACGCTCAGGAGTTGGATTGATGACAAAGACGTCGCACATACATGGCTCCAGGTTGATGGGGGAATTGCTCTCGCCACAATCGATGAAGCGAGCGCGTCAGGGGCCGATACTTTCGTTGCTGGAAGCGCTGTTTACAAGAGTGAGAACCCCGCTGGAATAGTGGAGGAATTACGGAAGCGAGCGTTGGCGTCAAGAAGATAGAATCCGTGCATGAAATCTTTCGATCAACTCTTCTCTGAACTTAGTGAGCGAGCTCAGTTTCGCCCGGAACAATCAAAAACGGTTGAACTCCTTGACTCGGGAGTTCATGAGATAGGAAAGAAGATCTTGGAAGAGGCGGGCGAAGTTTGGCTCGCTGCAGAACATGAGAGTGATGATCGCTTGGCGGATGAGATAAGTCAGTTGCTTTATCACCTGCAAGTGATGATGGTCGCTCGAAAGATCCCTCTGGCCAAAGTTTATGAGCGTCTCTGATGACCCTGAAAATTGCTCTACCAAATAAGGGTTCACTTTCAGAGTCCGCAATCGAAATCTTCAAAGCTGCCGGTTTTCGCCAACGTCAGGACGTAAAGGATTTAATATTCCTCGACCCCACCAATGATGTCGAGTTCTATTACTTGCGCCCAAGAGATATAGCCACATATGTAGGAAATGGCGAACTAGATCTTGGCGTGACCGGTAGGGATCTGCTTGCCGATAGCGAAAGCTCGGCTGTTGAACTGCTTGACCTCGACTTCGGACGGTCATCATTTAGATTAGCCGGCCCGGTTGGGGTTTCCAGTAATAGCTTAGAAGGAAAAAGAATTGCTACTGCTTATCCCAACTTGCTTGCGAAGTACCTGCGAGATCGTGGAGTAAGTGCCGATATCGTGCATCTGGACGGAGCGGTCGAAAGTGCTGTTGGCCTTGGTGTAGCCGATCTCATTGCGGATGTAGTCTCCACCGGAAGCACGCTTCGGCAAGCTGGGCTCGCGGCATTTGATCAACCGATTCTTGAAAGCTCAGCGATTCTCATTGCTCGTGGCGAGAGAAGTGATTTCGAACTGGTTCTGCGAAGACTGCAAGGAGTCGTTATTGCCAGACAATACGTCCTTGTGGATTATGACGTTACCCGTAACAATCTTGATAAAGCTTGCACAATCACCCCAGGCATTGAATCGCCCACAATCTCGCCGCTGCAAAAGACCGATTGGGTTGCAGTACGAGCAATGGTTCCCAGGCGAGAGGTCCATCAAGTGATGGATCAACTCTATGAGGTTGGAGCTCGTGGAATTCTGGTAACCGACATTCACGCTTGCCGGCTCTAAAGAAAGTAATCCAAGACGAGTTTTAAGTCGCGAATCTCTATCGAGATATCTGCTTGCACGCGAAGAACTTCTTTGGCACAGAAGGCGATTCCAAGTCCAGCACTCTTGATCATCTCAATGTCGTTTGCTCCATCACCAACAGCTATCGTCTCGCCGAGTGGAATTGCATAAGAGGAAGAAAAATCCCTCAACGCCTCTGCTTTCTCATTGCGACCAATTATGCTTCCTTCGACTTCACCCGTTAGTGAACCATTCTCTACACCTAGTTTGTTTCCGCGAAGAAAATCGATCTCGAGATCTTCCACAATGGGAAGAATTACCTCCTCGAAGCCTCCAGTAACCACACCAACCTTGACACCTTGAGATTTCAAACTTGCAAGAAGTTCTCTCGCACCATGAGTCAGGGTGATCCTCTGCTGAACTTCGTCGAGGATCGACAGTGGCTGTCCTTTCAGGAGTTTGACGCGCTCCCGTAGCGCGCTTTCGAAATCGAGCTCACCTGCCATGGCCCTTGCCGTGATCTGACTTACAACATCGCCTAGACCAGCAATTCGCGCCAGCTCGTCAATCACTTCTTGGTCGATAAGAGTCGAATCGACATCCATCATCAGGAGGCGATATCTCACTGGCGAAGGTTAGCGGTCGCGATATCTTTGCCACCTATGCAGCCGTTGATTGAACTGAACGAAGTTACGGTCTCACGTTCGGGCTCGCTAATCCTGTCGAAAGTGTCATGGCAAGTGATGCCAGGGCAGAGATGGGTAGTTATCGGACCTAATGGGGCAGGAAAGACAACCCTGCTGAGTGTTCTATCAAGTTATATCTTTCCTACCTCCGGAAGCGCTGAAATTCTTGGATCAAAATTGGGGCGAGTCGATACCAGTGAACTAAAGACACGTATCGGTATCGCTTCGAGCTCTTCTTTAGATCTGATCCCGGGTGATGAAAAAGTTTCAGATCTAATCCTTTCTTCGGCTTACGCAGTCTTTGGACGGTGGATCGAAGAGTACGACTTGTGGGATGAATCGCGATCGAGTGCACTCTTACATGCCTTCGGAATAAAGGAGCTTGCAAATCGCACTTTCCAAACTCTGAGTGAAGGCGAGAGAAAACGGGTAATGATCGCGCGAGCCCTTATGCCAGATCCTGAACTGCTTCTTCTCGATGAGCCGGCAGCAGGATTAGATCTAGGTGGTCGCGAGGACCTCCTGGGACGGTTAGGAGACTTCGCCTCAGACCCCGCTTCACCAGTAACAGTTATGGTCACACATCATCTTGAGGAGATACCAAGAGGTACGACTCACATATTGATACTGAAATCAGGTTCTGTTTTTGCACAAGGAGAGATCCGGGAAGTCCTTACCGAGCAGACTCTGTCAGCGCTTTATCAAAATCAGATAAGACTGGAAGTTCGTGATGGGCGCTACTTCGCCCTCGCTCGTTGATCTGATTCCGCAATCTTGGCGGTCACATTTAGAGGGATTCGAAGAGCTTCTGATTCAAATCGAAGCGAGGTTAGAAGACGAAATAGGACGCGGAAAGCGAATTTTGCCGGATAAGAGGGACGTCTTTGCAGCGCTAACGATCCCGCCAGAATCGGTGAAGGTAGTGATCGTCGGACAAGATCCTTATCCAGATCATCGATTTGCCATAGGAAGATCCTTCGCTGTGCCGAAGGAGTGTAGAGAGTTACCTGCCTCTTTGAAAAATATCTTTCGAGAGAAAGTAGACGATGTTGACGGCGAGGTGCCCACTCCCGATCTGATGGACTGGGAGCGGCAGGGCGTCATGCTTCTGAACAGAACTCTCACCATCAATGAAGGGGAATCGAACTCTCATCAAAGCTTTGGCTGGGCTCAGATCACCAATCGGATCTGTGAAATAAGCGCAACCTCGGGCGCTGCGGCCATCTTGTGGGGTAAAAATGCGGGCGAGGTGAGTCATCTCTTCGCGGGAAGATCCATCACCGGAGTACATCCAAGCCCGTTATCGGCACATAGAGGCTTCTTCGGCTCAAAACCTTTTAGCAAGGTCAATGCACTATTAGCCGAACCTATTGATTGGTGATTTGGAATCTGAAATAAAGCCTGAGTGAGGGAAAGCAAACGAGGGAGGGGCGAAAGCCCCTCCCTCGTCACTCGCCGTTTGGCGATTAGCTTTGAAGTCCTATGCCAACCAAATATTTATTGGTGACGAAAGGAAATACACCATAAATAGTCCAGAAACAAACCAAAGAAGAGGATGAATCTCCTTAGCGCGCCCCTGGAATAGTCTGATGACAACGTGTGTTACGAAGCCTGCTCCAATGCCAACAGCGATGTTGTAAGTGAATGGCATCAAGATGATCGTCAAGAAAGCCGGCATTGCAATGCCGAAGTCTTGCCAATCGATCTCTTTGATTTGAGTCATCATCAAGAAACCGACGATGATGAGAGCTGGAACAGCCGCCTCGTATGGAATAACTTTGACTAGCGGAGCAAGAAATGTAGTGAGTAGGAAGAGGATTCCAGTCACAACAGATGCAAGACCAGTTCGTGCGCCTTCACCAACTCCCGATGCGCTCTCAATGTAAGAGGTGTTCGATGAGACAGCACCTGCTCCACCTGCGGTTGCAGCGAGAGAGTCAACGATCAGGATCTTGTTTGCGTTAGGAACATTGCCTTCCTTGTCGACTAGGCCCGCTTGCTGACCGATAGCGGTCATTGTGCCCATCGTGTCGAAGAAGTCGGCCAACAAGAGTGTGAATACCAACAAGACCACGGTGACGATACCGATCTTGCTGATTGAGCCGAAGAGGCTGAACTGACCCAAGAGATCGAAATTTGGTGTCTCAACGACAGCACTTGGAACTGCGGGAACGTTCAAGCCCCAACCTTTGGAATTTACGAAATCGCCATTCTCGAGGACGATCCCGCCTGCATCAAAATAGGTCTGCGGCAGTTTGCCACCGAAGGCTCCGTCGATGACGCCTTTGGGGATGAAATTCGCACCGATCTTGAAGGTTCTTTCAATCACGATCGCAAGGAGAGTCGAGACGACGATGCCGATAAGGAGCGCCGCCTTTACCTTACGAACCCAGAGTGCGATTGTAAGAATTACGCCGAATGCGAAGACGATCACTGGCCATCCGACTAGCTTGCCGTCATAGCCGAGTGCCACCGGAACAGGACCCGATCCAGGAGTCTTTCGGACGAACCCTGCATCAACCAACCCGATAAGGGCGATGAATAGTCCAATACCCACTGAGATTGCGATCTTCAGTTGTCTTGGAACTGCTTTGAAAACCGCAATTCGAAAACCGGTAAGGACGAGAATGAGGATGATGAGTCCTTCCAGGACTACAAGACCCATCGCATCAGCCCACGTCATTTCTGGGAGCTCTGCGATACCTACCGCAACGAAGGTGTTGAGACCAAGACCTGTTGCGATAGCAATCGGGAAGTTTGCGACAACTCCCATGAGAATGGACATCACTCCAGCTATGAGTGCCGTAGCTGCAGCGACCATTGCGATGTTTGGACCTGCGGTTCCCCCACCAAGGAAATTACCCTTGGCATCTGCCCCTCCGAGAATTAACGGATTCAACGCCACGATGTAACCCATCGTGAAGAACGTTACGAATCCACCTCGAATCTCCTGGGAGATAGTGGAACCACGCTCGGTGATTTTGAAATATTTATCGAGCACGATTTACCTTTCTGTTTTGGTGACGGGGGTGTTTTCGACCCCGGGGGAAGGTGAATAGGAAGAAAAAGGGAAGTATTGGGGAAGGCCCAAACCTATGTGCTACTTAGCGGTACTTCGGGCTACGACACCCAGCCAGATTGCGACCGATTGGCCGATAAACAATGCGAAAAGTGCGGTTCCAAGACCCCAAGTTCCGTTGAGAAGTGCGCCTGAGAACAAGACCATCACCTCAAGGGTGAGGCGAACTCGACCTACTCTCACACCCGTTTTCTCATGAAGACCCGTCATCAGCCCATCTCGCGGGCCAGCGCCAAGGCCGCAGGTTAGGTAGAGCGCGGACCCAAGACCCACCAAAAGGGTCCCACCAAGTACATAACCGATACCAGAGAGGTGATTGGGGGCGGTGGGGAAGATGAAAAGTCCGAAATCGATAAAGACCGAAATCACGAAAATATTCGTGATTGTTCCAAGGCCGACGCGCCGTTTCAAAGGAACCCAGAAGAGTAGGACAACGGCGCCTACTAGTACCGTCGCAAGTCCAATCGATATGCCAAGACGCAGCGAAATTCCTTGCGCGAGAACTGACCAAGGTGCATTTCCGATATCGGATGAGATCACGAGTGCATCGCCAATGCCAAATAAAGCTAGACCCGAAACAAGAATAAAAATGCGAAGTGGCGATACTTGCCATTGGTGATCTGCAGTCCACGGAGTTTTAGGGATCGATTTATGCGGAGTGAAGAAGCGAAACCATGAGTGAAGCATCATTGTCTGCGCAGTCTAGACTTCGGAGGTGATCATCGGTAGCGGAACACTCATAAATATAGCCGCGATAATCCTGGGCACACTTCTTGGATTAGTGATGGGCAAGAGATTTCACTCTGATTTACGCGATCTCCTCACACAGGCAATGGGTTTTGTAGTGCTTATCGCAGCCGCTGATTCGCTTCGTACATTTTGGGATCGCGATTTTCAAGATTCTTTTGCTCGTGGTGTATCGATACTTGTCATCCTATTTTCTTTGGCGCTTGGTGCAACCCTTGGGCATTGGAGTGGAATCGAGCGACGATTGGAAAATTTCGGTGACCGACTTCGAAGACGATTCTCGAGGGATGAGAACCCTCGTTTTGTGGAAGGTTTTCTCGCCGCATCGATCCTTTTTGGCGTTGGTCCCATGGCAGTCCTTGGTGGGATAAGTGATGGCATGGGCGAAGGGATAGAGCTACTGGTACTCAAGAGCACTCTAGATTTCTTCATGTCGATTATGTTTGCTGCATCGTTCGGGTGGGGGGTCGGACTCTCTGCTATCCCAGTTGGTCTCTATCAATTTACTTGGACTGGAGTTGGTTTTGGTCTTGGTGAAGTCTTGACTCCAGTGCAAGTTCAAGCTCTCACGATCACGGGAGGGTTGCTTTTGATTGGGATTGCCCTGGGTTCGATGGGGATCAAACGGATCGCGGTTGGAAATCTACTTCCAGCGATTTTTATAGCACCTATTCTCGCCGGCCTACTCGCAATTTGATTTCTGATTTTTCAATTTTGAAAGGGAAGTGGTTCTGAGCTTTTCTGTACCAACGGTTCCTTCGAGGATCCTGTAACGACTTTTCGCATGTGATGTCGCCGGCATAGGACTTCATAAGCAACTTGGTTGGGCACGTCAGTGGCAACATCTCCGACAACTACTTGTTCACCTTCCGTGACCATAGTTCCATTGACGGTTCTAGCATTGTGGGTTGCCCTCTCGCCACACCAGCAGAGAGCTTCAACTTGAAGGGTTTGGACGCGGTCTGCGAGTTCAACTAGCCGCGCAGACCCGGGAAAGAGCTTGGTTCGAAAATCAGTGAGAATCCCAAACGCATAGACATCAATTCCGAGTCCATCAGCAATCTTGGCAAGTTGCTCGATCTGAGTCTCTTGGTAGAACTGAGCTTCGTCGCAGATCACATAATCAATACGCGACCCGATCGATAACTGCTCGACTACAAATTTATGAATGTCCAGATCCGGCGCCACTTCAATCGCCTCAGATCGGAGTCCAAGTCGAGAAGAGATAGTGCCAGTCCCTGCTCGATCCTTTGATGTGAAGATTAAACCTTGACGCCCCCGACTTTGATGGTTGTGAGCCGTTTGTAAGGCGAGTGTGGACTTACCTGAATCCATTGTTCCGCAGTAGTAGATCAGCTCCGCCATCGAAAATCCAAACCACTCAATCCGCTCATTGTTTCACCAAGGCTTCTACGGGTACGCCAGGATACTTCGATGCAATCGCTTTCCTGCCATTGAGGAATTCAAGTTCTAGTAGACAGCCAAAACCCTTGACAAGAGCGCCAGCCTTTTCAATCAGATCTATCGCTGCCACAGCAGTTCCCCCAGTAGCTAGAACATCATCGATTATGGCAATTTTCATATCGCCTTCGATCAAGTCCTTATGGACTTGTAGTTCATCGAATCCATATTCGAGTTGATATCGAATCGAGTGAACTTCTCGGGGTGACTTGCCGGGTTTGCGTAATGGGATAAAACCAACCTCGATCTCGGCGGCTACTGCAGCGCCCAAGATAAATCCACGAGCTTCGATGCCCGCAACTCGATCGATTCCTTGCGAGTTGAGTCTCTCGGCTAAACCAACAATCGATCTCTTAAGCGCTTTGGCATCAGCAAGAAGGGGAGTGATGTCTTTAAAGATGATCCCGGTTTTTGGATAGTCGGGAACATTGACGATGTAATCAGAGAGAGGGGATTGGCGCGAAGCTTCTTCAACCATTGAATTCCCCTAACCTACGTGTCCGAACGGGGACTTGAACCCCGAAGCCCTTATCGGGCACTAGCACCTCAAG
>SYAN01000097.1 GCA_005787575.1 Actinomycetota bacterium | reverse complement strand
TCCCCGATCTCAATTCGCTGAGAACTGGCATTACTTTTGATACTCAGTGGGGTCTCTATTGGGTAATTCTCGTCTCGGCTCTTCTCTTCGGCTGTGCTGAGGTCTTAAGAGATAACGCCGCTCAAACATTGATGCCAAGTATCGTCGGTAAAGAGAAATTGGAGCGCGCTAATGGAAAGATGTGGTCAGCAGAATTCTTGACGAATTCGATGATTGGTCCAGCGCTCGGCTCATTCTTGATTGGTCTGGCAATCTCACTTCCTTTTCTTGCTGATGGCGTGACCTTTCTCTTAGCGGCAATATTGATTGGCTCAATCAAGACGAAGCTTCCAGTCGCGATTAAGAAGGAAACAAAGGAAGTGAACGTTGGAGCCTTCAAACAATTTCGAATGGAAGTTGGGGAAGGAGTGAGATGGCTCTGGAGTCATCAACTGTTGAAGCCGATGGCAATCATCCTAGGCTTGCTTAATCTCCTAGGTTCAGTCTCGGGAGCTCTTTTCATTCTCTTCGCACAGGAAGTATTGAAGACAACTGTTTTCTTATTCGCCGTCTTGGGGACAGCTGGCGCGGTAGGGGGAATTCTTGGCGGACTGATTGGTCCAAAGTTTTCATCGAGATTGGGAAGCGGACGAACACTTGCCATAGTTCTTCTTGCACTTCCGATTCTTGAAATAGGAATAGGAATTTCCTTTCACTGGCTTCAAGTCTGGGTTCTCATCGCACTCAGTTCATTCTTGAGCGTTGTTTGGAATGTCATCACCGTTTCGCTTCGCCAGAGCATCATTCCCAGCGAACTCCTAGGAAGAGTCAATAGCGTCTATCGCCTCTTTGCTTGGGGCTCGATACCTATTGGGCTTGCTCTCGCCGGTGGTTTAGTCCAAATCTCATCCATGTTCTTTGATCGAGAGTGGGCACTGCGCACGCCATATCTTGTAGCGGGTGTCGCTGGCCTGGCTCTCTACTTCGGGGCAAAAGCTCGTCTCACAGAGGATCGAATTTCTGCGGCGAAAGCTGAGGCTGAGCCAAAAGCATCCTGAAAACGAGGCCGAAGATAACAATGTAGTTATCAGCCTATGCGTGGGCCTGCTCAAAGACCACCTTGTCAGAATGACCTAATTCAAGAATACTTTCCGCAGAATCGTGGCTTCATCGTGAGTTAGTCGACTATTCATGCGGAATACACGATCCCTCTACCCTAATAAAGAAGGAGGAGTGGTGTTCAAAAAGACTACTACTCGCATACTGCTTGGAACGGTAGCAGCAGCCGCACTCATCGGAAGTGCACTGGTACCTGCACAAGCAGCGACTCGAGACACGATTGTTCTCCAAGAGAACAACTTCTTCGGGTCATTCAATACCTCCAAGAAGACCACCAACGTTGTTATCAATAGCACCGTTAACAGCCTTATGGGCATGGGCTTCTGGTACTACAACGATGAGGCCGATATCGTTCGAAACACCGATTTCGGAACTTACACAATCACCAACCGTAAGCCGTTGACAGTGAAGATGACTGTCAAGCCTGGCCGTGTCTGGTCTGATGGAACTCCAATCACAGCAGTTGACTTGCTCTTGTCGCACGTGATCTGTTCTCCGACCTATTCAAAGGCCGCCGGAATCGGCGATCCTTCAAAGTCCGGTGACACCGCATTTGAGTCAACCTGCTATACCGGTACATATGGCAAGTTAGTGACTAAGGAACCCGCTATCTCCGGCGACCGTATGTCATTGACCTTGACTTTTGACTCTCCAACTCCTGACTACCAGTTGTACCTACCAGGTCCTTCTGCAGTCCATGGATTGGTTTTGATGACTGATGGCAAGAAGGGTGTTACCACCAATGCCTCAGTAAATCGAAACGCTAAGACGAAGTTCTATAACGCATACCTGAATAAGGACACTGCTTACCTTAAGAAGTTGGCAGCATGCTGGAACAACTGCTACGACATGAGCGAAACTAATGAGAAGACCAATAACCTGGCCTATATCTCAAATGGTGGCTTTATCGTCAGCAAAATCGTCAAGAATAACAGCGTGACTTTGGTCCGTAACACTCGTTACAACTCGGGTCCGAAGTTCACTGGAAACGTCCAGACCGTCATCATCCGCTCGATCGATAACCCCACTGCAGCGCTTCAAGCGTTGAAGAACAAGGAAATCGATGTCTATTCGGGTCAGGCGACTGCAGACCTTGCTAGCCAACTTCGTGCGATGCCTGGCATCCGAACCATCGGTGGAAACGCCAATGCTTGGGAGCACGTAGACCTTCGATTCGACACCACATTCGGTGAGAAAGACACTTACAAGGGTGTCTTTGCCGATAAGGGAACAGCAGCTGAGAAGGCAAGGGCGCTCGACCTCCGTCGTGCATTCCTCCTTGCTTGGCCTCGCGATGAAATCGTCGAGAAGATCTACCAGCCAATCAACCCATCTACGAAGGTCATGAATTCGATCTTCTACTTCCCTGAGCAACCTGCTTACAAGCAAGTTGTTGCTAACAATGGATCGGATTACTACACCGATGGAACTCAAGCAGAGCGCACTGCAAAGGCACTCGCCTTGGTTAAGAAGCATTATCCAAGTGCAAGCGCGACAACTGCAGGCTTCGATGTGAAGTTCAACTGGGGTACCCCAACAAACGCACGTCGTGTAGCGACGATTGCACTTGCTAAGGCAGCACTTGCTAAGGCAGGTATCAACCTCATCGCTCCAGGAAATGCGAACTGGAACGCCGAGCCGATCGTCTCTTCAGATTACGACGGCCAGATGTTCGCTTGGGTTAAGACCTCCATCCAGCAATCGATTGGTTGCAATGGTTACACCTACGAGGAGAACCTCACCGGCTACAACGGCGACTCTGTGATCAAGCCACTTTGTGATCCATTGGTCGAAGAGCCACAGGAAAACTCTCTCGTTATCAAGAACCTCACTGCAATCGAGAAGAAGATGCATGATGATGCCTATGGTCTATCCGTAGCTCGACATGCAAACGTGGTTGGTGTCAATGAAGACCTCGACGGTATCCGTCTTGGCTTCTACCCACAAATCACCTGGAACTTCTGGGAGTGGAAGTTCACCAAGTAATAACTAGTCGAGGCTGAAGTAGCCTTGATATGGAGGGGGCCGGTCACGGCGATGTCGTGACCGGCCCTTCTTTTAGATGGTGTTGCGCTAAAGTTGCACATTGACCCGAAGGTTTTCTTGAAATAGAAAATTGAGAATTAGAGGAGTTCGAATTGTTCGGATTCATAGCGAGGCGTATCGGAGTCCTCCTCGTAATCCTCTTCGGTTCAAGTTATCTTCTCTATAACTTGCAGGCACTCTCTGGTGATCCTCTAGCTGATTTCAAAACGAGTAGAGACCCAGAGGTTGAGTCACAGATAAAGGCAACTATCGAACAGTTGCGACTGGATGTTCCTGCGCCACTTCGGTATTTCATTTGGCTCCGAGGCGTCCTTGGGATCTTTATCGGTCAACCTGACTTTGGCAAAGTTCGAACGGGTGAACCGGTAGGTGAGATCCTGCTCGATGCCATTCCGGTCACGATTCGACTGGTCTTCGGTGCAACGATAATCGCGATTCTCCTTGGAATCACTATCGGCGTTGTCACTGCGCTTCGTCAGTACAGTCGGTTCGACTATTCGATGACTTTCGTAGCATTCTTAATGTTCTCGTTGCCAATCTTCTGGGTAGCCGTACTTCTCAAAGAATTCATGGCGATTCAATTCAATAACTTCCTCTCAGAGCCAAACATCCCCACCGGATGGATCATGGGGATTTCTGGCTTCATAGCGCTCTTTTTCGGCGCCATTCTCGGGAGAAGTCGTAGGACTTTTTGGATTGGATTCTTTTCGGCGGGAGCCTTTACCGCACTCTTGCTAGCGGTTATCGATGCCCGAGGCTGGATTCTTGAGCCGGGTATCGGCCCCATCTTCTTCGCCATTATGTCCTTGTTGATTGCATTTGGAGTTACTCAAATATCTATGGGTGTGGGTCATAAACCCTCTCTCTTTGCATCACTTTCTGTGGCAGTTGTTGGATCGATCTCTTACTTTCCGATGCAAGCCCTCTTTAAGCGAGAGAGCCAGCTACCGGTGCTTCTCGGCGGTCTAGTTGTTGCATTTGTCGTTGCTGGGATAGCCACATTTATCTTTGCTCGAATCGATCGAGGTCCGGTTTACCGCACCGCCTCAATCACAGCCTTCATCATCGGAATCATCATGATCGTCGATAAACTGATGCAAACCTGGGGACCGTATGTCTCAAGCGGTGAAGTTCAATATCGACCGGTGCCGACAATCGGTGAGCGAAACCCTCTTATCGAGACCACTGATTTCTGGGTGGCCTTGCTCGACACTCTTCTTCATATGTTCCTGCCGACGGTAGCGCTCACGCTCATTGGTTTCGCTGGTTATGTTCGTTACACCAGAGGAACCCTCCTTGATGTACTCAACCAGGATTACATACGCACCGCGCGTGCAAAAGGACTCAATGAGCGCACTGTGATTATGCGCCATGCTTTCCGAAATACGATGATTCCAATTGTCACCCTTCTCGTAGTCGATTTCGCATCGGTCGTTGGTGGGGCGCTCATCACCGAAAACGTATTCGCGTGGCGAGGAATGGGTACTTTGTTCCGACAGGCCATTGGAACTTTTGATCTCAATCTCTTGATGGGCATTTTCTTTGTTACAGCGACGCTCGCACTGGTCGCAAACCTTGTCGCAGATCTTCTGTATTCGGCCCTTGATCCGAGAGTTCGCGTAGGGAGTGGAAAATCATGAGCGAAGAGTCAAAGCAATCTTCCTCGGGCGCGGATATGCAGTCAGATATCTTCTCCAAGGAGACGGAGGGGTTAAGCCAGGCCCAGATTGTTAGGAAGCGCTTCTTCCAGCACAAGGCTGCGATGACCTCACTCTTTGTCCTTCTGGGAATTGTTTTCTTTGTATTCTCAGCGCAATCGATTGCGTTGGGTCCGGTGAAATACCCCGGTTGGTGGAAATACGATTATGAGCAGATTTCAGATCTTCGTATCGCAGAATGTGAAGGCGGAGTCGTAGGTTGTCCGAGCTTGGACGTTTTCCCTTCCTTTATTGATGGCACGCCGATGCAGATTGGCGAGCATCCTTTTGGTCAAGACGATATCGGCCGTGATTACTTTGCGATGGTTATGCGTGGGGCTCAGAGATCACTCTTAGTGATGGTGATTATTGGAACTCTTGGTGCAGCCCTCGGCACAGTGATCGGGGCAATAGCTGGATTCTTTAGAGGTTGGGTCGACGCGGTATTAATGCGATTCACGGATTTCATCATCACCGTTCCCACCATCGTCCTCGGGTCGGTGATCGGTTACCACTTTGGAAATTTGGGTGCGGTCTTCCTGGCATTCTTCCTGGGGATATTTGCCTGGACTGGCATTTCGCGATTGGTGAGAGGTGAGTTCCTTAAGCTCCGTGAACTTGAATTTGTCGATGCAGCACGTGTCGCAGGAGCGAGCACCAGGCGAATCATCTTCAAGCACATCCTCCCAAATGCTGTGGGAGTTATTATCGTTTCAGCGACACTTCTGATGTCCGGTGCAATCTTGCTTGAGACTGGACTGAGTTATCTTGGATTTGGTGTTGTGCCACCAGATGTCTCACTGGGGCTTCTCATCAGTAATTATCAAGATGCCTTTACGGTCAGGCCCTGGCTCTTCTGGTGGCCCGGACTCTTCATCATCGCTGTGGCGCTCTGCGTGAACTTTATCGGAGATGGTCTTCGTGATGCCTTTGATCCACGCCAGCGAAGAGGAATGTCTCGAAAGGACAAGGCGAGCCTTGCTAGCGGTGAGAGCAAGTGACTATGAATAATCTTCTAAAGGAAAGTAGCGAGGGCTGTTATAGCCCCAAGAATTGCTGTGATGGTTATTTCTCGGAAATGCCAGAAGTTGGTGGAGAGTTCGTTGCCACTTCGAGCATCTCGATTAGCTTCCCAAACTCGGCGACAAATTATGAGTGCAACTCCGGAGTGACTGTTCGGCAACTCTCCAGCTTTGATGGAGTTTTCACCTCTCAGTGTGCTTCCGCGCAGGTCGTTTGGAAGGACGCTTCTGGAGTGGTACCTGCCTGGAACGGGAGCGGCCCATGCGTGGATTCGCTCACCGAGAGCATAGACATACATGGTGTACCTCGCATCGATCTCCTTGATATCAGCCCAATTAAGTCGGTGGGTTCTAAACGGGTTAATGATGGTGAGTTGATCAGCGGTGGTCTTGATCTTGGGCATAACCAAGACGAGATGGTTGCAGTAACCGAGAAGTGCAAGCCAGGTCAAGAGAGTGACAGCGCCCGCTGTGAATCCTTGATAGACCTCCGCGACGGCAAGTCCGCTAAGAAGGAGATAGTTGGCACCAGCAAAGACGAGATTGCTCTTGGGTCTAATCTGATGGCTATCGGACATATCGCAAGGATAACCTCACGGGAAGTGGCGGCATGAGCGAGCCCATTTTGAAGGTGAGAGATTTCTCAGTTGATTTCTGGGTTGATGGTTTTTGGTATCCAGCTGCGATAAAGATGAACTTTGATCTTCACCCAGGCAAAGTCCTTGCGATCGTTGGTGAATCTGGCTCCGGTAAGTCCACCACGGCTCTTGGTTTGATGGACCTCCTCGCTACCAACGCTCGTCGTAGCGGGAGTGTCGTCGTCAAGGGTGAGGAGATGATCGGCGCGAGGGCGAGCACACTTCGAAAATTCCGCGGCAGGGAAGTGGCCTATATCTTCCAAGAGCCGATGACCGCGCTCAATCCGGTCTACACCATTGGTTTTCAAATAGTTGAGACCCTTCGCAATCACTTTGATATGGGGCCAAAGGTCGCGAGAGATCGTGCAATCCAGTTGATCACTCTCGTTGAGATCCCAGATCCTGAACGCGCTTTCGATAAATATCCACATCAACTTTCTGGCGGACAACGTCAGCGAGCGATGATTGCTCAATCGCTGGCTTGTGATCCCGGATTGCTAGTTGCAGATGAACCGACTACCGCACTTGATGTCACGATCCAGGCTGAAATCTTGGATCTGATGCGAGGCCTTCGAACTAAGCTGAATTCAGCCATCCTTTTGATCACCCACGATATGGGTGTTGTTGCAGATATGGCAGATGAGATCTTGGTTATGAAAGATGGAAATACTGTCGAGCATGGCAGTGCGGAACAGATCTTTCATAGCCCTCAGCACCCCTACACAAAAGAGCTGCTTGGAGCAGTACCCAAGCTCGGCAGCAGCGCCAAGCGAGTGCTCCCCGCTGAAAGTGCTAACGCCAAACCAGTCTTGAAGATGGAAGATGTCACGGTCGAATACCCCAAACGTGGACGCGTGCCAGCCTTCACTGCGGTCAAGGATTTCTCCTTGCAGATCTTTCCGGGTGAGATCGTTGGACTTGTTGGTGAATCAGGATCTGGAAAGACCACTGTGGGCCGTGCTGCCATTGGACTTTTACCTATCAAGGCAGGGCGATTAGAGATAGTTGGAACTGATATTTCACATGCAACGCAGAAAGAGCTCTTCACTATCCGACGTCATACCGGAATCGTCTTTCAAGATCCAGCATCATCGCTTAACCCAAGACTGCCTATTGGTGAGAGCATCGGAGAGCCGATCTTCCTCGCGAAACTGGCCAAGGGTGAGGAACTCAATCGCAAAGTCGAAGATCTCCTGGAACAGGTTGAACTTCCTCGCTCGTATCGGAATCGATTCCCACATGAGCTTTCCGGCGGTCAACGTCAAAGGGTTGGAATTGCCAGGGCTCTTGCGCTCACCCCGGATCTACTGATTGCCGATGAGCCGAC
The DNA here is from genome assembly GCA_005787575.1 of Actinomycetota bacterium. Classification (GTDB taxonomy): domain Bacteria; phylum Actinomycetota; class Actinomycetes; order Nanopelagicales; family Nanopelagicaceae; genus SYAN01. The sequence continues at coordinate 59,441 of SYAN01000097.1, read as the reverse complement.
TTCGGCCCTAGATGTCTCGGTACAGGCGAGGTTCCTCGATCTACTTCTTGAACTTCAGGATAAGTTGAAGTTCGCATGTCTTTTCATCAGCCATGATCTCGCCGTCGTGGACATCCTTTCGCATCGAATCGCGGTGATGCAGGATGGGCGTCTTGTCGAAGAGGGTGACAGGGATAAAATCCTGAAAGATGCCAAGGATCCTTACACCCGCAAATTAATTGCAGCTGTCCCTGTCCCGGATCCAATCGAACAAAAGATCCGCCGCGAGGCGCGCTTAGCCGCAAAAGGCAACTAGCCCTCAATCACCAGATTCGAACGCGTTCCTTAGGATCTAGGTAAAGCTGATCGCCAGGTTTCACATCGAAGGCTTCTGCGAACTGATCCAAGTTCTTCACGATTTGATTACATCGAAATTCTGCCGGTGAATGAGGATCGGTTGCAAGGCGAACGCGCATCGCCTCCGGCCGGATCTTCGATCGCCATACTTGGGCATATCCGATGAAGAACCTCATAATCCCATTGAGACCTTCGATTATGGGAGCGTCTTTACCCGCCAGCGATCGCATATATGCCTTATAAGCAATCGTCGCTCCACCTAGATCGCCAATGTTCTCGCCAATCGTGAGCGAACCATTTACTTTCGCATCTGGAGTCTCTTCTGGGGATAGGGCGTCGTATTGCTCTATCAACGATTTGGTCCGCTTTTCAAATTCGCTTCGGTCGCTATCGCTCCACCAGTTTGATAGTCGACCATCTCCGTCATAACGAGATCCTTGGTCGTCGAAACCATGTCCGATCTCGTGGCCGATCACTGCGCCGATAGCGCCGTAGTTGACGGCATCATCGGCCTCAAGGTCAAAGAATGGTGGTTGCAAGATGGCGGCAGGGAAGACGATCTCATTCATTCCGGGGTTGTAATAGGCATTAACAGTCTGTGGCGTCATAAACCATTCACTTCGATCCACTGGCGCATCGATCTTGGCGTAGTGGAATGCGCTTTCGAATGCGTGAACGCGAGCCAAGTTGCCCATCAAATCCCCTGGAGTGATGTCTAGGGTCGAATAGTCGCGCCACTTATCTGGGTAGCCGATCTTTGGCGTGAACTTCTCAAGTTTTTCGAGGGCTTTCTTCTTCGTCTCATCGCCCATCCACTCTAAGCCAGTGATGCTCTCTCGGTAAGCCTCGATAAGATTTTGGACGAGGGATTGCATTCTGCTCTTTGCAGCCGGCGGGAAGTGGCGCTCGACGTAGATTCGTCCAACAGCCTCGCCAAGGGATCCTTCAACCAACGCCACGCCTCGCTTCCAGCGGTCTTTGAGAATTGGGATGCCGGAGAGTTTTGTTCCATAGAAGGCGAAATTCTCATTGACGAATTTCGAGCTGAGGTAGGGGGCGCTTCCGGAGATCACTTTGAAGGCGAGCCAAGAGCTCCATTTGAATGAGTCGAAAGCCCCGAGAACTTTGCCAATACCGGTGAAGAATGAGGGCTGGCTGATTACTGCCTGACGGAGAACCTTCTCGGGAGTTCGTGAGCGCTCACTCCAGGTTCGCCAATCAAAGTTCGGTGATAGCGCCTCAATCTCGGCGAAGGTCATTTTGTTATAAGTCGCCACGGCATCGCGGCTCTTGACGTTATCCCAGTGATGAGAGGCGATTTCGGTTTCAAGTGCCAAGATGGCGTCTGCTCGCCTGGACACATCATCGACTCCAGCTAGCTCGAAGATTCGAGTGATATGGGAGAGAAGGCCAGCTCTGATCTCGCTGTGAGCACTTTCGCGGTAGTAGGACTCATCAGGAAGGCTGAGGCCGCCCTGGTAGAGATAAGCGATGTTGATGGTGGGATCTGAATAATCACTTGTGATGTAGCCACCGAAGAGGGAAGCGCGCCCGCGTGATTCCAAGGTGCCGAGCTGGGCCGTGAAAGTTGCAAGGTCTGAGACTGCTAGAGCTGATTCGAGGTCGTTCTTGATTGGGGAGATTCCGGCAGATTCAATCGATTCCTCGTCCATAAAGGTCCGATAGAGATCCCCGATCTTCTGACCATCGCTGCCTTTAGCGCCCTCTGCGCTCTCGATGATTGCTCGCACTTGTTCTTCCGACCGGTCACGGAGGGCATAGAAGGAGCCATCGACAGCTCGGTCAGATGGGATCTGGGCAGTCTCTAGCCATGAACCATTGACGTGACGGTAAAAGTCATCTTGTGGGCGAACCTCGTGCTTGAAGTTCTCCTTGATGATGCCGCTCGAAAGTGGTGTCATTGATTTGCTTCTTTGCGAGCACGGGTGAGCCAGAGGAATACAGGAATGATGGCAAAAGAGATCACTGTGCTCCAGACCCATTCCAACTCACCGGTGAGAAAGAGCGCTGCCGATGGAAGCGCCGCATCCTGATACGAGACCAAGGTCCCAGCAAAAAGGTTGTTAGCAAAGTGGGCCCCGATAGCAAGCTCGAGGGTGCCATCGCGAAGCGTTGCTAAAGTCAACATTGCTCCAGCGGAGGCGTAGTAGAGGAATGCAAGGGGATATTCGCCCTTTACCTCGGGATTGAACATATGTGGGAGGGCGAAGAGCGATGAGTTGATGATGACGATGATTATCTTGGGAAATTTGCCATTGTCGTTCCATTGAAGCAGCCATCCGCGAAAGAGGAACTCCTCCGAAGTGGTCTGGACCGGCAGGAGCACCAAGCAGACCAGTATGTAGGGGATGAAGGCCCAAAGGTCAAAAGTGAAGGTGTAGTCCTTCTCATTAAGGAAGAGATCGATAGCCGATAACGGAACGATGATTGCAGCCATAGCGAAGAATCCATGCCAGATTCGCTTCAACGAGATTGAGGCATGAGGGGTTATGAGTCTCTTCCAAGGCAGGCGGAGCAGGAGCGGATAGAGCAACGGGATCACGATAAAGAGTGGAAGGAATGTGATCAGGACTATGAATAGAGCGATCCACGGCTCGACATCAGGGAATGTGTCAAGGGCATCCCACGGAACATCGAAGGCGGTCGCAGAGGTCAGCATCGCGATCGAGCCAGCCGCTTGCCAGACGATTACAGCGATAAATGCTCCGAGAAACCACTGCCACCACTTTGGTCGTTTTACTTCTTCGATGGTGGATGCGGCAATTGGCGCGGAACTCTGAAAGGCCACGAGTGAAGAGTATCGCGCAAGGTCGAAAAAATCGTTCGACTGTGATTTAGTTGAACTTTCAAGTAAAGTTTGGCCATGGCAAAAGTCGAGCCAAAATGGCTCAATCCCAAGGAGATGAGAGCCTGGCGTTCCTACATCATTGCTTCGAGGCGACTTCTTGAGGCCCTTGATCAAGACCTCTCCGGACACGACCTCTCTATGGCGGACTATGAAGTCTTAGCGCAATTGAGCGAAGCGCCAGGTCGTCGCATCAGGATGAGCGATCTTGCTGAGATTGCAATGCTCTCTAAATCCAGGCTCTCTCACCGAATCACAGTCATGGAGAAGGCAGGATGGGTAAAGCGAGAAGCTTGTAAAGAGGATCGACGTGGCGCATGGGCGGTCATGACGGATAAGGGATTGAAGGCAATTATTAAAGCGGCTCCCGACCATGTTGATTCAGTGCGAACTCGATTCCTTGATCGACTTGATGGTGAAGATCAGATCAATGTCGCAGAGGTTTTCGAAGAGGTACTCACGGGACTTCGGAGCGAATTCAAGAGTGAGAGGGATGAGCGGGAATAGGGCCAGACTTACCAGCAAAACGTTCTAGAAATAAAAAAACCCGCCGGGACTAGCCCGACGGGTTTTTTGTTAAAGCGAGGCTTACTTCTTAGCAGCCTTCTTGCGGCGACGCTTTGGAGCTGCCTTCTTAGCAGCAGCCTTCTTGCGACGGCGCTTCTTTGGAGCTGCAGCCTTAGCAGCAGCCTTCTTGCGGCGACGCTTTGGAGCCGCTGACTTAGCAGCAGCCTTCTTACGACGGCGCTTTGGCGCTGCCTTAGCAGCAGCCTTCTTACGACGCTTTGCAGCCACGTGGTTCTCCTATCAGAATGGTCCGATCCGTCACCGGACCTGTTCAAGGCAAAGCCTGACACTTACTGATGAAATTTTCTAGCATAAGGAGAGATTCTTATCTGGGCGTGTCGCGTAGGATTTTTCAGAAGATGTGCATGTAGTTGCAGGATTACCTACTCAAAAAGCAGTATAAAACGCTTCAAATTAAGGTTTTTAAGAAAAGTCGACTTTTACATTGGCGATGTCGATCGAAATTGACTGGAAAGCAATTTGAAAGTTTTTTTCAAAATTCGGACAAAAAACGTCCGATCTCACAAAATTTTCGATGGAAAAATCCCTAGTGAAAAGTCTCGCCCTCATTCGGAAATTTCCCCGAAGTTACATCCTCACGCCACTTTCGAGTCGCATCGATTATTTGGCCACGAAGGTCTAGGTATTGCCTCGAGAAGCGAGGCGGTTTACCCGTCAGTCCTAAAAGGTCGGTCCAAACGAGAACTTGGGCATCACAATCGATACCTGCCCCAATCCCGATGGTGGGGATTGAGAGCTGGTCTGTTATCTCCCGAGCCAATTCGGCGGGGACTAGTTCAAGGACCACGGCAAATGCACCAGCATCTTCAAGTGCTTTCGCATCAGCAAGTACTTGGGCTGCACTATCGCCTCGACCTTGAACCCGGTAGCCCCCTATCGTGTTGACTGATTGAGGGGTGAGTCCAATGTGGCCGATTACAGGGATGCCAGAAGAGACCAGGCGTCTGACTTGGTCAGAGACTCTCGCTCCACCTTCTAGTTTGACGCCGTGAACACCCGATTCCTTCATGAAACGAATTCCGGTTTCGAGTGCTTGATCGGTTGAAAGTTCGTAAGAGCCAAAGGGTAAATCTGCGATGACCATCGAGAGTTTTGACCCTCGAACCACTGCTCGGGCGAGTGGAATCAATTCATCGACGGTGACTGGAATTGTGTTGACCTCACCAAGGTAATTGTTTGCTGCCGAATCTCCGACAAGAAGCATGGGGATTCCTGCTTCATCAAAAAGGGATGCGGTGAGTGCGTCATATGAGGTAAGCACGGCCCATTTGCTCTTTTCACGCTTGAATCGAGCAAAATCAATCAGGGTGTATCTAGTTTTCTTGGCGGGTTTGTCGCCAAGGGCTTCGCCCTCGATGGCTGCAGGGTAATTGCTCATCTTTGTTCAACCTCGTTTCCTCGAGGCCATTTCTGGTCCCCGGGCCAGTGGATCGATCCTTGCGCTTTTCAGGCCAAGCATCAATCGCAGAGGAGATAGTACCCTCGCACATATGAGTAGCCAATCCAGCTCATTGACTCAACTCAGGGTTGCACTCGCTCAAATAAACCCAACGCTTGGGGAGATTCCTGGCAACATCGCATTGATAAAGAAGTACGCCCATCACGCACTAGAGGCCGGGGCGCACCTTTTACTCTTTCCTGAAATGGCCGTTACTGGGTACCCGGTAGAGGATCTGGCTTATCGCCAAAGTCTGCAACAAGCCTCAAGGCGAGCGATTGAAAATCTCGCGAGGGAACTCGCGAGTGAAGGCGTTGGCGAGATTGCAATAGTGGTCGGCTTTCTCGATGGTCCGACCGACGGTGGGCCAAGGCCCGTCAATTCAGCCGCGATCTTGCACCGCGGCGAAGTTAAAGGTCGCTACATCAAACGACATCTACCTAACTACGGCGTCTTCGATGAGTTTCGCAATTTCGAACCAGGGCAAAACTCGCTGATTTTCAGACATTGCGCTGTCGATATTGCACTCCTGATCTGCGAGGACATTTGGCAAGAGGGTCAGGTGATGGCCGAGGTTGGTCAGCGTGGTCCGGGCCTGATTGCTGTGATCAACGGTTCGCCCTACGAAAAAGAGAAGGACGACATCCGACTTGGATTAACGCAGCGACGAGCAATCGGCGCGGGAGCGCCACTTTGTTACGTAAATATGACTGGTGGACAAGATGATCTTGTCTTCGATGGTGATTCGATTGTTGTCGACGCTTCCGGAAAGGTGGTCGCGCGAGCGCCACAGTTCGAGGAAGGACTCATGGTCGTTGACCTCGACCTCAAGGCAAATTCTGCAACGCCAGATCTGATTCTCACCGATGGGCCGCTCTCGCCTTATACAAAAGTTGTGCCTGGAGTTGCTATCCGTCTAGGTGAAGAAGCGGAACTCTGGTCGGCCCTTGTCATGGGTCTTCGCGACTACGTGAGAAAAAATGGTTTCTCATCGGCTCTCATAGGTCTATCGGGCGGAATCGATTCGGCGCTAGTGGCCTCGCTAGCGGTTGATGCGTTGGGTCCAGAAAATGTCTTCGGAGTCTCAATGCCGAGCAAGTATTCATCTGACCATTCACTCAGCGATGCGAAGGAGTCGGCGCTCGCCCTAGGAATCTCGTATCAGGTCATCCCTATCCAGCCCATGGTCGATGCCTATCTAGCGTCAACGGAGCTGACCGGGGTAGCCGAAGAGAATCTCCAGGCACGTGTTCGAGGCACAACGCTGATGGGCCTTTCAAATCAGTGTGGTCACCTTGTCTTGGCGACTGGAAATAAGTCAGAGCTCGCGGTTGGGTATTCAACACTGTATGGCGATGCCGTCGGGGGATTTGCTCCTATCAAGGATGTATTCAAGAGCGATGTCTGGCGGTTGGCGAAGTGGCGAAACTCTTTTGCAGAATCAGAAGGAAAGACGCCACCGATTCCAAGCAACTCGATCACCAAGGAGCCAAGCGCCGAACTGCGCCCGGGACAGAAGGACAGCGACTCTTTGCCTACCTATCCAGTATTGGATCAAATCCTGCGGATATACATCGAAGCTAACGGCTCGATGTCAGCAATCACCGCTGCTGGTTTCTCAAGGGATTTGGCCGAACGTGTGATTAGCCTGGTTGATCGAGCCGAGTACAAGCGCCGCCAATATCCACCAGGCACAAAGATCTCGGGGTTGGCCTTCGGAAAGGATCGACGCCTTCCTATGACCAATCATTGGCGAGAGGGCTTCTAAGGGTTCCTGCAAATCTCTTGCAAGTAGCGTAAAACTACGGCGTCACTAAAATACGGTCCATGTTAGCGCTGATCAGTTGGCTCTTCACACGTAGGCGCATTATCGATTTCGGTCGCATCAATCAAGGTTGTTGTTAGAAACTTTTAATTAGCCGGTTCGAATTTTGAACCGCTCTTGATATCCCGCTCAAGCAAACGCTTGAAATTGAAGTTCCAAGTCCACTCTAGGAAGAACAAAGTCCTAGAAGTTGACCAAATCCGAAGCATTATCCAGAAAAGTTAGAAAGAGGAAGTGATGAAGGTTTATAACGACATTACAGAGGTATTTGGAAATACACCTCTGGTTCGACTCAATCGAATGACCGACGGCTCAACTGCGACTGTCCTTGCAAAACTTGAGTTCTACAACCCTACGAGCACAGTTAAGGATCGAATTGGCATCGCCATGGTGGATGCTGCGGAGAAGAGTGGAGAGTTAAAGCCGGGTGGGACAATTGTGGAGGCAACCTCCGGGAACACCGGAATCGCCTTGGCGATGGTTGGCGCGGCACGTGGATACAAGACAATCCTGACCATGCCCGATTCGATGTCGAAAGAGCGACGAGCTCTATTGAGAGCTTTTGGCGCAGAGTTAATCCTCACTCCTGCGGCAGAGGGAATGAAAGGTGCGGTAGCAAAAGCCGAAGAAGTGGGTGCTTCGGGAGCTGTGATGGTGCGGCAATTCGAAAATGAGGCAAACCCCGAGATACATAGAAAGACAACTGCTGAGGAAATCTGGCGAGATACTGATGGAAAAGTGGACGCGGTTGTCGCGGGTATCGGTACGGGCGGAACAATCACAGGTATCGGGCAGGTATTGAAGCCTCGCAAGCCTGGTTTGAAGATTTTCGCCGTTGAACCTGCAGCCTCTCCTATTCTCAATGGTGGGAAGCCAAGCGGTCACCCCATCCAAGGAATCGGACCAAACTTCGTACCACCGATTTTGGATCGAAGCGTCTATGACGAAGTGATTGATGTCGAGGCAGATGATGCTGTTGCATTCGCACGCCGTGCTGCTGCAGAAGAGGGAATTCTAGCCGGAATCTCATCTGGAGCGGCGCTCTGGGCTTCGGTGCAGGTTGCGAAGCGACCAGAGATGGCGGGCAAGACGATTGTTGTGATCATCCCGTCCTTTGGCGAGCGCTATCTCTCCACAATCCTCTACAAGGACTTAATGGATTGAAAATGTTGAAGCGAATCATCGAAGATATCGATAACGCAAAAGCGAAGGACCCAGCCTCGCGTCATCGTTTGGATGTAGCCCTGACATATCCGGGGCTACATGCAATCTGGGGCCACCGGATCGCGCATTTTCTCTGGAATCGACGGCTTCGACTTTTCGCGCGAATCTATGCCAACCAGATGCGACGAATCACAGGCATTGAGATTCATCCTGGCGCGAAGATTGGTCGACGCTTCTTCATAGATCACGGCATGGGTGTGGTGATAGGTGAGACCGCAATAGTTGGTGATGATGTGATGCTCTATCACGACGTCACCCTCGGTGCTCGTTCTCAGGATCGAGGTAAGCGTCATCCCACGATTGGTAGCAACGTGACGATTGGTGCCGGGGCGAGAGTGTTGGGACCTGTAATGATTGGCGATGGCGTTCGAATTGGTGCCAATGCTGTTGTCACTAAAGACCTTGCAGCTCGAACTGATCACGAGTTAGCCGATACCTTTTCAATCTAGCTTGACCCGTTAAGGTGTCGGGTGTGAGCACAGCCAAAGAACTCTCGCGAATTGGTTTCTCACAAGTCACTTCAGCTTTTGCGATGATGGGCTTTACAAGCACTTGTTGGGGAGCCATCGTCCCTTGGCTCTCTCGAGAGAATGAGGTCCCCATCTCAACTGCGGGAGTCCTCTATGGGGTCTATCTCTTTCATACCCTCGTTGGCACAATCGCGGTCCAACTACTGAGCAAGCGATTTCCACTGCATGCTTTTGTTCGGATCGGAATAGTTTTAACGCTTTTGGGCTTCTTAGGAATCTTTTTCACAGATAGTGACATCTTCATTTGGGTCTTTGCAGCCCTTGGTGGATTTGGATATGGCGGGACTGGCATCTCATTCCTTCTTCTCATAACGCGGTGCGCGAATGCCTCTCACTTTCGTATGAACGTGGTCAGTGCCGCCACCGGTGTTGGAGCGCTGATGGGACCGTTGATGATCTCTCTCCTTGGCTCAGTCAATATCCCGTGGATTGTCCTGACTTCGGTAATCGGCGCACTTCTAACTTCATGGGTCTTTCCTGATGCGAAGTGGAAATTCTCACCGCAGCCAAAGAAGAGTCCGACACCACGAAGAAAGCTGCCGTTAGTGATGGTGATCCTTGGAGTCATCTTCTATTCGGGTCTTGAGAATTCGATAGGGGCGTGGATACCGACTGTTGCTGTAAATAGTGGAATGACGCTCGAGCGCGGCACCCTTTTCAGTTCCATCTTCTATCTTCTTTTCACTGCGGGTCGATTCTTAGGGGTATGGCTCTCGACACGGGTCAAGCCGGAGACGATTGTCTTGACCATGATTGCACTGACAACGATTCCGCTCGTTGCAACCTCACTCAGCGCTGATTTGAATATAGCCCTTACAGCTTTGATCATTGCTGGACTATTTCTTGGTCCTATATTTCCCAATAGCTCAAGTTGGGTGGCTAGACGAACACCAGATTTCCCAGGAGGCACCACCCTCTTGATGTTGGCGGTCATGGGTGGGGGATTCCTCTTTCCACCCGCAATCGGTTACTTCATCGAAGGAACTTTGACCAATGCCTTTGCCGCTCTTCTCTTGCCATTGCTCTTCATCTCTATCGCGTTCTTCCTTCTTGGTGGAAGGCTCTGGCGAGAAACAAGTCGAAGTGTGACTACTCCCAATTAGATTTCTGGGCGCTGTGCAACTAACTTCGAACTAGACCATTCCACTTCCAACCTTGGCGCCTCTCAAGTCCGGCAAGTTCAATTCGCCCTGCGTACCAGAGGAGCTGTCTTCCTGGTCGCTCTGCCTTGAATGCGTCATTAGTTTCGACGGTATCGATGAAGAGCCGATTGATTGCGAAAGCACTTGGGCCATCAAGTGGTGTGAAATCATCGCCAAAACCTTTAGCTAGATCAAAAGTATGAACACTTACCTCCACAACGCCCATGGCCGCGAATCCAGTGGGATCGGAAATCCCGTAGGCATGCCAAGCTCGATCACTCGTTGAGGCCATGGCAACGACATGGTGAAGGACGCGGGCTGCAGTTGGAATCATCGTGAGGTAGTCGCTTCCAGCGGCGGCCTCTTTCTTTTCGAAGAGAACCGGCTGATATGTGTCCATGCGGCTACCAACTACTTGGAATGAATATTCAAGACATGCCCGCATAGTGTGAATCGCAGTTTGGCTCTGGCTCCAGATCAGATCCGGAGTCGTGATAGTCCAGTCTGCCTCAACGTGAGCAGTGAGCACTCGCGCAAGTTCATCGGCCGCCTCGACTACATGTCTGCCATCAGATTCGAGCTGTTGTGAAGATTGGCTTGAGTAGTTCTGAACCATCATGGAAGGACCTTTCGCGATCAATCAGAGGAAGAGTGCTCGCTATAGTACTTGTATGCCCAATCTCTTCACACCGATAACCATCCGAGAGTTAGAGATCCCTAATCGAATATGGCTCTCTCCGATGTGCATGTATTCGGCAACCGATGGCATGCCTAACGACTGGCACTTCGCTCATCTGGCCCAGTTCGCGATTAGGCGGGTTGGTTTCTTGATGACTGAGGCGAGTGGAATCTCTCCAACCGGTCGTTCAACTTTGATGGATACGGGAATTTGGAATTTGGAGCAAGCGAAATCGTGGCGGCGAATCACTGATTTTGCTCATAGCCAAGGATCAAAGATTGGAATTCAACTCTGGCATGCGGGCCAAAAAGGTTCGACGACTTCACCGTGGCAGGGGCAAGATTATGTGGCGCCAGAATCTGGCGGGTGGCAAGCAGTAGCTCCTTCTGCACTGGCATTCGGCAAACTCCCTGCACCAAAGGCGCTAGATCTTGAAGAGATCCAGGGGATTATCAATGACTATCGCCACTCGGCCAGAATGGCACTTGAAGCGAATTTCGATGTCGTGGAGATTCATGGGGCTCACGGCTATCTCATCCATTCCTTTCTCTCCCCGCTTTCCAATAAGCGAGAAGATCACTACGGCGGTAGCTATGAGAATCGCACTCGCTTCGTTAAAGAAGTAGTAACCGCGATCCGAGAAGTCTGGCCAGCGTCCCACCCACTCTTCATTCGCCTCTCCACCGATGACTGGGTTGAGGGAGGTTGGCGGGTTGGCGATAGCGCTCGCCTTGCGTCAGAGCTGATGGCACTCGGCGTTGACCTGATGGATTGCTCATCGGGTGGAGTGCAAACCGGCGTCACGTATCCCGTTGGGCCGGGGTATCAGGTCCCGTTTGCCAAGGAGATTCGAGCTTCGAGTCAGATTTTGACCGCCGCTGTAGGGATGATCACTGATGTGGCAGAAGCAAATCGAATCATCGAGAGTGGAGATGCTGATGCAGTGATGCTTGGACGAGAGTTGCTTCGCAATCCCAACTGGGCGCTCAACGCACTCTCAACTTTGCATGAGAAAGTTGGCGAGGACCTTGCAACAAAGTGGCCAAATCAATATCTCAATGGTCGGCCAAAGTTGAAGCTGGGTTGGTAAATCACGAGTTGTTCGCAATCCGCATCATCGTAGGTGCGAGCATTACTTCACTACTTGCGAAGTGATGGATAAGGTGTCCTTTAGAGATCAACTAAGGATTGTGGGTCGCCAGTGAGCATTGAAAATCACATCGCTGAGTTAGGTGCAGAGCTTTGGGCTTGGCGCCGACGCCAGCAACCGCGATCACATGACGACATTCCGCGAATCGAACGTGAGCCACTCTGGTCACCGAAGTGGTCTGCAACAGATATCGCGGGCTATCGAAGCGATATCGCAACATTCGATAAGCGATGGAAGTCCCTGGATGCAGGGAGCGCGAAGTCTCCGAAGTGCGCGATTGAAGATTATGTCGATTACCGACTCATAGGTAGTGCGATCAGTCGCGTCATCTGGGAACTTGACCACATCAAAGTCTGGCAGGAACAGCCACGCTTCTACATTGACCAGAGCATTGGTGTTCTCTTTGATCATCTTCTTCCGCTCAAAGTCACACCCGAGGCACTCGGTGAAGTGGCTGAGATCTTGAAAGAGACTCCAAGAATCCTGGCTGAAGGCAAAGCCAATCTGGCAGGGCATGCAATCAAGGAATATGCGCAAGTTGCAATCGAACTTCTCCATGCGATTGATACACAGATCCGCGAAGTGATAAAGCACTTGCTGCCGATGGCTAGCGGAGATTTAGCAGAACAGTTGCAAAATCGCAGTGAAGCGGCAATCACCGCCTTTCTGGAATACCGTTCCTGGCTGGAGGCGGAGAAATCGAAATTCGCTCCGATTCGCTCCATCGGTCGTGAGCAGTATCAATGGTTCTTCGACCATATCGCCCTCGTTCCTTACACGCCTGAGGCGATGCGAGAGATCGGCCAGATTGAGTGGGATCGCGCTGTAACTCTTGAAGCACTCGCGAAGAACAAGTATCGGAATTTCCCGTACGCCCCGCTTCCTGCGACCTCAGATGAGCAGGTACGAAATGAGCGAGTGGCCGAGCAGGGCGTGAGAGATTTCTACGAGAGTGAAGGGATCTTGTCACAACCGAATTCGCTCAAGCACTATCTCAATGCAGCCATCCCTCCTTATCTACTACCGATTCGCTGGCTTGGTGTCACGGACGACCTCACCGGACCTTCGAGAGTGGATGAAGATGGATACTCCTATGTCCCAACTCCTGGGCCAGAGCTTCCTTATTTCTATGCCGCAAATGCACGAGATACTCGGGCTGGAATCGTTCATGAAGGCGCGCACTATCAACAACTCGCCATCTCATGGCGTCATGCTCGGAAATTGCGTCGACACTATTACGACTCAGGGAGCAATGAGGGAATCGCCTTCTACAACGAAGAATTGATGCTGGCTGCGGGCCTCTTTGATGATGCGCCACACTCGCAGACTTTGATGTATAACTTCATGAAACTTCGCGCGATGCGAGTCATAGTCGATGTGAATCTAGCTATAGGAGAGATCGATATCCCTACCGCTACTGCTTATCTCGAGAAGAAAGTGCCGATGGACCACGGCACGGCATACGAAGAGGCGGTCTTCTTCGCATCAAGCCCGGGTCAGGCGCTGACGTATCAGATAGGAAAGACTCAGATAATCAAGTTCTTCTCAGATGCTCAGGCTAAGTTCCGTAGCGAGTTCACGATCCGAGGTTTTCACGACTATCTCTGGCTCAACGGAAATGTACCCATTTCATTGCTGAGACTTGAGTATCTAGGTGATACCGGAGACCTTGACTTGATTGACGGCAGAAAAAAGTAAGAAGTTAAGAAACCAATCAAAGGGGAGAAGATGGATCAGGACCAGCAGTACATTTGGAATGGCGTATTGACCATGTATGAAGGTTTCATCGAGAAGAATCGACCAAAGATCGATCAGTTCATCCATGACGATTGCACAGTCTGGGATTCATCCGAGCGAGACCTTGCATTCGGCATCTCGGGCCTTAACGAAGTTAGAGCCCGCCGGCCACAAGATGGAAGCGGTCCAAAAGTCGAACGGATCGACGCGACTGATCCAGTCATCACGATCTATGGCGATATTGCCGTCAATCGCCACTATCTCAAAGTCATCTATAGCGATGCGCCATCGCGCGAAGTGAGAAATACCGGGGTCTGGAAACGTTTCCCACAAGGCTGGCAGTTGGTTCACAATCATGAAGATGAGTTGCCGCTCAACGCTTAATACTCTCGACAACAAGATAGAGAAAGAAATAGTCCGTTATCAAGCATGAAGAAATGATGAAGAAGAGGAGATGGAATGAACTTTGACTACAAAGGGCGACGCTCAAAGCTCTATGCCTTGATGCAAGAGCGGGGTATCGACTTGATCTTCCTTCCTAAACACTCTGCCGATCTTGATTACCTCACTGGCACGGAGCGACGTGTTGTGACCTTTGGAAATGTCGCATATACCCATCATTGGGTCGCTGGCGCCTTCCTGCATCCAAAGAGTGACCCTCATTTCGTCTTGCCTCGGATGATCGTTGAATTCGATTCGCCTAACGGTGTTGATACCAACACCACGACTGTTTCGGAGAGCGATGATGCCTTTGCAAAGTTCTCTCAGGTCGCAAAGAGTTTTGGAGAGGTCAAGCGAATTGCCGTCTCTGCTAGGACGTGGAGTGAGACGGTTATCAACCTGATGAAAGTCTTCCCAGGGGCAGAGATCGTCAACGCAGAAGAGGTAGTCAATCGGTTGAGGCGAATCAAGACACCTGATGAGATCGCCTTGATGACGCGCGCCTGCCATCTCGTTGATGGAGTGCTAGATAACATGAAAGAGAAAGTGATCCTTGGGACGACTGAACTTGATCTTAAGAGTGAGATCAACTTTCAGATGAACAATCTCGGATCGAAGACAGAATCTTTCGACACCGCGGTCTGGTCGATGGGTCCTAAGAATTCGCGTGATGCATCGGACCGGCGCACAAGCAATCCATTGATAGATGGCATGGGCGTTTCTTTCGATTTTGGTTCAGTCATCAATGGCTACTGCTCGGATTTTGGTCGCACAATCTATGTTGGCGATCCGACTCCTGAGTACGAAAAAGTTTACGAACTTGTCATGGCGGCACAAGCTGCTGGAATCGCAGCCGTGAAACCTGGAGTCCTTGCTTCAGAGGTTCATAAAGCCACACGTGATGTGATCGTCGAAGGTGGATATGGGGATTGGTTCAGACATCGAACCGGCCATTGCATCGGACTCGATGTTCACGAGCTCCCATACATCTCCGAGGAAGATCACACTCCACTTGAAGTTGGGATGACCTTCACGATTGAACCTTCGGTCTTCTGGCCAGGACGCGTTGGAGTTCGAGTAGAGGACATCATCGTCGTGGAAGAAAACGGTGGCAGGAAGATCAATGAGTTCACTACTGAACTGCTTGCGAACTGATTTGAAAGAGCTACTCCATAGTTTGTAACGGTTTCTTTATCGAACTTTTGATGAGTGCGAATTGCGAACAGTAGTGGCTGATTGACGGGTGCTCGCGTAATCGGCAGACTCATGGCACTTGATGCTTGGTTCGAGTAATCGTGACTTTTGCATCGCCTAGGTAATCTCCTGAAAGGACAACCCGTACATGAAGTTAACCTTCAAGCGAGTGATGGGAATCGTCTTCTCATTCGCTCTCGTCTCTACGGTTGCTGTCTCTGGTCCAGTAAGTGCTGCGGCTAAGACTCTCACCGTTGAAACAGTCTTTCAGTTGACATCAACCGATCCAGCTCGTTCGTTCGAGCAGACCGGAAACATGATCAACCGCGCTCTCTATGAGACGCTTCTGACTTACAAGGGTGGAGACGCAGCAACACCAGTTCCAGGCGTCGCATCCAAGTGGAGTGTGAATGCAAACGCGACTGAGTTTACATTCACCATCAATCCAAAGGCTAAGTTCTCTGATGGCACCAAAGTCACATCAGCAGACGTGGTCTTCTCACTTAACCGTCTCAAGAATGTCAAGGGTAATCCTTCTTCTTTGATGAACGGAATAACTGTCTCTGCACCTGATGCTGGAACAGTCGTATTGACTACTGCAAATCCAACACCTCAGGTACTTGCAATCGTCACATCACCTGCACTCGGAATTCTCAACAGCAAAGTTGTGAAGGCCAATGGCGGAACTGATGCTGCTGATGCGAAAGATACTGACAAGGCACTCGACTTCCTTAAGACACAGTCCGCAGGTAGCGGTCCATACATCCTTAAGTCATTCAACTTGACTACTGAGGTTGTACTTGTCAAGAACACCAAGTACTGGGGAACCGCTGCTGGCTACGATCAAATCGTCGTCCGCAACGTTCCAGTCAACGTTCAGCGACTCAATGCAATCAAGGGAACATCCTCAATCGCAGTCGATCTCTCACCTGATCAGGCAGAGGGACTTGGCAGCAAGGTCTATGTAGTAGAAGGAAAGGCTTCAAACGTCTTCTTCCTCTACCTCAGCCAGAACAAGGACTTCTCAGCAGCAACTGCATTCACCTCGAATGCAAAGTGCGTTGAAGCAGCTCGTTATGCGATCAACTACAACAAGATCGTCCGTTACGCAGGTCGTGGTGCAGTCCAGGCTCCGGGAATCATCCCAAGCTTCTTCTCGGGCGCACTCAAGGCTAAGGATGCAATCAAGCAAGACACTGCTCGTGCAAAGACTGCATTTGATGCCTGCGGTATCAAGGACACTCCAGTATCAATCGGATTCTGGGGCGATGGTGGTGCAGTGAATGGTCTCTCATTCGCTTCACTCACAGCACTTGTTGATGAGGATCTCCGTGCAGTTGGTTTCAAGACCAAGCTTGCCGGTGCTCCAATCGCAGTGTCACTCCCGCTCTACCGTGAAAATAAGGAAGAGATGGGTCTATGGCTCTGGGGTCCAGACTGGCCAGATTCAACCAACTACACCGAGAGCTTCAGCCCCGGTACAAAGGTTGGTCTACGTATGGGATGGAAGGCAGGCTCTGATTCAGTAATCGAAGAGCTTCGTGCCCGCGCATCCACCGAGACAAACACGAAGAAGCGCGCAGCGCTCTTCCGCGAATGGCAGATCGAGATGAATAAGCGAAGCCCGCTTATCCCACTCGTCCAGCCTGCTGCGATCGTTGTCTCGAACAAGTCGGTGGTCGGAACAAGCGATCACCCGATTTGGAAGGTCAACCTCGCTGAAGTTCGTCCTGCCAAGTAGGCGCGACAACTTCACTAAGGCATAACTAAATGAAGCCAGTACCTGCGAAGGTCTCCGTTTTTCGGAAGATCCTTCGCGGTACTGGCTTCTTTCCATTTATCGTAAAACGTGTTCTCACCAGCATCCTGCTCATTTTCGGGATGACTTTCATAGCCTTCAGTATTACCCAGTTAGTTCCAGGTGACCCGGTCGCTGCGAATCTCGGACAGAGCGCATACAGCGATCCAGAGATTGTCGCCGCTTTCGAAAAGGAATTCGGGCTAGACCAGCCAGTGCCAGTTCAGTATCTGCGTTACATCCAAAAGCTCTCACAAGGCAATCTTGGAATCTCACTTTCATCGAAACGACCGGTCAATGAAGATCTCAAAGAGTATTTCCCCGCAACGCTCGAGATTGCTCTCGTCGCAGTTGTTATTGCGATGATCTTGGGTCTACTTCTTGGAACCATCTCTGCAATCACGCGCGATCGACTCCCAGATCAAATCATTCGCGTGGTGAGTCTCACCGGTGTTTCAATGCCGACATTCTGGACCGCTCTTGTCTTCTTTTATGTCTTCTTTTTCCTCTTAGGTTGGTCGCCGGGCACCGGACGATTGGATCCCGGAGCTGAACCACCGCCACAAGTCACAGGAATGTTCACTATTGATGCTCTGATTAATGGCGACTTTGCAACGTTCCGTCAGGCATTCTCATATTTACTTCTTCCCGCAATCGTCCTTGCAATATATGCGCTAGGAGTCTTGACGAGATTTACTCGCGCATCGGTCTTAGAAATCCTCGGTAACGATTATGTCCGCACCGCCCGAGCAAAAGGACTCCCAGAGTTCACCGTCATAAGACGACATGTGCTCAGGCCGGCACTTCTTGCCATCATCACAGTTGCAGGAGTCGCATTTGCAAGCTTGATGGCGGGTTCAGTCTTGGTTGAGAATGTCTTCTCGTGGCCCGGTCTTGGCCAGTACGCCTATCGCGCTGCAGTTGGACTAGATCTGCCTGGAATCATGGGCGTGAGCATGGTGGTCGCAACGGTATACATCACGATGAATTTGATCGTTGACATTCTCTATAGAGTCATTGATCCACAGCTTCGAAAGGCGGAGCAGTGATGGCCTCTCGTTTCGGAAACTCCAATTCAATTTGGCGCCAACCACTTGCCGTTGTTGGCCTAGCAATCGTCGCTTTTTGGGTCTTTGCTGCAATCTTTGCGCCTTGGATATCGCCTTATGATCCCTTGGCTCAAGACTCGGATAAGTTCTTGACACCGGGATCCCTTCACTGGATGGGAACCGATGAGTTAAATCGCGACATCTTCAGTCGAGTCATATATGGCGCGAGAATTTCACTTCCTTACTCGATTCTCCTTGTTGTGCTCTCTGCACTTCTCGGTTCGATTATTGGCGGAATCTCGGGCTATTTCGGCGGCAGGGTTGATGCGATCATCATGCGCCTTACCGATATGTTCTTCGCCTTTCCAGCAATCGTCCTTGCCATGGCAGTCGCTGCTGCCCTTGGACCTGAGATCCGGAATGCTGTTATCGCAATCACCATAGTCTCGTGGCCGGTCTATGCACGATTGGTTCGCGGATTGATTTTGAATGCCAAACAGAACGATTATGTGACAGCTTCTTCGCTTCTTGGCTCCTCGTCTCTGCGTACTCTTGTTGTCGACCTCAGACCAAATCTCGCCGGGCCCGTCTTTGTCCTTGCTTCGCTGGAAGTAGGAAATGCGCTCTTGCTTCTCTCTGGTCTTTCATTCCTTGGTCTCGGGGCACAACCTCCAGCAGCTGAGTGGGGATCTATGGTGTCGATGGGTGCGGTCAACTTCGATCGATGGTGGGTGGGACTATTCCCAGGGCTTGCGATCTTGAGTGCAGTCCTTGCATTCAACTTCATCGGGGATGCACTTCGCGACGCACTTGATCCTCGTACCGCAAAGGCGCTTCGCGACTGATGACACTACTTTCGGTTCGAGATCTCACTGTCACGCTGATGACCGGTAGCGGTCCAGCAGATGCAGTACGCAATCTCTCATTCGATATCGAGCGCGGTCAAATTCTTGGAATTGCAGGGGAGAGCGGAAGCGGAAAGACGATGACGGCCCTGAGCATCATGGGATTGCTTCCCTACAAGGGGAAGGCATCAGGTTCGATTAACTTCGATGGTGAGGAGTTAGTTGGATTCAAGCCGAAGGATTTCCGGCGGGTTCGAGGAAAAGATGTTGCGATGATCTTCCAGGATCCGATGACATCGCTACATCCGATGCTTACGATTGAAACTCAACTGACTGAGCATTTACGACATCATCGAAAAGTCTCAAGGGCAGAAGCGAGAGCGCGTGCTCTTGAACTCCTCGACACAGTGAAGATCCCAGATCCAGAGACAGCGCTCAAGGCTCATCCAAGCCAGTTCTCTGGGGGTATGAGACAGCGAATCGCGATTGCTATGGCGCTTGCTTGTCAGCCAAAGCTACTCATCGCCGATGAACCCACCACGGCTCTTGATGTCACGGTTCAAGCAGGAATCTTGAAACTTCTCGATGAGCTTCGAAAGAGTCAGAATCTCTCGGTCATTGTCATTACTCATGACCTTGGAGTGCTCTCAGCGCTCACGGATCGCCTCATGATCATGTATGCAGGCGCTGAAGTTGAATCTGGACCAACCAGCCAGGTGCTAACCAGACCGCGTCATCCTTACACTCAAGGCCTCATTGATGCCCTTCCTGACTCGGAAGCACATGGCAAACGATTGATTGCTATCGAGGGTATGCCGCCTGAGCTTGGAAAATTCCCATCAGGTTGCGCTTTCCATACACGTTGCTCCTTCGCACGAAACGAGTGCAAGTCAGGCACACCCAACAAGGTTGATATTGATGGCACGCGGCGAATCTTCTGCACTGTCGACCCCTTCGATACTCCAGCTGGGGTCAATCGATGAAGCCAATAGTTGAGGTCAAGAATCTCTCGGTTGAGTACACGCGTGGCGACCAGAAAGTGCGAGCCGTTGCTGGTGTTGATCTTGAGGTGAGTGCTGGCGAGATACTTGGGCTAGTTGGTGAATCAGGATGCGGTAAGTCGACGCTTGGTAAAGCGATTGTTGGAATCTTGCAGGGTGCCGAGGGTGAAGTGAATTTTGACGGCCAACAGGTGTCAAAGATCGGCCGAGGACAGCGTGATGCTCACTATAGAAATCTTCAGATGATCTTCCAAGATCCCTATGGTTCGCTCAATCCGCGGCGAAAGATCGGCGATCAGATCGCCGATGGCCCACGAATTAGTGGAGTATCTAAGGCGGATGCTCTTGAGAAAGCAGAATCACTCCTTGAGCGAGTGGGACTGCCACGTAATGCGGTGGAGCGTTACCCCCATCAGTTCTCTGGTGGACAGCGACAGCGAATCGCTATCGCTCGGGCGCTTGCCATTTCACCAAAGGTGATCATCGCTGATGAGCCGATATCTGCCCTCGACACATCCTCTCAAGCGGCAGTTGCAAACCTTCTAGTCAACTTGGTTGAAGAATTCCAGATGGGATTGATCTTTATTTCGCACGATCTATCGATCGTACGGCGCATCTCCGATCGAGTTGCAGTCATGTATCTGGGAAAGATCGTCGAAACTGGAAAGACCGAGGAGATTTGGAATTCTCCGGCACATCCCTATACCAAAGCGTTGATGTCTGCGATAACTCACGCCGACGGTAAAGCTTTTATTCCGCTCGACTTACCAGGTGATGTGCCTAATCCTGCTTACCCACCATCTGGTTGCAGGTTTCACCCTCGTTGCCCACTAGCTCAAGCAGAGTGCGGCTCTAGTGAACCAGTTCATGTATCCCTGAGCGATGGGCGAAAAGTCTCCTGTATTTTGCAACAGGCAGGAAGCGCTCCAAAAGCTCTGACATTCTAAAAAACATTCCATATCTTCAGCGGGGGTAGTAATGACCATATTCACCAACACACGAGTAGTAGATGTCGTTGAGGGAGTTGCGAAGCCGCTTGGTGCCGTTCGAGTAGGCGAAGATGGAAAAATCTCTGAGATCGCAGAAGCTACGTCCTTCGCAAAACGCGGAATTTCTGATGAGGTGATAGATCTAGATGGGCGTTTCCTTTTTCCCGGGTTGATCTCTTGCCACACGCATCTCTCGGTGGTCTTTCCATTCTCGCTCACTGACCCTCATGAGAATCCCGCGGTCACCGCATATCGCTCGGCGCAACGGGCATCAGATGCGTTACTTTCTGGAGTCACCACGATTCGCTCCGTTCATGAGCAGAATCAAGCAGATTTGATGCTTCGCAAAGCCTTTGCCGCCGGATGGATGAAGTCGCCACGAATATTCGGTGCCGGTCGCGCTATATCTACACCTGATGGCCATGGACGAGGCTCAGCCTGCAGTTATGCAAAAGATTTTGAGGGTTTCTATCAAGCTGCTCTTGATGAGCTAAATGCCGGCGCTGATCACATCAAGATCTTCATCACCGGAGGACTCGCTCATGCTGGAGAGAGCCCTGATGTCCCGGAAATGAGTGATGATGAGATCCGAGGCGTGGTCAAAGCTGCGACAGAGCATGACACCTACGTCGTTGCACATGCTGGTGAATCGAAAGCGATCCAACAGGCACTTCGCCTAGGAGTGCGCTCTTTCGAACATGGTTATGTGATGGACCAAGAGACTGTCGATCAGATGGCAGCAAAAGATGTCTTCTACTCTCCAACGCTCTGTGTCACTCGCTCAGAATCGTGGATGCGTGCAAAGGGATTTGAAGAACCTTCGATACAGAATGCGCTCAAAGCGAGCGAACGCCATCTTGCCAGCGTGAAGCTTGCGATCAAGGCAAATATAAAGATGACCAATGGAACGGATTACCCACCAGGTGATCTGGTTGATGGCGTTCCTGCAGCCCTCCACGAACTCTTCTTGATGCATGAAGCCGGTTTGAGCACACTCAAATCACTTCAATCAATAACTTCAATGGCAGCAAAGTTGATCAAGCAAGAGAATTTCCTTGGTCAGATTCGGGAGGGTTTTGCCGGCGACTTCATCGCAACGAAGGGCAATCCCCTGGATGATCCGCAGCACCTTCGTGAGATTGACCTCGTCGTTCAATCCGGAGAAGTAATCCGAAACTCGCTCTAGAGCGAGGGAAGAAGAGCGTTGAGCTCTTCAATCATCGCCATCAATGTAGCAAGCCTCTCTTTTCCTTCTTTACCTAGGGAGGCGAATGTGGTTATTGGTGGACGGACATCGCCTACCGGATAGCCTCGCGCAGCAGCAAGAGCCTTGGAGTAGCACTGGTGGCCGTAAAGCGGATGACCTTCGGCGATGGTGTGGTCGATTCGATTGATAAAAGTTGCAATGTGCTCTGCTTTCTTGAACTCCTTCTTCGCCAAGAGTTCGCAGATCAATGTTGAAGCCTCAGGGATGTAGTTTGCGTAGGGATTGACATATCCAGTGGCGCCGAGCATGTAAGACTCCACCACACGTTCACCCGCAAAGACCTTCACTAACCCATCAGACGCTTCAATCACATCTTTGACTCGCGCAACATCTTTACTCGCTTCTTTGATGTAGCGGATCTGTTCGAAGTCCTTCGCTAACTTTCCGATCAAACGCGCCGGCATATCGACATTCGAGGTGAATGGATTGTTGTAAACCATGATCGGGATCGCGACCTTCTCGCATATTGCTTTGTAGTAGCCGTGGATCTCATCGTGAGTAGGTTTGTAGTAATAAGGGGGAAGAATCATCAACCCATCAGCGCCAAGTTCCTCTGCCTCTGCGCTATATCTCACTGCATGAGGCGTGTATGCGTTCATTGTGCCGACAAGGACCTTGGCCTTTCCCGCCATATGTTTCACCGTTGTATCGACAATAAGACGACGCTCATCGTCTGAGATGGTCAAGAATTCTCCAGTGGTTCCAAGCATGATGACGCCGGGCGATTTACTTGCCAGTTGCCAATCGAGTAAACGCTTGAGCGCATCAATATCGACGCTCTTTCCTCCCTCTGTAAAGGGAGTTACCAGAACGCCATAACTTCCGTGGAATTCTTCACTCATACTCGACCCCATTGAATCTCGCTCATCAAATATCGTTGATCGATATTTGCTTCTCTTAGTTATCATAGCCCGATGATGACGAGAGATAAATCCTTTGATGTCATCGTCATCGGCGGTGGCGCAATCGGTGCCTCAAGCGCATATCAACTAGCAAAGCAAGGTGCGAATGTCGCACTCCTGGATGAGTTCGATCTCAATACACAAGCTTCAGGGAGAAATGCAGGAAGTTTGCATGGCCAGATCCAATACGAACCATTTGAAGAGTTAGGGACTGATTGGGCGAAACAATTCCTTCATGGGCTCTCGATATTGGCAGATTCACTTGAGATGTGGAAAGGCCTTTCAAGTGAACTAGGCGTTGACCTTGAGGTATCGAGCAATGGCGGATTGATGATTGCCGAGAACGAGAAGAACCTACGTCATCTTGAAGAGAAGGTTCGCCTCGAGAATTCAATAGGTATAGCTTCGCGAATGCTCTCGCAATCCGAGTTGCAGGAGAAGGCTCCCTACATCTCATCGAAGATGGTTGGGGCTGCTTACTGTCCGATAGAAGGAAAAGCGAATCCACTTGTCGTCGCTCCAGCTTTTGCAGATGCCGCCCGACGTCATGGCGCAATAATTTCAACCAAGACCCAAGTCCTAGAAATCGAAAAGTCCGCGACGGGCTTCACTGTAGCTACAAGTGCCGGTCAGTTCATTGGTTCTAAGGTTTTGATAACTGCAAATGCTGGGATTCCGAAACTGACTGCTGGTCTGGGTAGAAAAATTCCCATTAGTGATGTGCCCGTCCAGGTTTCGGTTACGGAACAGATCGAGAAATTCGT
Organism: Actinomycetota bacterium; assembly: GCA_005787575.1. Classification (GTDB taxonomy): domain Bacteria; phylum Actinomycetota; class Actinomycetes; order Nanopelagicales; family Nanopelagicaceae; genus SYAN01. The sequence continues at coordinate 35,676 of SYAN01000097.1, read as the reverse complement.
GCATCACCTCGTCTACTTCACGAGTGAGAAATTGACCTTCAAACAAGCGAACTCAGGCTCACTCTTGATTGGAGGTGGATGGCCCGCGCGATATGACGAGAAAAACAATCCCATCCTCAATCCAGATTCTCTGCGATCAAACCTTCGTGTCGCGCTAAAAGTCGTCCCGCGGATCGCTGATGTCAAGGTAATCCGCACCTGGGTAGGTACCGGAAACGGCACAGAAGATCACAATCCCATCATCGATAAGTTCCCTGGTGTAGCGGGTCTCTTCGTGGGGATGTATCCCTACATGGGCTTTACCGCTTCGCCTCTTATGGGAAGACTTCTAGCAGAGCTTGTACTCACTGGCAGATGTGAACGAGATATCTCGCACTTCACTATTGAGCGACTTCTCTAAATCACTTTGCCGAGTAGTTCTACTGGGGAGACTTTCGTGCGCCGATCTTTCGGGCACGCTCTAACTGAATCGACCAAGGAATCTTTTCACCTAATTCTTCAGCTGCTGCAATCGCCCAGCGAGGGTTTCGAAGCATCTCACGGCCAAGCATCACGGCATCAGCACGCCCTGAAGCAATGATCTCTTCTGCTTGGTCTGAGGCTGTTATCTGGCCAACGGCCGAGGTGAGGATCTTCGCTTCGCTCTTGATCTTCTGGGCGAATGGAACTTGGTAGCCAGGTCCAGTCGTGATCTTAGAGTCATGAACGAGACCACCCGATGAAACATCGATGAGGTCGGCGCCAACTTCTTTCATGATCTTGCAGAGTTCGACAGCATCATCAACGCTCCAGGCACCTTCGACCCAGTCCGTTGCTGATATGCGAACAAATAGGGGAGAGTCTTGAGAGATAGCCGCACGAACCTTTCTCACCGTTTCTACGAGGAATCGGATTCGGTTCTCGAAGGATCCACCGTATTTATCTTCGCGCTTATTTGATAGGGGTGAGAGGAATTGGTGGAAGAGATAGCCATGTGCCGCATGAATCTCTATGAGATCAAAACCAACGCGCTCAGACCTGACTGCAGCATCAACGAAAGCCTGCTCTGCTGATTCGACCTCTTCTACCGTCATTGCATGAGGGATTGGAAAATCCTTGTAGGCAACGGCAGAAGGAGCGAAGTTAATCCAGCCTCCCTCTTCAATCGAGGCTAGCTCGTGGTCATCCCAGGGCTTCATCGTCGATCCTTTTCGACCCGCATGAGCGAGCTGAATTCCGATGAGGGCACCTTGAGAATGAGCGAATTCGATCGCTGGTCGAAAAGCCTCAGCGTGCTTATCACTCCAGATACCGGAACAACCTATGGAAATCCGGCCATTTGGCATCACTCCGGTTGCTTCCACCATGATCATGCCGACTCCGCCCGTAGCGAATGCGCCAAGATGCACGCGATGCCAGTCACCGACAACTCCATCCTCCGCCGAGTACTGACACATCGGACTGACCCAGACTCGATTTCGAAAGTGTTTTCCGCGAATATCAAGTGGGGAGAAGAGCTGTGATGTCATGTTGAAAATCCTATCCCAAGTTGGCAGACTCGATTCATGGCACCGTCTGATCACTCATCCGCGAGTTTTCGAATCTCGAGTGATCCAAAGATTTCACGTGGCAAAGTGATACGACTAACGATTGATGAAGAGGTTGTCACGGCGCACGAAGGTGAAAGTGTTGCCAGCATCATGATGGTTGAAGGAAAAGTCGCAATGCGCACGACAACTGATGGAGATCCTCGCGGTCTCTTCTGTGGCATGGGAGTTTGTTTTGATTGTTTGGTAGTGGTCGATGATGTGCCGAATATCCGGGCGTGTATGACCTGGGCCCAAGAGGGAATGCGAATAAATACCCAACGTGGGTTGAGCAAGTAAATCGAAACTAATCCAGGTTAGTTCTGGCGAGAAGCAGCTTTAGTACGAAGTCTCAACGATCGAGACGTACTGATCGTCAGGATCCTTAAAGTAGAAGTACTTGAACTCTGCATTTCCGACATCGAGAACCTGAATGTCGCTATGCATCTCAATCCCGAGTCGCTTCAGTTCTTCCACGGCTTTCTTGATGTTCTGAACGCCGATACCGAAGTCCATTGGACCAACATGGCCCCACTCGCCACGACAGTCCTCCCAGAGCGGGGTCAATCGCACTGGTTCGATTCCAGCACCTTTGCCCGAGAGCCAGAGCGTCATGTGATGACCAGGGAGGGCTCTGCCAACTTGGTACCAAGGAGCCATCGGACCAAAGAACTCTGTTGATTCGAAAATCCGGTCGGTGAAACCAAGTTGTTGATAGAAATCTGTCGTCACCTTCATGTCATGAACTCCGAAGGCGACGTGATTGACTCCTTCGATTCGAGGTTGTGCAGGGCGAGAGGTCCAGAGGCCCTTCCATTCAATCAATTCGACTTTGCCCATCCATGGGTCTGCGAAATAGGCGATATCAAGTTCGATCTGTTGTTCACCGACTGCAGCGCTCAACGGTTCCATCAATGATTTGACGCCATGGTTATCGACGAGTTCTCGGAAGATCTTCTCAGTATGGAGCGTATGTAGACATACTTCAGCGAGGCCAACCTCACCGTAACCGATACCTGCAGGGTAAGGCGGTGCACCGTCACCATCGAGACGTTGAACGAGTTTTACCTTGCCAGGGCCGAGGCGAGTCGTATTCTTGTGACCAAGCATCACAATCCTTGCTTTGGTGCCCTTTGACTTCGTTATCTCCTCGAGACCTGGAACCGGACCGGTGTAGTCGAAGAAAACTTCTGTGAACCCAAGTTTGTGCATCCAATAATCAAATGCCGTATCCATATCGGCAACGCCAATACCAGCATGATCAACGCCTTGAAATGTGCTCACGGTTCCAACTCCTATCGACTAACCCGATTATTCCTTTTCATTCGCATCTAGACCAGCGCTAAGCTCACTAAGTTTCTTTCTCAATTCAGAGAAGTCCAAACTCGGTGAGAATAGTTCGTATAGCGGTCAAAGATGCGGGATTAGTTATTGGAAGGCGGGGAGCGCGGACCGTGCCACCAGGAACTCCAATCATCTCCATGATCGCTTTGAGTTGGCTCTGATAAGCGCCCCACTTTCCGGCCCACCCGCCAGGGAGCCAGAGCGCTTCAAGAAGTGCAAGGTTTCGCTCTGCATGGTTTCTGGCGCTCTCGATATCACCAGCCCATACTTGTTCCCAATAAATTGTGTCAGGTCGACCAAAGATACTTCCACCACCGATAGTTCCATCGCCACCATGTCGTAGCATGAAGTCAAGATTCGAAGGCACCATAAAGTTTCCGAAGATTCGAACCTTTCCAGAGAGTTCCTTCGTAGTATTCAAGAACTGTTCGCCATTGGGAGTCGAATCCTTGATTGCAACGATACTCTCAATATCTGCCAGTCGATGAGCGAGGTCGGCTGCTATTTCAATCCCCGAGCCATGTGGCCAGTTATAGATCATTATGGGACCTTTGATTCCATCCGAGAGTGTCTGGAAATAAGCAACGGTCTCATCAGGAAGTGTTTTGACATAGGCGGGAGCGGAAGAACAGACGCCATCGATTCCTACTGAAAGAGCATGTCTAGCCAATTCAATTGACTCTTTTGCGGTGAAAGTCGTAACGCCGATCACAACGGGGATGCGCTTTGCGACTTTCTTCGCAACGAATTCAGCGACCTGTCTTCGTTCATCGTGAGTCTGTGAGAACCACTCTCCGGTAGTGCCATTGATGAAAAGACCATGCATCTTCTGATCAAGGTACCAATCAAGGAGTGAGTCGAAAGCTTGCCAATCTATCTCGCCACTTGATTTGAAAGGAGTTGGGGAGGCTGGCCAATAACCACGCCAATCCACAGAGTTGCGATCCATTTTTTTCCTCTCGTTCCTAGGCTACTTCTCGATCGATGTTGAATTCACTGGGGAGCTTTCCTTTTCCTGGCGTAGCTGTCATGTATTGAGAGAGCATTTGCGCCACCATGGGTCCAAGGGTGAATCCGGTAGGAACCATAGCGATGTGATAGCCAGGTACCTTCTCTGATTCACCGAGAATAGGTTTGAAGTCCTTGGTGAAGGCCCAAACCCCGCTCCAGGTGCGAAGTAGCTTCACATCAGCAAGCATCGGTAGCACTCGAAGCGCGACTGCAAGATTTCCTGCAGTGGAGCTCCAGGTATTGCTATATCTCTTAGGGAATTTCTCTTCGCGAGATGGCCACCCGCCACCAATGATGAAGGTGTTGTTATGTGTCTGCTTCAGCGTGAGCCTTCGTCCGATATGTTGCACCATCGATTTCAAGAAATATTCTCTCGGCTCAGTGACATTGACGTGAAGCCCAGAGAGTCCTAACGGAATGCGAAGGCCCAACTGAGAAGAAAGCTCAGCGGCCCAAGCGCCGGTCGCATTGACAACGCGATTGCACTCGATCACTCCTCGTGATGTGACGACGCGAAATCTTCGTCCCTTTAGATCGCCACCGACGTTGATACGTTCAATTCGTGTGACATCACAACCGGTACGAAAGTGCGCTCCGTTTTGCCAGGCCCGGTAGGCATAAGTTGGGCCTACGAGGAGTGGATTTGCATGTCCTTCACGTGGGCAGAAGGAGATACCGGCGAGATCAGGGGCTAGATAGGGAGCAAAGGTGCGCATCTCATCGCCAACGAGAATATGACTCTCGAGCCCCGCCTCCTTCTCGATCGCATCTTTCTCCTTGAGTACTCGCATCTCATCTTCTGTCTCGGCGACCATGATCCCGCCATCAAAGTGCACACCTAGATCGGCATCAAGTTCTCGCTCAATCTCATCCCATAGAGAGGCGGCGTCCACTTGTAGTCTGACTTCATCTGCAAGCCTTCGCTTCTCACTCTCTGACATATTCGGCGTCAATTGGTGGAGGGCGATTTGAAAGTGAAAACTCCCCGCATTAGTTCCTGATGCTTCGCGATTGATGTCATCGCGCTCGATGAGCACCGTTTCTACTTTCGACTTTGAAAGGTAATAAGCCAGTGAGGTACCAAGTAGTCCACCACCGATGATCACCACATCAGATGATTTCGGTAGAGCGCTCTGATTGGTCTCGTTATCGAGGTAGCCGACTAAGAAAGGCGAACGCTCTTTCATTGAATGAAGTATTTCTCTTCGCGAATCGAGGGGTCGGCAATTTTGCCAATCTCAACCGGTTTGACCGGCATGCGAGGGGTTTGGAAGGGGATCTCAGAAATTGAAATCTTGTGCCTGATTGCGATCATCGCAGCGATCTGGCGCTGGCAATTCCTAGCCTGACATAGCCCCATCCCAGCCCTTGAGTACGACTTAACGACCGAAACGTCGCAGGTTGAATCTATTACCGGATCAATTTCTTTCGCTCGCACACTTTCGCATCGACAGATCACAGTGTTGGCTTCAGCTAATCGATAAATTCCCTGCTTCACTTCGAACATTTTGTTGATAGCTCTCTGGAAATCGTTGCGTTGCTGGAGTTCTTTGCGGAAATTCTTTGATCTCCTGTCGCGCTCTTGAGTCGAGAGTGATCCGAGGTGGTTTGCAATATGTAATCCAGCCAGGCGCCCCTGGGCCTCGGCAGAGTAGGAACCAGTTACCCCAGTCCCATCTCCCACGGCATAGATGGCAAGAGGCGAACTACTCTTTGTCAGACCCCAAGAATCCTTTGAAACTGTGAAGCCACCACGAGTCTCGTCGTAATCAAAATCGCAGTCCAGGAGTCGAAAGAGTTCGTGGGACGGGAAGAAGCCATAGCCAAGACATAGCGTGTCGGCAGGCTCGACTATCTCCGTTCCCTTAATCGGATTCCAATCTTTATCGACCCGCGCGTGGGTGACTGCTTCCACTCTTCCTGAACCTTCAGCTTTGGTGATGATTCGTCCATAGTGAAATGGAACGTGATGTGAAAGGAGAGTTGCTCTGTAGCGAATGGCGTCGCCGGCTAAGTCCCAATTTCCTTTGATGCTTGAAAGAAGTCCAAGAAGTTTCGTCGGAGAGGGGAACGGAGCGCTTTCAATTACTTTGAATACAGGTGCGCCGTATTTGATCAACTGTGCCGAGAAAGCAAGTGCGAGTGGTCCACTACCCGCGAAGAAGATTCTTTTTCCAGGTGAGATTTGTTGTGTCTTTACAAGAGTCTGAACTGCGCCAGCGGTCATCACTCCAGGAAGAGTCCATCCCGGGAATACAACTGGGCGGTCATAGGCGCCAGGCGCTATCACCAGGGCTTTGCAGGAGAAACGCCGCACTCCGTCAACTGGATGTGAAGTGATGATCTGATTATCTTCAATAGTCAAGACTGTTGTGGAGTTGAACTTCGAGATTTCGCTTTGCTCTAGTTCTTGGATCAGTCGCGCACCGCGCGCGTAGTCCTTACCAAGTGCTTCGGGAGATTCAAGGTCGAAACCATCACCAAGGCGTTTGAATATCTGGCCACCAAATGTGACTCGCTCATCGATGATTGCCACGCGCAGTCCGAAAGATGCCGCCGTCGATGCGGCAGCGATTCCCGCGGGCCCGCCACCAATGACTACGAGATCATGGTCAGTGTTCATCACTTGGCAGGTGTCCACTTCACTTAGTTTGGATAGTCGATTTGTAGAAGAGAGTCTACAAATGATTAAGGGGTAACTCGATCTTGAGTTACCCCTTAATCAACTTTCTTTCAGACTCCAATCAGAACCCAGAAGGGGCGCTGGTCAGAGTTCAGTCAAACTACTTGACGCAAGTAGGTTCTGCAGGAAGTGGGTATCCCATGGCTCGACGGAATGTCTTCGCCATAAGCCCGCTGGCCTGAGCATCGCAGAGCCACTTCTGTAGCCGTGTAGCCAGAGCAGTGTTTCCGAGTTGAACAGTCCAGTTTCCAAAGTAGGAACCGATTGGTGGATCAAGTGGAACTCGCTTCAATACTCCTGGGTTGGTCTTGGAGTATCCGCCGAAGATCGCGGTAACGAGTACACCTGCATCTGCACGGCCTGAAGCAACTTCAAGGAGTGCACCATCTTGAGTCGGGAACTCGACAACTGATGCGTTCGGGAAGTTGTCTTTGATCGCTGCACACTCAACGGCACCCTTCAAGCAGGTGATTTTCACGCCTGCAACGTTCCAGGCAGCCCTGGTTGCTTCGCGCTTATTGCGAGCCTGGGTTGCGAGAATCGTCTGGTAAGGCATGTATTCACCAGCGTAGGTCATTGAGAGTTCGCGGGCAGCGGTTCGTCGAAGACCGACTGAGGTCATGTCGCACTGCTTGGCACTGATACCTGCCAGCAGTCCGTTGAAGTCAGTGTTGCGGATCTCGAGCGTAAGGCCCAGATCTTTAGCGAGTTTTCTCAAGAGTTCATAGTCGTAGCCGGTTGGTGCGCCACGCTTATTGAGGTACATCTGAGGCACAAACTGCAAAGTCATGCAGACCACGAGGGATCCTGGCTTTATCAGATTGAGCTTTGAGGTGTCTTCTGCAGCTGAAGCCTGGCTGGTACCCGTTACAACAACGGTGGCGGCCATTACTCCGGCGAGCAGAAGCGCTAGCTTCTTTCGCATTGTTTTCCTTCCGAAGGTAGGGATTGCAACTTTCTCACGCCCAAGAAGTCGATCCATCAATTGGCGTCCACCAATCGCTGGATCTGAGCTCGCTTCCTGCGTGTGAGAAATCTCTTTACTCTGCCAACTTTTGGGTAGCTGAAACCACCCTCAACGATTCTAAAGACAAAATCAACAAGGAATGCTGCCGCCACATAAAGTCCGGCAGCCGCGGTGAAGAGGACGAATGGTTGGAAGTATTCCGCATTTATCGACTGCATTACGAAGACCAGTTCAGCAAGACCAATGACTGTGAAAGTAGAGGTATCTTTGATCATTCCGATATACATACTCCCAATATTGGGTATCGCGATCTTGAGCGCCTGCGGCATAACCACTGATCTAAATATTCGAAGTCGAGACATACCTAGAGCTTGACCAGCTTCACGTTGCCCTTTGTGGACTGCTTCAAGAGCGGAGCGGAAGATCTCTGCGAAGAATGAGGAGTAAAGGAGGGTGAGCGCAATAACACCTGCCTGATAGACGGTGAAGTTGTAGCCAAATAGGAGAGACCAGCCGAAATAAACCCAGACCACGCTAACCAGAGCAGGTATGCCGCGGAAGATATTGATGTACGTGGAGGCAATGCCACGCCAGATTGCGAAGCGACTCATCTTCATCAGGGCAAATAAGAGGCCGACAAACAAAGAGAGAATCAAGGCAGTGATAGCAACTTCAAATGCTGTGAGCAAACCCCGGAGCAATTCGGCGCGAAAGTCCCAGACCAGGTGCCACATGAAATTGAGCCTGGGTGTGTCCTCCATCAGAGCACCGATCCAATGAACTCTTTGGTGCGCTTATTGGTGCAGGTGTCAAAGAAATCTGCGCCACCAGAATCTGCAATGTAGCCCTGGTCCATGAAAATACATTGATCACCAATCTCTTTCGCAAATCCCATTTCGTGAGTGACGACGACCATGGTCATGCCCGTTTCGGCGAACTGTCGCATGACTGCGAGAACTTCGCCCACCAACTCTGGATCCAGTGCCGATGTTGGTTCATCAAAAAGCATGAGTTTGGGATCAAGGCTCAGAGCACGAGCGATTGCAACGCGCTGTTGTTGGCCCCCCGATAATTGGGCTGGGTAATTCATCGCCCACTTGAGTAGTCCGACATTCTTTAATTCTTGCGCGGCGCGCTCTAGTGCTTCATCTTTTGATTTGCCAGTAACAGCGTGAACAGAGAGTGCAATGTTGTCGATTGCGCTCAGATGCGGGAAGAGGTTGAACTGCTGGAAGACCATTCCGACTTGCCTTCTCAGCTCAATCTTCTTTCCTCGCGCAGTAGCAGCTCCAGGAAATCCCGGACCGTATTCGACGCCTTCAAAAATTACAGATCCTTCTGTGGGTTCTTCTAGCAAATTCATGGATCGAAGGACGGTTGATTTGCCAGACCCAGATGGACCGAAGATGACGGTATGCGATCCTGGATAGACATCGAGATTAATTCCATGGAGGACTTCAGAAGTACCGAATGATTTACGGATTCCACGGAGTGAGATGAGGGCGCTCATATAGAGCGGAATGCTCGCATATGCAGGTATGAGTTGTGAATGAAGCGTGGCAAGTGTTTTTCGTGTTGTTCTCCTTGCGAACATCTCGTCTGTAGTTACTTTTGCTCGGAATCAAGGCCTATCCTTGAGGCAATCGTTCCGACAACGAAAGGCATGGCGCTGTGAGTGACCATAGGCTCGTTGAAATACTTGAGGTTGAATCATTGATGAAGCGATATTGCCTCTATTTCGATACTAAAAACGCTCAGGCTCTTGGTGATCTCTTCACTGAAGATGCTCGAATCGATTATGGACCTGAAGTTGAGCCAATCCATGGTCGTGCGAATCTAGTGAAAATGGTTGAAAGTGGTGCCAGCACAAGATTCGAATCAACAAATCATCGCATTAGTAACGAGATTGTTACCTTCATGGATGAGACTGTTGCTACAGGAACAAGCCATCTCTATGCCTGGCATAAATATTTCGGCAGTGAGGTGATAGGTCATCTCTGGGGTGGATATCGCTACCGTTTCAGCAAAGTCGATGGGAGATGGTTGATTGCTGCGCTGAAACTTTATGCGAGTGGATTCGAGGGTTTCCACCGAAATCGCATGCACGACTTTAGATCCATTCTCGAAGACGTCATATAAAGATTTTGTTCAACAATTCTCTGAGCGCCTACTATCTAACGTAACTTGCGCCGTTTATATCGATCGTAGCTCCAGTTAGGTGACGACACTTTCCTGTAGCGAGAAATACTGCGAGCTCTCCCACCTCATCTGGTGGGACAAGTTCACCCATGGCGAGAGCAGCCTTCATCTTCTCTTCGCCACCACGAACGACTGCTGCAAGATCAGCCATCCTAGTTTTAACGATTCCAGGCGAGATGATGTAGGCGTAAATCCCTGCTTTGGCAAAACTTGATGCCACAGTCTGGGTCATTGCTTTGACCGCGGCCTTTGAGGCGGCATATGCCGGAAGCGTCGGTAGCGCAGAACCTTTCTGTCCAGACCAACTCGAGAGCGAGATGACAATCCCACCTCCTCTGGTGAGGAAGTGATTGACCGACTCACGGACGATATTTGCCGATTCGAAGACATTGACTTGAAAAGTTTCACTCCAGCCCTTATCCCATGAGGCATCATCGCCATCAAATGGAGTCTCCACATTAATACCGGCGTTATTGACCAAGACATCAATCTCTCCAACCGCAGAGATTGCATCGCTCCAGAGTTTTCTCCCAGCACCCGGAATAGAAAGATCGGCACCGATGAATATCTTTTTGTCATCACTGATCTTGGCCAGGTTTGCCTTCGCGCCATCGGGATAACTCCCATAGTGAGCAATCACGGTCGCACCAGATTTCGCCATCGCTAAAGCAATAGCTGCTCCGATACCACGTGAGGCACCGGTGATGAGGACTCGTTTACCTTCGAGTTCTAGACTCATTTAGAGCACACCACCATCGATATGAATCAGTTGTCCGGTGATTGCCTCTGACTTATTCGATGCAAGGAATTCGACAGCATTGACCACGTCCGCGATAGTAGCGATTCGCCCCAACGAAGTGGTCGTGGCCGCTAGATTCTCGAGATAGGCCTCGGCTTTACTCGCGTCATTATCATTTCGATCGAGAACACGTTTTCGAAGCGCATCAGTCAGTACAGCTCCAGGTGCCACAGCATTAACCCTGATCCCACGTTTTCCAAGATCCATCGCCGCGCTCTTGACTAGTCCTGCGATGCCATGTTTGCTCGCGACGTAACTGGCGATATTTGGATCACCCTTCCATGAATTAATCGATCCGGTCATTACAACGCTGGCTCCAGGAGCGCGAAGGTGTGTAACTGCGCTCTTGAGCGAGATGACCGACCCCAGGAGATTGATACGCATGACTCGGTCGAAATCCTCGACATCGATATTCTCAGTAGATTGCCAAGAAGGAACTACACCCGCATTCACAATTAATACATCGATAGGGCCGAATTCGTTTCGCACCTGCTTCATGGCTTCAATCGCAGAACTCTCAGAGGTGACATCGCAGAGATAGGAAGTGACGTCGGAATTCAAGATTTTTGAATCAGTTTTGAGATCAAGTGAGATGACTCGACAACCGCTTTCAGAAAAGTGATTAGCGATAGATGTTCCGATTCCAGAGTTAGCTCCAGTGACGACAACAACTTTGCTGTTCGTCATACGAACACCTCCGCGAATAAAAAGTACTTTCGTTTCTTGTCTGACTGTACTTAGAATATGGAGCCTTGGGTACTAGGAAGAAAACATTTTCAGAGCAAGTTTTTTTCGGGCGCGATACCAAGGTCGAGAGAAGGTGAGACGACGGTGAGTAAGTTCGCCTCTCTCGAAGAAGCCATCTCGGCCAATGTCAACGATGGTGACACGATTGCCCTAGAGGGCTTCACGCATTTAATTCCGATGGCCGCCGGCCACGAAATCATCAGACAGCGCAAACGAGAGCTCACGGCAGTTCGATTGACACCCGATCTCATCTACGACCAGTTGATTGGCGCTGGTTGCGTGAAGAAATTGATCTTCTCTTGGGGTGGAAATCCCGGTGTTGGTTCGCTCCATAGATTTCGAGATGCTTATCAGAATGGTTGGCCGCGAAAGATTACGATCGAAGAACACACTCACGCAGGATTGACCAACCGATATGTGGCCGGAGCATCGGGAATGCCGTTTGCGGTGCTGCGTGGATATTTTGGCTCAGACTTAGTGGATAAGACCGAGAATATTGCGACCATTGATTCTCCATTCGATGACCAAAAGATCCTCGCTGTAGCGGCGATCAATCCAGATGTCACGATCATTCATGCGCAGCAAGCAGATCGTCAAGGAAATGTGATGGCATGGGGTATCACAGGGTCTTCGAAAGAAGCGGTCTTTGCCGCCAAGCGCGTAGTGGTAACGGTGGAAGAGCAAGTTGAAAGTTTCACCCCTAAGTTCAACAGCATCATCATTCCCGAAGCTCTGATTTCAAATATTGCAGTGGTTCCCAAGGGCGCATGGCCTTCCTACGCTTCTGGCTATTACGAACGAGATAACGATGCGTATATCGCTTGGGATGAAGTTGCTAAAGAGCGTGAGAGTTTCACTAAATGGTTGGATCAAGAGATATATGCCAAATCCAGCGATGCCTACCAAGGAAGCGAGGCATAGCAGGTGGCAATCAGCGAGATAAATCGGGCTGGTTCTTCATCAGAAGCCGAGAAGAATCCTTGGAATAGCAACGAGATGATGACAATCGCTGCTGCGCGCACGCTTCGCGATGGCATGATCTGCTTCGTTGGGATAGGAATCCCAAGCACCGCTGCGATCTTGGCAAAGGCCACTCACGCACCGAATCTCTTTCTGATCTATGAATCAGGTACCGTCAATACAAATCCACAGAAACTGCCGCTTTCTATTGGCGATGGTGAGCTAGCTAACCAAGCGCTATCGGTAGTTGGAATGCCAGAGATTTTTAACTACTGGTTACAACCTGGTCGAATCGATATGGGATTTCTCGGCGCCGCTCAGATAGATCGCTTCTCAAATATCAATACGACGTTCATAGGTGAGAGTTATGAGAATCCAAAGGTGAGGCTTCCTGGCGCCGGGGGAGCGACCGAGATCGCTGGTGCATGCAAGGATGTCATCATCATCATCAAGCAGACAACGCGAACTTTCGTACCGAAGATCGATTTCATCACCTCACTTGGTTTCGGTGATGGTCCTGGCTCACGTGAGCGGAATGGATTAATCGGCAATGGTCCGAAGTACGTCATCACCGATCTAGGAATTCTGGAGCCAGAGGCAACAAGCAAGGAGCTCGTGCTAACCGCTTTGCACCCTGGAGTTAGCGTGGAACAAGTCATTGCGAATACGGGTTGGGATCTTAAGGTCGCCAAAGACTTGAAAGAGAGCGCTGCACCTACAACTGAGGAGTTAGAGCGAGTCCGAGCTTTGGTGGCAACTTCCTCGCGAAAGAAGAGTTAGCGGCCAAGCTCTTTCATGAGGCGAGTCAGCTTCATGAGCGCTTCATCTCGTGCAAGTACATCTGCCTCCCAGTTATCAACCGGGAATTTCTTCTCCATATCTGATGCGACTTTCTCCACTAAATCTGGAGTCCAAGGGTCATCTTGTCCGCGCTCTAATCCCATTTTGTAGTAACTCTCACCCATACGAGCAACATGTGCGCGTATTCCACCTTTAACATTGAGGGAAGAGGCGCCGAAGGCGCCAATCAGAGCCCACCTCTTGCCAAGTCCTTTGATCATAATTTCATCGAGTTCTCTGGCAGAGATAACTCCATCTCGCACAAGAGAGTATGCCTCGCGCAGGATCGCGCCCTGCAATCTATTGAAGACGAAACCTTGTGGTTCATTTCGCACCAGCACCGCACTCATCCCCGATGACTCCAAAATCTGCCGGACTCGATCAATTACCGCCTCTGATGTTCGCGAAGATGGAACTATTTCACCGACCAATATGAGGTAAGGGGGATTTCCGGGATGGATGACGAGCGCACGCTCGGGGAACTTCATCTCGTTGGTGAATTCAGAGGGCTTTATCGCGGATGAGGAACTCGCGATGATTGCTTCACGATCTACGTGACTCTCGATCTCACGGAAGATCTCGCGTTTGATATCAACTCGTTCTGGGCCACACTCTTGAATGAGGGTCGCACCGGAGAGAGCAGTAGCCAAATCATCGAATACTTCGACTCGATTGAGCACCTGATCCACGGTGTCGGCCAGTAGCTCATGCGATTTCAAAAGGGAAAGGCGCTCGCCAATCCGCTTCTTTGCGCTTTCGCGTTGCGCGATTTCAGGATCGTAGAGAGCGACTCTCTCTCCTGCTGATGCGAAGAGAATCGCCCAGCCAGCGCCGATACTTCCAGCGCCGACAATCGCTATCTTGATCTGCGCCATAGCGGGATAGGAGTGCTTTGCTACTTCTTTGAAGCGTGCTTGCGTTTGTATGCGCGGTAAGTGGTCGCCCAGTTCTTGGGATCATCGAGATTTGTTGAACCCTGCTTATGTACAACTTGGTTGTATGGAGCGTTCTTGACGAACTCAGGGTCCTTGCGCGCTTCCTCGCAGACTACTTCGAGTACATCAATCCAGTAATCGATATCTTCGATGGACCAGAGTTCACCAGCTTCAGGCGTGAATGGCTCTGGAATAAACCATGGTTCGTGGCTGAGCCAGAACGCATCGACGCCATAATCGGTCATTCGGTTCTGAACATCGACCGTGGTGACACCAGTCTCTGCTGTCAGCTCACCAAGGCTGTACCTGGTCATCTCAAGTCGCCGCTTAGTCAGCTCTGGAAGACCCTTTGTCACTCCTTTGATCGCAAGAAGTCTTTTCTCCATGTAGTTATTGGCTAGGACTGAGATGTTTGCTGCATCTCGAAGTCCATCGATACCCATTGCACGAGTCCATGAATAAGCACGAATCACTACCGGCACGTTGCCGAAGAATTCGCGGACACGACCGACGCTCTTAGGCCCTTCCTCTTTGAGGAAGTAAGTTCCATCAGAGTTCTTCTCAACGGTTGGGCCAGCAAGATAGGGCACCAACTCTTTACGGCAACCGAATGCACCAACTGCTGGTCCACCGCCACCTTTTGTTCCTCCGAAAGTCTTGTGCAACATATACATACAGGCATCGAAGCCAAGATCGGCGGCGCGAATTCGCGTCATCACACCGTTGAAGTTAGCGTGATCGTAGAAGCAGAGTCCTCCAACTTCTTTCACCGCCTTGACCCACTCCTTGATCTGTGGGTTATAGATTCCGATGTCATCTGGATTGTTGACCATCAGCGCTGCTGTCCGATTGGAGAGAACTGATTTGAGCGCCTCAAGTGATGGGTAACCATCCTTCTCAAGTGGGAGAGTGATGACCTTGAAACCGGCAGCCGCAGCCGTCGCCGGATTACATGGATGAGCTTGGACAGTAGTGATGATCTCTGTTCGTTGTGCCAGCTCACCTCGCGCTGCATGGTAAGCGCGCGTCAATGTTGCCATCGTGTACGCAGCATCAGCACCGCCACCTGCTTGGAAGACGAATTTATCGAGGCCAGAGAGATCGCGAAGAATCTCATCGAAGCTATAGACGATTTCTAGGATTCCTTGCATCGTCTCTGGATCTTGATGTGGGTGCATCTTCGCGACGAATGGTTGATAGACCAGTCGCTCATTGAGCCGTGGGTTGTACTTCATAGTGCAGGTCCCGAAGAGGCTGATTCCCATCATGCCTAAGGTCTGCTGGGAGAGATGGAGATAGTGGCGCTGGACCTCGAATTCAGAGAGCTCCGGTAGTTCTGGTGCGACCTTACGCTTGAGAGCGGTTGGGACTAGCGCTGATGGATCGCCGACCGAATCAGTGATCTCATCTTCTATTGCAGGAGCAAAGGCACCACGTCGACCTGGTTGACTCAAATCCATAACTAGAGGTTCATCCCAGACTGCAGCGTGATATTTGCGGATCTTGGACTTGATCATGCTGTCACCTCTTTCAGCGCATCGACTAAGGCATCAATTTCTTCAAGGGTGTGAACCTCTGTGACGCAATAGAGCGCGCTCTCACCCAACTCCGGGAATTCATCGGAGAGGTCTTTGCCACCGAAGATCTCATGCTTCAACAACTTCTTATTGATTTTCTTCACACTCTTACCAGTCTTATCAAAGTTGACGACGAATTCCTTGAAGAAACCATCTCGCCATAGAACTTTGACTCCTTTGAGTTTGTTGATTCGCTCCGCCGCATAACGCGCTCGAGCGATGATGGAGTTTCCGACATCGACAAATCCCTCTGGTCCCATCAAGGACATGTATGTCGCGTTCGCAACTGCCCAGAGATAGACCGAGTTTCCGGTCCAGTCTTTGCCATTCTCACGAGACCCGTATGAAGATTGGTGGAAGAGTGTGAGACCGAAAGCCATTTCGCCAGGGACTGTAGTTCCGGTCAAGCTCACCTGTAACGTCGGATATTCCTTCGCGTACCTCTCTTCATCGCGAGTTGCAATGAATCCGCCAACTCCGCCGCCAGCATTCATATGTACACCAAGAGGTTGGGTAGTGCCGACGATGATGTCAGCCCCGTACTGCGAAGCTGGGGCGATGATGCCAAGTGAGATGGGATCAACTCCTACGACGACCTCTGCGCCGACCGAGTGGGCCAGCTTCGAAATCTCAGCTGCTTCACTCTCTAGTGCGCCGAGGTAGTTTGGATTCTCGAAATAGACCGCGCAGACTTCTTTATCAAGTTTTGCTTTAAGGTCAGCCAGATCCAGTCGTCCAGTCTTCTTATCAAATTTCACTGTGACGACATCAAGGAATCCATTGAGTTCCTTGAAACCTGCATAGGTGCGAATCACTTTGGCACGCTCAGGATCCAGTGATGCAGGAATCAATATCTTCTTACGCCCGTTGATTCGAGCAGCCATTCGAAGCGCATGCCCTGCAGCGGTGCCATAGCTATAAAGAGGTAATCCAACGAACTCCATACCCACCAACTCGCCAAGTTGGCTACAGAACTCAAACCAGACTTGGTTTCGACCGTGATCAGATGAAGGAGTGCCCCAGACTGGGGTGGAGAACTCGGTACGCGTGACCATCTCGTCACAAATGGCCGGGACATAGTGATTCCAACATCCAGCGCCAAGGAAGGAGGTGTAATCCTCAGCCGAGATGTTCTTTCTCAGGATGCTTGTGAGATGTTTGGATAACTGCGCCTCTGACTTGATCCCGCGCGGTACTTTCCATTTACCTTTGAATAGATGATCAGTGGGAATCTGCTCGAAGACTTCATCAATCTCTTTGACTTCGGCTACTCGAAGCAATTCTCGATAGCTCGCTGGCGCAGAGTTCGCCATAAATGGATGGGGCTGTGGAAGCGTCTTGTCCTTTGCTGACATGAAGTCATCCTTCCGAATTTCTAGCGATTCTGCATCCTCGACTCGAACCAAGTTAGTTGCGTGCAAGCGTGGATGTTGAGGGTGACGCTACCTGATAGATCAATCGACAGACAACAGTTCGTGAGCTAGAGGTGTGGACCTGAAGAAAGCTCGGCGGGGGATTTCGGAGGGGTTGATGGAAATCCATATGCAGTTCTGTCGGCATTAATTCCAGGAGTTTCTCTGCAGAAGCGAGTACATAGATGTGAGACCAACCAATCGCCTCGATGACCCCGGAGCTAAGTTGCTGATTTCCTCTTCCAAAGAGGTATCCCTGGCCACCAATGACCCCAACGATAAGTTCGCACTCCGAATTTCGCGCCACGAGTTCTGCTATCTCTGCCTCGCCAATGTCTTCACCGATGCAGTGCCCGTCCATGATGGCATGGACACCTTTTGGCGAGAGAGAGAGTCCAAGAGATTTGAGTATTCGGTTGGTGCTTCCTCCGGGTCCGAATATATAGAGCCTCTTCGGCTTCATCGCCTTCGCATAATGGAGGGCTAACTCATCTAAGGCGCTCGCCCCGGAGTCACCTGAAGCCGATTTCGATCTCTGTAGCAAATCAGGTGCATAGGGAGTTTTTGCAACACCGAAGAATTGCGAACTCGAATAGTCACTCGAATTTTCGTCAAGGTCCAAGATCTCTGCATCTTGGGTTGGAAGGGCGTTTTCGATTCTTGAACTAGTGACGATGATTCGTTGAAGGACTTCGCCAACTCTGGCCGGATGTAGTCCAAAGACTCCACTTCGCATCTTCACGCCAGCGGGGATACCAAGTAGTGGAATCTTCTCGTCGATGACCTCAAAGATATCTCTGGCAGTGCCATCACCGCCCGCGAAGAGAATGAGATCGACCCCGTGCTCGAAGAGTGATTGTGCAATCTCTTTCGTGTCCGCAGCGGTTGTCGAATCGTTTTTTAAAGGAATTAATTGGATCTGAGTAGGGTCAATCATCGACTGTAAAAGGTCCCCACCCATCTGACCTTCAGGAGTGATGAATAGAGTCTCAGAGGAAGCCTGTAACCACTCGCGCGAGTTGAAGAGAAAGGAGAGAGTCATCGCGGCTCGTTGAGTGGAGATTTGTGATGCGCCGCGTCGGGCGGCTTCTAAATGGATTCCGGCATCAGTTCCGTGGAGCCCAACCGCTCCTCCCATTCCAGCAATCGGATTGATTATGAACCCGATTCGAATTGGGCGATGCTTCATTGCAAGGTTAGCGACCGATTTCCTTGGCGATTTCATCCACGGCAGTTCGAACGGTCGAGACCATCTTCTCTAATTCCGCATCGGTCACGACGAACGGCGGTGAGAAGGCGAGCGTGTCCGCGGCCGGGAGCGCGCGAGTAATCACGCCAAGTTCCATGGAACGTTTGGCAGCTCGAATTGCGACTTTTTCACCTGGATCAAATGCTTTCGCAGGGTTCTTTTGATCTACTAGTTCAATCGCACCAATCAAATGTTTGCCTCGAATCTCCCCGACGAGTGGGTGATCTTTGAAAGTATCTTGAAGAAGTTGGTGCAACAGCGCACCTTGCTTGACGGTTCGCTCGAGCATTCGCTCGTCCTCCAAGATCTGAAGCGTCTCTAGCGCGCAACGAGCGGCGATGGGGTGAGCCGAGTAGGTGTAACCATGACCAAATGCACCGTACTTCTCCGATCCATCTCGCAATACCTTCCAGATCCGTTCCGAGACAATCGAGGCCGAGAGCGGGATGTATGCAGAGGTCAATCCCTTAGCGACTGTGATGATGTCTGGCTCGAGACCGAAGAGATCGGATGCGAACATCGTGCCAAGGCGACCGAATGCAGTTACAACCTCATCTGCTATCAACATGACATCGTATTTCTTCAAGACTTTCTGGATCGCAGGGAAATATTCAGCGGGAGGAACAATCACGCCACCAGCTGCCTGGATTGGTTCGGCAATAAAGGCAGCAACTGTCTCTGGACCTTCCTTGATGATCATCTCTTCAAGTTCACGCGCAAGTTGGTCAGCGAAATCTGCATCGCTCATGCTGGGTGTCTTCTCCCAGAGACGATGCGGCGGACGTGCATGCCTGATCATTGAGAGCGGGAGATCGAAGCCCTCATGAAGATTCTTAAGTCCGGTGAGTCCACCTGAGAGAACGGTTACACCGTGATAGCCACGAAAACGAGAGATGATCTTCTTCTTCTCAGGCCGTCCGATCGCATTGTTGTAGAACCAGATGATCTTTGCATTTGTGTCATTGGCATCAGATCCGCTATTTCCAAAGAAAACCTTCGCCATGTTCTTCGGCGCCAAAGATATGACTCGCTCAGAGAGTTCAACTGCCAGATCGGTGCTCATGCCCGAGAACGAGTGGTAGTAAGAGAGTTTTGTTACTTGATCCGCAATAGCGTCTTTGAGACGTTGATTGCCATAACCGAGATTGACACACCATAGCCCTGCCATCGCATCGAGATATCTGCCACCATCGACATCGGTGAGTGTGCACCCTTCACCTGAAGCAATGATCTTGCCGCCACTCTCTTCGTGCGCCTTGAGCGCGGTAAATGGATGGAAGAAGAAACGTCGATCCTTCTCCGAGAGCGACAGTGACATTGAATCCCCTCTCACCTGTTCGAATAGCGCATTTTCTGGGAGTGCATTCACGAGGGTAGTGAAGTCATGAATCGATGTCTAGATTTACGGCGGGTGTGCCTGATAACAAGTTCGAAACAACGGATTCGATGCCCCTATGGCTCGCCTGTCTTAGACTTCGCAACATGTACTCGACCGAGAAATCGCTAGCTGACCTACTAAAAGATCCATCACTGATTAAGAGTCAGTTATTCATCAATGGCGTGTGGCGGGAATCTTCGGATGGGTCTAAACGTGAAGTCATCAATCCAGCGACTGGTGTTCGCATAGTCGAGGTAGCTATGGCTACTGTTGATGATGTCAAAGAAGCGATCACGACCGCGCAGAGCGCCTTCGAGAAGTGGTCGAAACTGACAGCTCTAGAACGCTCCAAGATCATGCGCTCTTGGTATCAACTCATCATGGATAACGTCGAGGACTTAGCAGTGATCCTCACCGCCGAACAAGGGAAGCCTCTCACCGAATCTCGAGGTGAGATCACCTATGGCGCTTCCTTCATCGAGTGGTATGCAGAAGAAGGCAAAAGGCTTTACGGTGAAACCATCCCAACGAATGTGGCATCGCGCAGACTCCTTACTATCAAGCAACCAATCGGAGTGACTGCCGCAATCACGCCATGGAAGTTCCCGATGGCCATGATTGCAAGGAAAGCGGGACCAGCGCTGGCAGCCGGTTGCTCAATGGTCATCAAACCTGCGACCGACACTCCGCTCTCAGCCCTTGCCATGGCAGAACTTGCTCATCGAGCGGGAGTTCCGGCAGGTGTCTTGAGCGTTATCGTCGGAAATCCGCGGATGGTGGCTGCTGAGATCACAAGCAATCCCTTAGTCCGCGCGCTCTCCTTCACCGGCTCGACTGAAGTAGGTAAAGCGCTGATGGCGGCCTCAGCACAGACAGTCAAGAAAGTCGCAATGGAACTCGGTGGAAATGCGCCATTGATCGTCTTTGATGATGCTGATGTCGATGTGGCAGTCGCGGGTGCAATCGCCTCGAAGTTTAGAAATAGTGGTCAGACTTGTGTCTGCGCCAATCGAATCATCGTGCAAGCTGGGATACATGATCGCTTCGTCGAAGAGTTAAAGAAGGCAGTCGCAGGGCTTCGAGTAGGTAACGGCTTGGATCCTGATACCAAGCAGGGCCCGCTGATAAACGAGAGCGCAGTGGAAAAAGTAGAGAGCCATATCAATGATGCGCTTAAGGCTGGTGCGAAAGTTGTTGCAGGAGGAAAGCGCTCGCCACTTGGTGCAACTTTCTTTGAACCAACGATTCTCACCGGAGTCAAGGAAGAGATGTTGGTCTGCCAAGAAGAGACCTTTGGTCCGTTAGCGGGAATCGTGAAATTCACGAGTGACGAAGAGGCGATTCGAATCGCAAACAACACTCCCTTCGGCCTCGCCGCATATTTCTTCACTCGCGACAATGCTCGAGTCTGGCGCGTTGCTGAAGCGCTTGAAGCAGGAGTAGTTGGCGTCAATACCGGTCTGATCTCTTACGAGGGCGCGCCTTTCGGCGGGGTAAAGGAATCTGGTGTTGGTCGCGAGGGTTCCAAGCACGGTATCGAGGAGTTCTTGGAGATCAAGTACATCTGTATCGATCAGATCTGATTGAAATGAGGTCTTTGAAGAAAAAATCAGTTTTGAAGGTGTAAATCTCGCTCGATCTCGGCAACGCATTGTTGCAATCTAGGCAGTAACTTCGTACTTAACTCTTCTTGAGAGATTCTCGAAGGATGGGCGCTGACATTTGCGGCGGCAAGAACTTTCCCATCTTTGCCGCGGATAGGCACCGAAACTGATTCGACGCCCTCTTCAAGTTGTCCGACAATAATTGCGTAGCCATCCTTGCGCGCCTTGGCAATGATCTTTCGAAGCTCACCCTCATCGGTCACGGTCATAGGGGTGAACTTCTCAAAATGGGCGGAGGCAAAGTAGTTATCTAGCTCTGCTTCCGTCATTGAGGCCAAGAGAACTCGCCCCATCGAGGTGGCAAAGGCTGGGAGTTGCGTGCCGACTGCAAGATTGATTGTCATAAGTCGGTTGCCGCTTGCTCGACAGACATAGATGACATTCTGCCCTTCAAGGACCGAAGCGGAACAGGATTCACGAACTTCGGTAGCCATCTCCTCCAAATGACCTTGAGCGATCGAAACCAGACTGAATGAATTGAGATATGCGTAGCCCAGTTCAAGAACTCTTGGCTTGAGGAAGAAGTAACGACCAGAGCTACCAACATAGTTGAGTGATTCCAGAGTAAGAAGGAATCGCCGAGCAGTAGCGCGAGTGAAACCAGTCAACTCAGCAACCTCAGAGAGGGTCAACTTGGAGTTCTCGGCATTGAAGACTTTCATGATTGAAAGTCCTCGATCAAGTGATTGGACGAAATCCTTGGACTTATCCAGGAATTCTTCAGCCATATTCGAATCCTAGCGCGGGCCTGCCGTCATCAAGAACGTGGTTGACTCATGAGTAGGCGATGGTGGCGATACTTGTTGGCTTGATCGGAACTTGTGGCGCGAAGCCAGAGTAAGTATCTGGTTCCACTCCAGTTTGATCTGCAATCAACTTTTGTGCGAATGGCGCGCAATATCTTCCTTGGCATTTGCCCATTCCGACGCGGCTGACTCGCTTCAGTGCACCAGCCGAAGTCATATCTTCGCGCAAGTCATCAATTAACTCTCCTTGAGTGATACTCAAACAGCGACAGATGACTGTCTCACGCGTTGCAAACTGATCAAAGAGACGTGGCGAGCGATAGATCTTCCAGAGCACGCGCTGAAATAAGAGATGCCGAAAGAGGAGCAACCGAGCCAAATTCGCTCTCATTTGTTTACGCCGTGAGGTGAGAGCAGTAAGGAGTGATGTGGCGAGAAGAGTTCCCCTCAGTTTCGCAACCTGAGCTCCATTGATGCTTGCGCTATCTCCAATGACCCAGATGTGATCTCTACTCGTTCTTCCATCAATCCTGGTCTTTGTCTTCAAGCCAAGAGTGGTGGGATCAATCTCGTGATCACATCGGAGAATTCGGGCCAACTCATTAGATGATATGAAGCCAAATCCCATCGCAACAGAGTCCACAGCAACTTCAGAGATCACTCGGGACTTTCGGTTGTGATGGAGTGAGGAGATTTCGGCTCGTTCCACTTTTGTACTTCCTGTAAAACTGCTCACTGCAGCACCTGAGAAATACTTGATTCCTGCCCGCTTGATAGTTAAGAAGTATCCCAAGCCACGGAGTGACATGCTCGGTGAGATCACTGCGAGTGCGAGAGTGAGAAGTATCGAGAGAGGCGAGAAGATTCGCCCGCTCTCAACGAGTGCAACCACTTTCGTCCCATGCTTGCTCAACTCTGCAGCCATCTGAAGATTGAGTGGTCCATTGCCTGAGACCAAAACTTCTTTTCCAGGTGAAACCGCATAGCTTCGAAGTAGCGTCTGTGCAGCGCCCGTTGTCATAACTCCAGGGAGAGTCCAGCCTGGCATCGGAATACCACGTTCATAAGCACCGGTTGCAAGCACCAACTCTTTAGGCTTGAAGATGTATCTCTTGTTCGCGTCGTAAGCAGCAATGTGATCATGGTCGAATGCTGCCCAGACTGTGATTGCCTGCATGATTCGAACTCCCGAGTTTCGAACCTCATCGATGAGTTCTGCGCCTTCGCGAAATTGCGCATCTAAGTTTTGAGCGTCACCAGATTCCCCTGATTTAAGTTGTCGTTGTTTGAAGTACTGCCCACCAAGACTCTTCCGTTCGTCGATGATGATGATGGATTCGGGGCTTAGCCCATCCTTAACGAGCGAGCGAGCGAGTGAGAGACCTGCGGGACCGCCACCGATTATCAGGAGATCTGGGCTTAGTGTGATCTCATTCTGTAAGCCATCCTGAGGTTGATTCGCGACTGCATCCAGGGGAGAGTGACGATGTTGTTCCTGGGTCACTATCTTTACGCCGGCCTCGAGCGAGCGCATGCAGGCGAGCACACCAGGTTCATCATTCACTTCAACTTGGCACTCATTGCAAACTCCCATGCCACAGAAAATTCCACGTGGCTCGGCTCGCTCATTCTCTCGACAAGTTAATTTTGCATTCCTCACCATTGCGGAGGCGATCGAATCTCCTGCTTTTGCCTCTAACTTCTCACCACAGTAAGTGAAGACAAGAGCGTCATTGGGATCGGTAGTGGCTTCTCTCAGGTGCTTGGCATTACTCTCACTCATGGCAGTCGAATGATACGAGTCTTTCGCATTTACCGAGTGGGAAGTAGATTGATGGTTCGGGGCAAGGTCCGAGATGCGAACGAAAGATGGCAAGAGGGGAGTTGATGTGCCCGAGAATCTAGAAGGTCGAGTCGCACTAGTTACTGGTGCTTCGAAAGGAATCGGAAGCGCCATCACTTCACGTCTGATTGCAAGTGGCGCATCGGTAATCGCCCACTATGGTGGAGATAAAGCTGGCGCTGAGTTGGCGACCAAAGGTGCTGGAGCAGACCAAGCAATCGTGATTGGTGCCGACCTCGCAGCTCCCAACGGTTATTCATCGCTTTGGCAGCAAGCAGAAGCATGGAAGGGTCGCGTCGACATCTTCGTTGCAAATGCTGCCGTTATGCCAGAAGCTTCCTTGGAAGATAGTGAAGAAGACTGGCTCGATGCATTTGATCGAGCTTTACAAGTCAATGTGCGCTCTACGGCACTCTTGATCAGAAGGGCGGTCAATCACTTCTTGGAAATGGGTGGTGGAACGATCATCGGGATGACAAGTTGGGCGGCACAACAAGGTTCGGGAAATCCGCGACTTAGTGGTTATGCAGCTTCGAAGGCACCGATTGCTGCGCTATTAAAAACAGTTGCACGTGCCTATGGAAAATCTGGGATCTTCGCTTATCTGATCGCACCCGGAATTGTGAGGACTGCGATGAGTGAGAATTCTGCGAAGTCGATGGGTGGTGAAGAAGTGATCACTGCACGACTTGCTATGGGTGAGTGGGTTCCGCCTGAGGAGATAGCAGAGCTCACCGCATTCCTTGCAAGTGGCAAGAATCGCCACTTGAGCGGTGCCACTTTTGATGTCAATGGGGCCACCTACATTCGGTAGTTGAAGCGGTTGTTGATTCGGTAGCTGACTCGAAGGTTCACTCGAGAATTCAGCTGTTTAACATCCCCGTAACACGCAGTAGGCAGACTTAGAGCCATGTTCCCCGATTCTGATACTTCAGGAAGACAGCGAGATTTCGTCCTTCGAACCCTTGAAGAGCGAAACATCCGCTTCGTTCGACTCTGGTTCACCGATGTACTTGGATTTCTTAAGTCGGTCGCGATTGCACCCGCCGAATTAGAGACCGCCTTCGAAGAGGGAATCGGTTTCGATGGTTCTGCGATAGAAGGCTTCGCTCGCGTTAGTGAATCGGATATGTTGGCTAAACCTGATCCACAGACATTTTCAATCTTGCCCTGGCGAACTGAGAATCCAGGGGCGGCTCGAATGTTCTGCGATATTGCTATGCCAGATGGCTCGCCCTCACCATCGGATCCGCGTCACGTTTTGAAACAAACTCTGCAACGCGCAGCTGATGCAGGTTTCACCTGTTACACCCACCCTGAAGTTGAATTCTTCCTCTTTAAGTCAACGCCAAAGGCAGGTGAAGTGCCGGTACCGGTCGATCAGGGTGGTTACTTTGACCATACACCGAGCGCAGTGGGGCATGATTTTCGACGTCAAGCGATCACTATGTTGGAAGCAATGGGAGTTTCAGTCGAGTTCTCTCATCACGAGGGTGCGCCGGGTCAACAAGAGATCGATCTTCGATATGCCGATGCGCTTTCGACAGCTGACAACATCATGACATTTAGACATGTAGTGAAAGAGGTGGCCCTTGACCAGGGTTTCCATGCTTCATTCATGCCAAAACCATTTACTGATTTTGCAGGATCAGGAATGCACACTCACTTCTCTCTTTTCTCCGGAGAGAAGAATGCTTTTTTTGAGGCTGGTGCGAAGTGGCAGCTTTCAAAGATCGGCCGGGCATTCGTGGCTGGGGTGTTAAGGCATGCACCTGAATTCACTTTGATTACCAATCAATGGGTCAACTCCTATAAACGATTGCTCGGCGGTCATGAAGCGCCGGCGAGGGCGTCATGGAGTGGTGATGATCGCTCAGCTCTTGTGAGAATTCCGATGTATAAGCCGAAGAAAGAGGTATCTACTCGAATCGAAGTTCGATCACCTGACAGTGCATGTAACCCATACCTTGCCTTCTCAGTGATCGTTGCAGCCGGACTTGAAGGGATCAAAGGCGACTATCGTCTTGATGATGATGCGTCAGCAGAGTCATTGCCAAGCAGTCTGAGTGAGGCCATTGCCGCCATGGAGAAGAGCCAACTCGTCCGCGAGGTCCTTGGCGAACCAGTCTTCGAATATGTGCTTCGAAACAAGCGAGCTGAATGGCAGGAGTATCGACGCCAAGTCACGGCATTTGAACTAGATAGGTATTTGCCTGTTCTCTAGGGATTTCTCACCTCAGTAGTTGATGGGTAAGATTCTGACCATGTTGGGCAGGCCCTCACTACCTTCGCACATTTCTCTGGCCAGAGCATCTGCATTGCCTGCTGCATCACTACTCCTCCTTCGTTGCCGCGACGGGGCCAAATAGCCGGTTCCCTCGTCGCGGGAGAAAGCGATATCGGCAACCCCCAGTCAAAAATTCTTGCCGAGTTTAGGAGTTAGAAAAGAAATGACATTGCCACATCAGAAAAAGAGTGAGATGCCAATCTCGCGTTATTCATCATTTGTACCGGTAGATCTCCCGGATAGAACTTGGCCGACCAAGAAGATGGTTCATGCACCAAAGTGGTGCTCAGTCGATCTTCGAGACGGCAATCAGGCTTTGATCGATCCTATGGATTGGTCGCGAAAAATAGCGATGTTCAATCTTTTGGTGAAGATGGGATACAAAGAGATCGAAGTCGGCTTTCCTTCAGCATCACAGACTGATTTTGACTTTGTAAGACGGATCATCGAAGAAGAGATGATTCCTGATGATGTTGTGATTCAAGTCTTGACTCAGGCTCGAAATGAATTGATAGATAGGACTTTTGAGTCAATCAAAGGAGCAAAGCAGGCGGTCGTTCACCTCTATAACTCAACGTCAACACTGCAACGAAAAGTCGTCTTTGGCCAAGATAAGGCAGGGATAAAGAAGATTGCCACTGATGGTGCCGAGTACTGCCTCAGCAAGGTCGATTCCGTGAAAGGTACGACGGTCTACTTCGAGTACTCGCCAGAGTCTTACACCGGAACCGAAGTTGAGTACGCACTTGAAGTTTGCGATGCGGTCACAGCGATTTGGAAACCAACGCCTTCCTGGAAAACCATTATTAACCTGCCCGCCACAGTCGAGATGGCCACTCCCAATGTCTATGCCGACTCGATTGAGTGGATGCATCGCAATCTGGCACGACGCGACTCCATCGTCTTAAGCCTTCACCCTCATAATGATCGTGGAACGGCAGTTGCAGCAGCAGAACTTGGCTATCTTGCAGGCGCAGATCGAATTGAAGGAACTCTCTTCGGCAATGGTGAACGAACCGGAAATGTCTGCCTTGTCACACTTGGCCTTAACTTGATGAGTCACGGAATCGACCCTGAGATCAATTTCTCGGATATTCCTGCAATCCGGCGAACAGTCGAATATGCAAACCAACTTCGAGTACCTGAGCGCCATCCTTATGGGGGTGATCTCGTCTTCACCGCGTTCTCCGGTTCACACCAAGACGCGATCAAGAAAGGATTCGAACACCTCGAGAAGGATGCTGCAGCTGCGAAGACTAAAGTGGAGAGATTCAGATGGGCGGTTCCATATCTTCCGATTGATCCGAAAGATATCGGTAGAAGTTATGAGGCTGTCATTCGAGTCAACAGCCAATCGGGTAAAGGCGGTGTCGCCTATCTCATGAAGAGCGAGCATCACCTCGATCTACCTCGACGACTTCAGATCGAATTCAGTCAGGTAATCCAAGCAAAGACTGATTCAGAGGGAGGAGAAGTCCTCGCAGATGAAATGTGGAAGATTTTCGTCGATGAATATCTCCCAGCAGAGTTGACGACTGATGTCGCGCCATGGGGTCGATTCAAATTGCTCGGGATGTCGGAGCGCTCAGAGATGGGTAAAGAGGTTGAGCTGACTGCTTCGATCACCGATGGTGGCGAGAAACGGGAGATTAGCGGTTCCGGAAACGGTCCCATATCTGCATTCTCGGATGCGCTTAGCAAACTCGGCGTCAATCTCTCGATCCTTGATTATTACGAGCATGCGATGAGCGCTGGCGGTGATGCGAAGGCGGCCTCGTATCTTGAGTGCGAGATTGCCAATGGCTCTGCCTCAAAGTCGGTCTATTGGGGCGTAGGCATTGACCCAAGCACCACTACTGCCTCGCTCAAAGCGATTATCTCGGCGGTCAATCGGGCACTTCGCAAGGAACGCTAACTACTCTTTGGCCGTGGCTCTCTACCGTGACCAAGCAGTTGTGCTTCGGACACATAAGCTCGGTGAGGCTGATCGAATCATCACCTTGCTTACAAGGGATCACGGGCGTCTAAGAGCGGTCGCAAAGGGCGTTCGTCGAACTAAGTCAAAGTTTGGTGCGCGGCTTGAGATTGCAAGTCATGTCGATCTTCAACTCTACGTCGGCAAAAATCTTGACACCATCACGCAAGCAGAAGGTATCGAGAACTACGGCGATGAGATCTCACATGATTATCAGAAGTGGACTGTGGCGCATGCGATCTTGGAGGCAGCAGAACGGTTCACCAGCAATGAACGCGAACCCGCGAATCAGCATTTTCAATTGGTTGTTGGGGCGCTTCGAGCACTCGCTCACGAGAAATATGATTCACTTTTGATTTTGGATGCATACCTACTTCGTTCTCTCGCAGTCGCTGGGTTTGCGCCATCGACAACTGATTGCTCTATCTGTTCGCTTCCAGGACCGCATCGATACTTCTCACTTGTTGGCGGAGGTTCAGTCTGCGGAAAGTGCCGCCCATCAGCCTCCGCGACGCCGACTGCCGAGACTTTGGAATTGCTCGGAGATCTACTGAGTGGGAACTGGAGTCGGGCTAGCATCAGCGAAGTGAAAAATCGTCGCGAGGCTTCAGGATTAGTCGCTGCTTATCTTCAGTGGCATATCGAGCGAGGGCTTCGCTCGCTTCCTTTTGTTGAACGGACCTTGAGTGAGACCGCCATGCGCCATTCAAGTGAGCAGGCTGTATGAGATATCGAAAACCCACACCACATCCATCGGGGGCCAAGCCACCGAAGATCAAGGCAGATGCGCTTCCTCGCCATGTCGCGATTGTCATGGACGGAAATGGGCGATGGGCAAAGCAACGTGGCATGGCAAGGACTAAAGGACATGAAGCCGGGGAGAAAGCGCTATTTGATGTCGTCGAAGGCGCACTGGAAATAGGACTGAAAGAAGTCAGCGTCTACGCTTTCTCGACCGAGAACTGGCGAAGGAGCCCCGAGGAAGTTCGATTCTTGATGAATTTCAATCGCGAAGTGATCCGAAAACGTCGGGACGAGATGCATGAACGTGGCATCAAAGTCCGATGGGTCGGAAGAAGGCAGAAGCTCTGGGCGAGCGTAGTCAAAGAACTTGAAGAGGCTGAGCGATTGACTAGGCGGAACACAGCAATGACGCTAAATATGTGCATCAACTATGGCGGACGGGCAGAGATTGTTGATGCCACAAGAGCCCTTGCTCTCGATGTGGCAAAACGACGGATCAAACCGGATGCTGTCACTGAGAAACTCTTTAGAAAATATCTTGATGAACCGAAGATGAATGATGTTGATCTCTTCTTTCGTTCATCAGGCGAACAGAGAACTAGCAACTTCTTGATGTGGCAATCTGCCTATGCAGAGATGGTCTTCATGGATGTACTCTGGCCTGACGTAGATCGATTGACACTGTGGAAGGCGATTGAGATCTATGCGGAGCGAGAACGGCGATTTGGAGGAGCAGAGTGAGTAAGCAACAAGCGGAATTTTGGTTCGACCCGATCTGTCCTTGGGCGTGGATGACTTCGCGATGGATTCTTGAGGTAGAGAAAGTCCGCGACATCGATGTCACTTTCAACATCTTCTCGCTCGCTCATCTCAATCGAGAGACGACAAACGAGAAATATAAAGAGAATTTCCCAAAGTCTTGGCGAAGTACGCGAGTGATCATGGCGGCAAAGCAAGCTCATGGACAAGAAGTAGTCCTGCCTATGTACACGGCGATCGGAACCAGAATCCATCTGAAGAAGATGGCAGTGGGTCAGGAGTTGCTTTCAGAAGCTCTCGCTGAGGTCGGCCTACCAGGAGATTTAGTGGAGCGCATGGATGATGAATCCCTCAATCCCTCAATCATCGAAAGCCATGAACGAGGAATATCGTTAGTTGGAAATGATGTGGGAACGCCACTGATCAGGGTGGGTGACGTTGCATTCTTTGGTCCGGTCATCTCGCCCGCACCAAAAGGTGAAGCGGCGGGCAAACTCTGGGATGGCGTCGTCAATGTTGCTTCGTATCCAGGGTTCTTCGAGATCAAGCGCTCTCGAACCGTTGGCCCCATCTTCGACTAGAACATCTCTTTCTAGTCTTTCTAGAAATTCTTTGGATTAGAAGTAGCCTTCGCGCTTCTTCTTCTCCATAGAATCTTCATTATCGCCATCAATCAACCGCGTGGCTCTCTCGCTCAATCTCACCCCAGTTATCTCCTCAACCACTTCTTCCATGGAGGTTGCAGTCGATTCCACGCCTGCGGTGAGCGGGTAGCACCCTAGAGTCCTGAACCTCACCATCATCATTTCGGGTTTTTCGCCGGGTTCTAACGGATATCTTTCATCATCAACCATTATTAATTGCTCGCCACGTCGAACCATCGGTCGCTTCTTGGCGAAATAGAGTGGGTTTACATAGATGTTCTCTTGCCAGATGTAATTCCAGATATCAAGTTCAGTCCAATCAGAGATTGGAAAGACTCGCATCGTCTGCTCTGGTCGCAGTTTGGTGTTGTAGGTGCGCCAAAGTTCTGGCCTTTGATCGCGGGGATTCCATTGATAGCCGGATTCACGGACGCTAAAGATTCGTTCTTTGGCGCGACTTCGCTCTTCGTCACGACGTGAACCACCAATCGCGGCATCAAAACCGTGTTGGTCAAATGCTTGTTTGAGTGCAACTGTGTTCATAACTCGGATGTATTCAGAGATTCCGTTACTGAAAGGAGTTATGCCATCCCTGAGACCATCTTGGTTGATGTGCACAATGAGATTGAGATTATGTTGCTTCACTACTTCATCTCGGAAAGTAATCATCTCCCGGAAATTCCAGGTGGAGTCGACATGCAGGAGGGGGAAGGGGATAGGCGCTGGATAGAAAGCTTTGCGTGCTAGATGGAGAATGACGGTCGAGTCTTTGCCGATCGAGTAGAGCAAGACTGGTTTTCGAAAGGTCGCTGCCGTTTCACGAAGGATCTCGATGGATTCATCTTCGAGTTCTTGGAGGATCGCCGCTGAGCTACGCACCTTTGCATCTTATTGAGGCTTTATGAGGGCAGTGGAGCTAGCCGATTCGACTCGCCGAGGTAGGGGTTCTGGTATTCGAACAGATGTTCGGATACCCTTCTCATGCCCAACCAGAGCGGTTCCACATTTCCGCGAGGGATTCGTCCCCGCCGTCGGTGGTATTCCGTACCTTCTGGACTAGTCCGGACCGAAAGGTCCTTAGAGCCCATCACATGGGAGATTAAAGAGGTAGCACGATGGCCCGCGAGGCTAAAGGCGCCCCTGAATCATCAGGAGCCCCCGAATCGAAGAAAACCCAAGTAAATCCCGAGCGGCTCAAGGCCCTTGATACCGCTCTCGCCCAGATCGAGCGTCAGTTCGGTAAGGGCTCTGTTATGAAGATGAGCGAACGAGCGAATCAGGTTGTTGAAGTCATTCCGACTGGATCAATCGCACTCGATGCCGCTCTTGGTATCGGTGGATTACCCCGAGGTCGTGTCATTGAGATCTTCGGACCAGAATCATCAGGTAAGACCACACTCACTCTTCATGCAATTGCCAATGTCCAGAAACAAGGTGGCATCGCAGCATTTATCGATGCAGAACATGCTTTCGATCCCGAGTATGCCAAAAAGTTGGGTATTGATATTGATGCTCTCTTGGTCTCACAGCCAGATACGGGTGAACAAGCGCTAGAGATTATGGATATGTTGGTTCGATCCGGAGCGCTCGACCTCGTCGTCGTTGACTCAGTCGCGGCCTTGGTGCCACGAGCTGAGATTGAAGGTGAGATGGGTGATTCACATATGGGTCTCCAGGCTCGACTCATGTCCCAGGCGCTACGAAAGATTACTGGCGCACTCAGTTCTTCAAAGACAACAGCAATATTCATCAACCAGCTTCGAGACAAGATCGGCGTCTTCTTTGGCTCACCTGAGACGACAACGGGCGGTAAAGCGCTCAAGTTCTATGCATCCGTTCGCATGGATATCCGTCGCATAGAGACTCTCAAGGATGGCCAAGAAGCCGTCGGCAACAGGACGCGAGTCAAGGTCGTAAAGAACAAGATGGCTCCACCATTCAAGCAAGCAGAGTTCGACATTCTCTACGGTGTCGGAATCTCGCGCGAGGGCTCACTCCTGGATCTTGGTGTGGAACACGGCATCGTCAAGAAGTCGGGAGCATGGTTTACCTACGAAGGCGACCAACTCGGACAAGGTAAAGAGAACTCGAGACAGTTCTTGATTGACAACCCAGATCTTGCAAACGAGATTGAATCTAAGATCCGTGCGAGATTGATGACGACCGTTGTCGATCCAGCCCTGGTTGCTGCAGTGGATGAAGCAACTGCGGATGTCGAGTTCTAATCACCCGACCTCTGAGCGAATCGACGAAGTAGAGAGCGATCCCTTCTCAGTAGCGCTTACCATCGCCTTAACGGCGCTTGGTAGGCGCTCGCTCAGTAAGTCAGAACTCTCCAAGCACCTATCTAAACGGGGTGCAAGTGATGAGATTCGTGATTCGGTTCTGCTCCGCGTCGAGGAGATGGGCTATATCAACGACCTGGATTTTGCGCGGGCATTTAGCGATAGAACGAGAAGAGTGAAGAAGAGTTCTAAGCGCGTCATATCTCAGGGACTTCGCGAAAAGGGAATCGATCAGGAGACGATTGATTGGGTCATCGAAGACATCCCTGAATCTTCAGATTTGGAGCTTGCTCAGGAGTTTGCTCGTAAGAAGTGGCGACCCCGTGCGGGGGAAGAGATTGAGACGACAAAGCGGCGTGTAGCCGGTGCACTTATGCGACGAGGATTTCCCTCACAGATGATCAATGAAGTGATCAGGGAGCTTGCAAAACAGTAGCAAAACTAGCTTCTCCTCTCGCTTGTAGACTTCATCTTTATGACGCGGCGCTATGCGATCCAAACTTTGGGTTGCCAAATGAACGTTCATGATTCCGAACGAATAGCAGGATCCCTTGATGCCGCCGGATATATCGCCGCCCGCGATGGCGAAGACCCTGATCTCATCGTTTTCAATACCTGCGCGGTAAGGGAGAACGCGGATAACAAGCTCTATGGTCAGCTGAGTTTCCTCGCCCCGTCAAAACGAGAGAACCCCAACTTGCAAATCGCCATCGGGGGTTGTCTTGCCCAGAAAGACCGAGAATCGATGTTGAAGCGCGCTCCGTATATCGACGTCATCTTTGGCACTCACAATGTCGGGTCTCTACCTGTGCTTCTAGAGCGAGCACGGATTGAGGGGCAGTCTCAAGTTGAGATCAAAGAGGCGCTAGAACACTTTCCTTCGACTCTTCCCGCTAGGCGACACTCAGCCTTCTCAGCGTGGGTGTCGATTTCGGTTGGTTGCAATAACACCTGCACTTTCTGCATAGTCCCGGCCCTGCGAGGTCGCGAGAAAGACCGAAGCCAGGATGAGATCTTGCGCGAAGTGAGAACGCTGGTCGATCAAGGCGTTGTCGAAGTCACTCTCTTGGGCCAGAACGTCAATGCTTACGGCGTTGAATTGGGAGAGAGTGGCGCCTTTTCGAAATTACTTCGCGCTTGCGGTGAGATTGATGGCCTAGAACGAGTTCGTTTTATGTCACCCCACCCACGCGATTTCACAGATGATGTGATTGAGGCGATGGCCGAAACAAAGAATGTCATGCCACACCTACATATGCCCCTGCAATCAGGGTCAGATCGGATTCTGCAATCGATGCGACGTTCTTATCGAAAGAGTAGGTATCTCGGAATCATTGACCGAGTTCGAAATGCGATACCTGGCGCCTCTATCACCACCGACATCATCGTCGGTTTTCCAGGTGAGAGCGAATCAGATTTTCAGGAGACACTAGATCTCTGCGATGAAGCGCAATTCACTGCGGCCTACACATTCCAATATTCAAAGCGTCCTGGAACTCCTGCTGCCGAAATGCCGGATCAAGTACCAGCCGAGGTCGTGAAAGAACGATACGAAAGACTTCATCGCCATCAAGAGGCGATTGCGTGGAAAGTGAACCAGCAGGCAATTGGCCGAGAGTTCGAAGTCCTGATCCAAGAAAATGATGGCAATGAGAGCGGCCGTATGAGTGGCAAGAGTGAAGACTTCAGATTGATTCATTTTAATAGCCACTCACTCGAAGGTTCGAGCTCGCCTTCACTTCGCCCTGGAGATTTTGCAACCATCAAGGTGACCGAAGCAAAACCTTTCTACCTCATGGCCCAGGGAGCATTGCTCTCATCTCGGGCGAGCAGAGGCGGAGATGCATTTGCCGAGCGGGTTGATGAAGCAGAATCGAGAGGCGTGATGCTAGGGATACCGAAACTCTCGCGCGAGACTTTGACTGCTGCGCTTTCTTGACGATGCTAGAACAAAATCGACCCCAGTTATTAGTTATTGCTGGGGCAACCGCAACGGGAAAGAGCGATCTATCGCTAGCAATCGCGGCGAAGATCGGTGCCCAGATCGTCAATGCTGACTCTATGCAGCTCTATCGAGGTATGGATATAGGAACAGCAAAACTATCCATGCAGGAGCGTGTTGGAATACCTCATCACATGATCGATATCTTGGATGTGAACCAGGATGCATCGGTTGCTGATTATCAGAGAGATACTCGAGTGATAATCGATCAAATCCTTTCAACGGGGGAATCTATAGTCGTAGTGGGCGGCACCGGCCTTTATATCAAGGCGTTATTAGATGAACTTGATTTCCCCGAGACTGATCCTGAAATCAGGAGAAAGCTTTTGGAGGAGGGGATGCACCTGGGGAGCGAAGTGATGCACCAGAGGTTGTTCCAGCTCGACCCAGTCGCAGCCGTTGCAATCCCGAAAGAAAATCTTCGGCGAATCGTGAGAGCCCTTGAAGTGATCGAGATAACCGGTAAGCCCTTTACTGCGAATCTGCCGCGAGAAGGGAAAAGTTATTACCCTGAAGCTAA
The DNA here is from genome assembly GCA_005787575.1 of Actinomycetota bacterium. GTDB lineage: Bacteria > Actinomycetota > Actinomycetes > Nanopelagicales > Nanopelagicaceae > SYAN01. Next base: position 541 of record SYAN01000097.1, on the reverse strand, counting down.
GCAAATTGGATTAGTCATGGACCGCGAAACTTTGAAAGAGCGAATAGATCGCCGTGTCGACCAGATGTGGCAGCGAGGCTTGGTCTCGGAAGTTCAGTCACTCATAGCGAACGGAATCCTCAACGGAAGGACTGCGCGAGCTGCGATCGGTTACGCTCAAGTGATCGCTTTCCTTGAAGGAAAATTGAGCGAGGATGAGGCGAAAGAAGAAACCAAGCGCGCAACCCGCCAATATGCCCGGCGCCAAGAGACCTGGTTCTCACGAGATTCGCGAATCCGGTGGATCAAAGGCGCAGATACTGAAGCGCGAATGGCCGGGGCAATGAAGGTTCTATCGAATGAATAGTTTTCGTGACGAAATAGCAAAGAGTGAGAGGTAACCTTCGCGCCAGATGAAGATTACGACTACCTATGGTCATGGGACCGAGAATGACTTTCTCTTGATCTTTGACCCACGCGATGAGATTTCCCTTGATGCAGAAGTTATCCGAGCACTCTGCTCTCGAGAGGGCGAGAGTGGCGCAGATGGAATCATCAAGAT
>SYAN01000096.1 GCA_005787575.1 Actinomycetota bacterium | reverse complement strand
TAATCAAATGACGGACAAGAAACTTCGACAATCTCAGCGCCGAGTGCAGAGAGGACATCTAGCGACTCTTGAAATCTTTCAAGCACACCTGCCTGGTATCCCTCACCCTGTAGCTCTTTGATCACACCGATACGAAGACCCTTAACATCCGCTCGTTTCGCAGCCTCGACCACCTTCGGTACTGGGGCATTTATTGAAGTCGAATCCATCTCATCATGACCTGCGATTGCTTCGTGAAGGAGAGCAGCATCAAGAACTGTCCTCGCACATGGCCCTGCTTGATCGAGAGATGAAGAGAATGCGATCAGTCCATAGCGAGAGACGCCGCCATACGTCGGTTTGACGCCGACGGTTCCGGTCACGGCAGCCGGTTGGCGAATAGATCCACCGGTGTCGGTTCCGATCGCGAGTGGTGCTTCAAAGGATGAGATTGCGGCAGATGAGCCACCACCTGAACCGCCAGGGATTCGCGTTAGATCCCAAGGATTATGAGTTGGGTGGAAAGCAGAATTTTCAGTTGATGAACCCATTGCGAACTCATCCATATTTGTCTTACCAAGGATGATGACACCATTTTTCTTGAGGTTCTTGACCACAGTCGCGTCATAAGGCGGTCGCCACCCTTCCAAGATCTTCGAACCACAGGTTGTTGGCACACCTTTTTGAACCAAGACATCTTTGAGTGCAAGTGGGATTCCAGCAAGTGGCGGTAAAGCCTCGCCTTTTTTGCGTCTCTCATCGATCTTAGATGCGCTCTCAAGCGCTCCATCCTTATCAAGATGGAGAAAAGCTCTGACTTTTCCATCAACGGTCTCGATTCGTTCGAAATGCTTCTTCGTCAATTCCAGAGAAGTCGTCTCGCCTGAAGCGAGAGCACTAGACATCTCATGAGCACTTTTTCGGATCATGCTTCTTCACCGAGAATCTGGGGCACTTTGAACCGACCATCTTCTTTTGCTGGGGCGCCAGAGAGCGCTTCTTCTGCGGTGAGCGATGCTTTCACTACATCTTCGCGAAATACGTTAAGCAGTGGAAGTGGGTGTGATGTAGGCGGGATATCTTCGCCTGCCACTTCACTGACGCGTGCGACAGCGCTAAGGATCACATCAAGCTCGCTCGATAAATGGTCGAGCTCGCTCTCACTCATATCAATACGAGCCAACCGCGCAAGATTTGCAACTTCTTCGCGCGAGATTGAAGGCTTATCGGACATGTCGGTTAGCCTACCGAGAAACTTTCGAGTCAAGAAAAATCACGAACGAACCTGACCATTACCCGAGACAATCCAGGTCGTCGTGGTCATGGCTTCTAATCCCATGGGGCCACGCGCGTGTAATTTCTGGTTAGAGATACCGATTTCTGCTCCGAACCCCATCTCCTCGCCATCAGTGAATCGAGTTGAGGCATTTATCATCACTGCGGCCGCATCAATCATCGAAACGAATCTTTTTGCTTCATCCGAATCTTCAGTGATGATTGCCTCGGTGTGTTTAGTGCCGAAATGATCGATATGTTCAACTGCCGAATCTAAGTCATCTACAAGGACGATATTGATCTCAAGCGATCCATATTCGGTTTGAAAATTAAGATTGGTAGCTAGATTCGCGTCAATACCTAAGGTCTTAGCAATCGCAAGGCACTCCTCGTCGCAATTCATTCTCACTTTATTTGCTTGAAGCTGCAGTAATGCAAGCGGTAAGAGATCAGCTTTTCTGGACCTGTGAATTAGAAGAGTTTCAACAGCATTACAGACGCTTGGACGCTGCGTCTTGGCATTCAACAAGATAGGAATGGCTTTTTCGCTATCGGCCTTCGCATCGAAGTAGATGTGGCAAACACCGGCACCGGTCTCAATGGTTGGAACGAGAGCCTCATCAACAACAGTCCTGATAAGCGCCGCACTGCCTCTAGGGATGACAAGATCGACGGCACCTCGAGCCTTCAAGAGTTCAAGGGCACTATCGCGATCCTCAGAAGGAACCAACTGGATCAAGTCTTGATTGAGCCCTTGCTCAGCTATCACCTTGCGCATGAGGTCAACGAGATAGCTATTAGTGAGCCTTGCCGAAGATGATCCACGAAGTAGCGCAGCATTTGCCGACATCAAAAGAATGACTGCTGCGTCGACTGTCACATTAGGGCGAGCCTCGTAGATCATTCCAACCACACCGAATGGAACAGTGACTTGTTTCAGCTCCAGGCCATTTTCTAGTTTTCTCGAAATCTTCACGATCCCAAGCGGATCTGAAAGCGTTGCAACCTTGCGCGTCGCGGCAGCTATCGCCCTCACTCGAGATTCATCAAGAGTCAGCCGATCCAGTAGTGATTCATTCATGCCCAAGCCACGCTCGCGCGCTACATCCTCGGAATTCGTCTTCACAATCTCCAGAAGATTTGACTCGATGCTTTTTGCGATGGCAAGGAGCACCTCCTGTCGCTTGTGATAAGAGGTTGAAGCAAGTTCTCTGGAGGCAATTCGGGCCTTTGTGGCCATCTCTTTGATCACAGTAAGACCATCTCATCTCTATGCACGAGTTCTCGTTCATATTCCAAACCGAACTCCTGTGCGAGCTCCTTCGTTGAACGGCCCAACATCATCGGGATATCTTCCGAATCAAAACCAACTATCCCTCGAGCAATCAGAACATCCCCCGGCGTAACCAAATCCACTGTATCCCCAGAAGAAAATTCTCCTTCAACCTTTGTGACGCCTGCGGCGAGGAGTGAGGAACCCCGTTCTCGAATAGCAGTTGCAGCGCCTTCATCCAAATGAAGCCGACCTCTTGAACTTGATGCGTGCGCCAGCCAAAAGAGCCTCGAGGACAACTTTGTCGCCCTGGCTACAAAAATTGTGCCAACTTCCTCTCCTGCCAGTGCCCTTGAAGAATTATCCAGATTAGTGAGAATGGTGGTGACTCCTGATGATGTTGCAATCTTTGCAGCTTCTACCTTGGTGATCATTCCGCCGCTTCCGACTTTCGAAGATGCGCCAGTTAGTGAGATGGAACTAATTTCATCAAAAGAACTCACCTTTTGAATTGCTCTTGGTTTCGAAGATGGGCTGGATAGATGAGTCGGCGCAGCGTCGTAGAGAGCGTCGACATCTGAGATGAGAAGGAGGAGATCTGCCTTGACGATATGTGAAACGAGGGCCGAAATTCGGTCATTGTCACCGAACTTGATCTCAGCTACGCCTACGCTGTCATTTTCATTAATGATCGGAATGACGCCTAGTTCTAAAAGTTTTCCGAGAGTCGACTGCACATTCTTGTAGTGCGATCTTCTGACCACATCATCAACAGTCAAGAGGACTTGACTAGAGAGGAAACCGTGACGAGAGAAGGAATCAGAATAGTTTCGAATCAAAAGTCCCTGACCCACCGATGCGGCAGCCTGCTGTAGCGCTAAGTCTTTAGGGCGAGTCTTCAGGCCAAGTGGTGCTAATCCAGTTGCAATTGCTCCAGATGAGACTACGACAACTTCTTTACCCTTTTTGATTAAAGTCGCGATGAGGTCGACGAAAGAATCCAGCGCTTCTCTATCAAGCGTTCCACCGTCTTTACTAGTGAGTGAGGATGAGCCGATCTTGACTACTATCCGCTCCGCATTCTTCACGACTTCGCGGCTCATCAATCCCGCTCCCAAGGAATCCTTAAATCATCACCTCGCGGCCCAGCCAAGAGTTCAGCTCCAGCTTCAATCGTTGGCTCCCAGTCAAAGACGACGGCATCATCGCCACTACCAATTCGAACTTCACTTCCCTCTCGCGCACCAACCTTGAATAATTGTTTCTCAACTCCTGCCCGTGCAAGTCGATCAGCGAGATATCCAATCGCTTCCTTATTCGAAAAATCTGTCTGCGCTACCCATCGTTCGACTTTTGCACCCGTGACTGTGAAAGTGCCATCCTTGTTCGCAGCGACGTTGAATCCAGAATCATCTATCGCAGGTGGAGTGAGAACGATTCGGGTTCGCTCAACAACTTCTTGTTCTGACCGGAAACTCGAAATTGCTTCAGCCATCGCATTAAGAAGCGCGGGAAGGCCTTCACGTGTCGCTGCACTGACCGGGAAAACCTTGTACCCACGATCTTGCAGAGTCGATTGCACCATCTCAGCCATCGCTTTGCCGTCGGGTAAATCGATCTTGTTGAGTGCGACAATTCGTGGTCTATCAGCAAGCGGAATCTCTGCTTGATAGAGCGCAAGCTCTTTCTCGATGACATCAAAATCCCTTAATGGGTCCCGATCACTCTCCAAAGTCGCGCAATCGAGGACATGCACTAATACCGCACACCTTTCGACATGCCGGAGAAATTCAAGTCCAAGACCTTTTCCTTCACTAGCGCCTGGAATCAGCCCCGGAACATCTGCGACAGTGAAGCGAGTATCTCCGACCTTTACCACGCCCAGATTGGGTACCAATGTGGTGAAGGGGTAATCGGCAATCTTTGGTCTGGCAGCAGATATCGCAGCGATGAGCGATGACTTTCCTGCGGATGGATAACCTACGAGTGCGATATCAGCAACGCTCTTCAATTCCAGGTGAAGGGTTCTCTTCTCCCCTGGCTCTCCCTTCAATGCAAAACCGGGTGCGCGACGTTTGCGGGAAGCAAGAGCTGCATTCCCAAGTCCGCCTCTACCACCTTGTGCCGCGATGAATCTCGTTCCTGCGCCGATCAAATCGGCAAGGACTTCGCCATATTCATTTGAAATGACAGTTCCTTCGGGTACGGGAAGTATTAAATCCTCACCCGATGGGCCGTCTTGTTTGCCACCTTGACCACCACGACCTGAAGTGGCACTCCGATGTGGTGAGTGATGGAAATCAATCAGTGTTGTGACATTGGGATCAACGACGAGAACTACATCTCCACCTCGACCACCATCGCCGCCATCTGGTCCACCGAGGGGAACAAACTTCTCTCGATGAACTGAGACACAACCATCACCACCTTTACCGGCAGTGGCAAAGAGCGTGACGCGATCGACGAAGCTAGCCATCTGATCTACACCCTTCCCTCAAGCCTTTTGGTCTAGTGCTCTCTTTATGCCTAAAAAGAAAAATCGGGCCCGCGTGGCGGACCCGACTCTAGGAATTCCGCTGTTGTTACGAAACCGGGAGGATGTTGACGACTTTGCGACCACGTGCGTGGCCGAACTCGACTGTTCCTGATGCCAACGCGAAGAGCGTGTCATCTTTTCCGATTCCAACATTCTTTCCTGGGTGGAACTTGGTGCCACGTTGGCGGACCAAGATCTCGCCGCTATTGACTACCTGACCACCGAATCGCTTGATACCAAGGAACTGTGGATTGGAATCGCGACCGTTTCGTGTCGAGGAGACACCCTTTTTACTTGCCATCTCTTCGCCTCCCTATTACTTCGCGCCGTTTATCGCGGTGATCTTCACCCGCGTGTTCTTAGAACGGAAACCTTGACGCCGGCGATAACCGGTCTTGTTCTTGTAACGAAGGATATGGATCTTCGGACCCTTGACCTCATCGACTACCTCGCCAGTCACTTTGACCGAAGCAAGAGCCGTTGGATCAGCAGTGACTTTTTCGCCATCAACAACGAGGACCGCTGGGAATGAGACGGAAGCGCCACTCGTCACATCGAGTCGATCGACGATGATTGTGTCGCCGACGGCAACTTTCTCTTGACGGCCGCCTGCTTTGACGATTGCGTACACGATTCTCTCCATCTACTTCGTACATCTACTTCTTGGAAGACTCCACATTCGCTTCGAATGTAGAAACTCATCGGGCCTTACGAATCCCCATCCGTGGCCAGCGGCCAAGGATAGGCAACGGCCCCAACGGGGGTCAAACTGGCCTATTCAGCTGTGATTACCCCAGTACTTACCGCTCGTCGTCGACGTCTACCAAAACCTCGTTTGGGCTCGTCATCTGACTTCTCGCTCTCTTTGAGCGTGTCCAACTTCTCAATCGATTCGATTGACTCGTTGGATTCGATTGATTCGTCGCCGGAGTCATCATCGCCATCACCACTCTTATCTGATGAGTGATCGCCTTGCAGAGATTCTTTGAAGGCGGCAGGGAGTTCGCGCTCTGGCGCACGCTTTGTCACAGGGTCTGAGTGAATATGGATTCCTCTACCTGAACATGAATCACAAACAGTGGAGAATGCTTCGATCAAACCTTGTCCGACGCGCTTTCTCGTCATCTGGACCAAACCAAGTGAGGTCACTTCTGCGACTTGATGTTTAGTGCGATCACGACCGAGACATTCGACGAGTCGACGAAGAACCTGTTCACGATTTGATTCAAGGACCATATCGATGAAGTCGATGACGATGATTCCACCTAGGTCTCGAAGTCGGAGTTGACGAGCAATCTCCTCTGCCGCTTCTAAGTTGTTCTTAGTGACAGTCTCTTCAAGGTTTCCACCTTTTCCGATGAACTTACCGGTGTTGACATCGACTACGACCATTGCCTCAGTGCGATCAATGACGAGTGAACCACCTGAAGGCAGATAGACCTTTCGATCAAGGGCTTTCGCAAGTTGTTCATCAATATTGAACTCAGCGAAGATGTCCTGGGTCCCGGTGTATTTCTCGATTCGCTCGCCAAGCTCTGGTGCGACGTGCGAGAGATAGTTGTTGATGTCATCCCAAGCTCCCTCGCCTTGAACTTTGAGGCTCTTGAAATCGGCATTGAAAATATCTCGGATTACGCGGACGGTGAGATCTGGTTCGCCATAGAGCTGAGTCGGTGTATTTATGTTCTTCTTATCTGACTTAGCTTTTATGTCTTCCCATTGCGCCTTCAACCGAGCAACATCACGAGTGAGTTCCTCTTCGCTCGCTCCCTCAGCAGCGGTGCGAACTATCACTCCCTCTTCTTCTGTGATGAGATTAGAAAGGATTGACTTAAGCCTTGATCTCTCATTCTCAGGGAGTTTTCTACTTATCCCACTCATTTCGCCACCTGGTACAAAGACCACGTAACGACCTGGAAGTGAGACTTGAGAAGTTAGGCGAGCGCCTTTCTGCCCGATCGGATCCTTAGTGACTTGAACCATCACCATCTGGCCCGACTTCAAAACATGCTCGATCTTCTTCTCTTTATTCTCCGAAAGTCCCGCTTCATCCCAATTCACTTCACCGGCGTAAAGGACTGCATTTCTTCCCTTGCCGATGTCGACGAACGCTGCCTCCATTGAAGGCAAGACATTCTGGACTTTCCCAAGATAGACGTTTCCAACATACGAGACATTGCTATTTCGATTGACGTAATGCTCGACCAAGATCTTGTCCTCAAGGACTGCTATCTGAGTGCGATCACCCTTTTGACGGACCAACATCTCTCGTTCAACTGATTCCCTTCGCGCAAGGAATTCACCTTCGGTGAGGATGACGCTTCGACGACGATTTTCTCTATAAGAATCGCGGTAAGAATCGCGATTGGATTCGCGGTTGGAGTCCCTAAAACCTCGAGAAGTTCTCGGCCCACGTCTGTCGCGTCGATAGTCGTCGCGCTTCTCGCGCACTCGAGCTGGCGCGCTTCTAGTAGGACGTTCTTCTCGCACTTTTACGACGGTGACTACGCCATCTTCATCGACAACTTCGCCTGCGGTCACGTTCTCTTGACCTGGACGGACGCGCTTTCGTCGCTTACGAACTTTGATCTCACCGGCCTCGTGCTTTTCAGCAGCTGCCTCACTCGACTCTGTAGTAGCGGTCTCTGCGTCGCGGTGGCGACCTCGTCCGCCACGTCGCCTTCTGCGCCGACGTCCACCCTTATCGGAAATGTCATCCCCATCTACCTCGGTAGATACGGGAGCAGACTTTCGTGCACTCGATGTGCGCGGCGTCGACTTAGTTGGGGGTGGCGCCTGAAAGAGTGGGACTGGAACTGCTTTAGGAGAGCGCTTAGCTTTTGGCTCAGCGCTCTCACTTGTCACTGATTCTTTCGATTCACTCTTTTTTTTGCGCGAGCGAACCTTCTTTTCAATTGGCTCATTGGCCATTAGTTAAACCTCAAATCCTTCGTTCAAATCTCTTATAGTGCTTCTTTAGGGAACAGTCTTAGGACCGTTCTATTCAGCGAGATATGCACATTCCGAAAGCGACCGCACGTTTCATGGAGCGGTACAAGCATTCAAAGAAAAAACCTGTGCGCATCAGCGCTGGCGCAAGTATGGCAGAGATGACCAGTTGTGCCTAATCACGCGAGGATTATGCGTGTTTTCTCTCCCTTAGCGGGCGCTTCGAAGGTGAACATTCTGCAATAGCCCAATCCCAATCAGACAGGCAAACATGCTGGATCCACCATAAGAGAGGAAGGGAAGCGGAACCCCAGTCATCGGCATCAGTCCCATCGTCATCCCAATATTCTCGAAAGTCTGGAACGCAAACCATGCGATTACTCCGATGCAGACTAAACGTCCGAACATGTCATTGGTTCGCTTGGCGATTGCAAAGGCACGGAGCAAGATGACGAGATAGAGCAAGATGATCAATCCAGAACCAAGAAATCCGAGTTGTTCGCCGGCAACCGTAAAGATGAAGTCGGTGTGTTGTTCGGGAACAAATCTGCCGTTGGTCTGTGGTCCATCAAAGAGTCCTGTTCCAGTGAGCCCTCCGGAACCGATTGTTATTCGCGCTTGCCGGAGCTGATAGCCACTGAGCATCGGATCAGCGCTCGGGTCAATGAATGACTCGAGTCGTTTAACTTGGTAATCGCTCACCATCCCGGTCTGTACCGCAACATAGCCACTGATGATCGCAAGAGTTATCAATCCAAAGACCCATCGAATTTGCGCGCCTGAGACCGCGATGATTGTTACGACAGATGCGCTAACGATAAGAATCGTTCCAAGATCTGGTTGAAGCACTATCAAGAAGACTGGGATTGCCGCTACAGCGAGGGCCTTGAGAACGTCCTCACTCTGAGGATGTTTTTGATTTCCATGTAACTCCGAGAGAATCAATGCCATCCCTACGATGATGGTGATCTTCGCTAGCTCTGCCGGCTGAATCTGAAATCCACCGGGAAGACCAATCCACGCACGCGCGCCATTGACGGTTACTCCGATTCCAGGAATGAGCACTAGAAGTAATCCGAGCACACCAACGCCCCAGAGCACTGGGGTATATGCGCGAATCAGTCGATAATCAACCAAGGTCACTGTCCAAGCAAGAAGCGCACCTATCAAGATATTGATGACATGGCGCTTGAGGTAATACTGCGGATCAAGACCGTTGGAAGCAAACCAGTCCCGTGTAGCGGCGTAAACCAGAACGGTCCCAATACCAAGCAAGCCGACAACCGCAAGACCTAAAGCTAGATCCCAGTCACGGAGTGAGAAACGTGACGATGATCGACGGTATGAGAGATCAGTTGCCACTCTTCACCGTCCTAGTTTCGTCTTGTTGAGCGCTATCACTCGTTTCATCAGTTAGTGATGAGGTTACATCGATCTTTGGTAATTTTGCGGGGATTCCATTGGGAGCAATCGGCTTCTTTCCACCTTCGCCAAATATCCCGTCGTAGATTCGCCGTACACCGATACCTGAAGTACTTGCACCGAATCCACCTTGGCTCACCATCATCACAACTGTATAGACCGGCTTCCTTGTTGGGGCATAGGAGGCAAACCATGATGTGTCATCTTTCGCGCTTCCATCAAGGTTTCGACCAAAAACTTGGCCAGTTCCGGTCTTGCCACTGACTTCGACTTTCATCCCTGCGAATGCTCCTGTCGCAGTTCCACCGGTTACCACCATTCGAAGTCCTTGTTGGATCAAATTCAGCGTTTTCTTATTCGTTGGCAGAGTGCCGACTGCACGTGGTTCAAACTCTTGAAGCACAGTCCCATTCGGATCAACGACGGCACGCGCGATTTGTGGTTTGTAGAGAGCGCCACCATTTGCGATAGCGGTATACATCACCGCTATCTGAAGTGGCGTGGCAAGGAGATCGCCCTGGCCAATCGAGAAGTTGACGGCATCTCCGGCACGCACCTTGTCTCCATCAAGACAGTTCTCTCTAGCTATATCGATCAGCAGCGGAGTCAACTGAGATTTCTTTGCTCGCTTCTGGTAGTTGCAGTAGAAATCTTTATTTTCTTGATACCAGGCCTTCTTCCATTCACGATCTGGAAGTCTCCCCGCGCTCTCCGATGGAAGGTCAATCCCCGTTTTCTGCCCAAGACCGAAGAGTCGTGCCGTAGTGAAGAAATGGTCGTTAGGGACTGGTTTAGGTCGAAGTCCGCCATCTCGAACCCACTCGTCGTATGCGACTTGGTACCAAATCGAGTCACAGGAAATTGCGAGCGCTCGTTTCAAGTCGATTCGACCTGCAGCCTTGCTATCGAAGTTTCGAAAGGTGCGGGTTCCGATTTGTACCTCGGCTGGGCAATTGAAACTCTGGTTCAACTTGTAGCCGGCATTTATAGCTGCCGCAGTCGAGACAACTTTGAAAGTGGATGCTGGCGAGAAATTTCCTTGAGTAACACGAGATAGCGCGGGTACACCTGCCCACTCGCTGTAAAGACGCTTAGCTTGTCGAACCGTGATCCCGTTCTCCCAAATATTGGGGTCATAAGTCGGATAAGAAGCAAGAGCCACAACACGACCTTGCATATCCATGACGACGACGGCACCTGCATCTGCGCGACGCCCCTGTGCCTTGCCGCGAGCAATGGATGAAGCTAGCTCAGCTTCTGCGATTGCTTGGATCTTTGCATTGATATTGAGCACCAGGTTATTGCCCGAGATAGGAGCGATATTTCTTGATTCTCGAGTTACCGCTTCCTTGCGATCGACTATCACGGTTCGAACCCCGGGAACACCACGAAGTTCCTTGTCATATTGGAATTCAATCCCGGACTTTCCGATCAACTCATTACGAAAATAGGAATTCTCCTGGGAATTCAGGTCACTCTCAGTCACTGGTCCTACATAACCAAGCAGGTGTGCACCATTCTCACCAGCTAACGATGGGTAGAAACGAATCGAGATCGGAGCAGCATCAATTCCCGGGACTCGATCAGCGCGCTCGAGAATGGATAACGCCTGCTTCTCACTCGCTGATTTTGTTATGGGAATTGGTTGATATCGGGTTCCATTCCAACATCCACTCTTCTCTCCCACCTTCAGTTCCGGACAGAGCCGAGTCCTGATGTAGACGTCTTGATACTCAAGATCAAGAATTCGAGCGACCTCTCCGAGGACGGAGGCTCCCTTATCTGGAAGCTTGTCTATAACGCTTCGATCAACGGTAACTTCAAGGCCTGCTCGATTAATTGCCATCGGAATTCCTGTGTTATCCACGATGAGCCCACGGTTTGCTGGCGTGACCACATCTCGACTCTGCACATTAAGTGCGGCAGAGCGATAACGCTCGACGTCGACCACCTGCATGTAATAAAGCCGACCTAAGAGTGTGATCATGATTGATGCGATCAATACTTGGACCACAATCATGTTCAACCGTGATCGCTCACTCATCCTCCACTCCTGATCTTGCCGATTGCAAATAATCTAAGTTTCAATCGATTGATTAACGGGAAGTAGAGCGGTGAAAGTAGAAGCGTCCAGATCGCATTTCCTGCTGTATCAATCCCAGCGGTCAAAGCAGGTGGAACATCAACGCCTAAGAGTGCGGCTGTGAGAAGGTAAATCAATAGCGCTGAACTCGTCGTTGCGACAAGGTATAACGCCGCAGTCATGGGTCTGCCATCAAGATCTCCAAGACTCTCGCGATAAAGAGATATCAGATAAGAGAGGAAGAGAAGGGTGAAGGTCCAAAGACCTACAGGGGCATCAAGAGATGGACTCAAGTCGAGCAAGATTCCTGCGATAAAGGCGGTGGCAAAAGTCTCTGCACGCTCGGTACTTGCGATCCAACTGAAGGTGACCGCCAAGAAAAGTGAGAAACCCCCTATGAAAAATGGGATCTGATTTATCACTGCTGCTTGAAGGATGAATATGAATACAAAGAATGAGACAGTGATCGAGGTCCGATAGATGCTCATCCGTTTTCCTGATTTGATTTACTCTTCTTAGTTGGTTCAGGTGTTGGCGTGATGAAGACAGTCACAGTTGGAACTGGTGTTGGCGCCGGGGGTTTTGGCATGAGAGCGTCACGAGGATCATCAACCTTGGTCGAGAGAATCACTGATACGACTCCCTGTGATCCCAGATTTGCAAATGCGCGCACCGTTGCGCTCTTAGTGAGAGCGCCGGTGGAGTCATCGACCGAGGTGACTACTCCCACAGGAAGACCTGGAGGAAATGGCCGATTCCCCGAACTTCCACGACTCAGAAGTACGTCACCGACCTTGACTGTGCTTCTTGCATCAAGGAGTTCAAGGGTGAAAGTGGATGAACCCTCACCCGAGAGGATTCCCATCGCCTGTGTTCCTGCGATTCTTACTCCCATTTTAAATCCGGGATCGCTAATCAGTTGAACTATGGCTGAACGTGATGTCACTGACTTGACCACACCGACTACACCTTTGCCAGATATCACAGTCATATCTCGAGTGACCCCACTGCTTGAACCAATATCAAGAGTCAACGTCTCTTCAAAATTCGCAGAGCTATCGAATGCAATCACTTTCGCAGAGACAACTTTGTATCCTCCGCGACCAGCGAGGTCGAGTACATCTTTTAATTGCTTGAGTTCACCTTTGATGTCCTCAGCCTCGGCAAGCTCCTCAAGAAGTCGCTTGTTATCAGCCTCGAGTTGGTCGAGTTTCTCGTTGGCTTGCCCGATATTTGCTATATCACCGAAGAAGTTTCCAATCGGAGAGAAGATGGCTGAACCAATGGACTGAAAAGGTCGAAGGATTGCCTGAGTCCCAGTTCGAAATGAATTCACCAAACTCACGCCTCGAAGATCTAAAGTGATCAATAAAAGCGAGGTGACAAGCAAGGTGACCAGGAGCAATCGTGTTCGACCACTGCCCCGCTGTACCATCTCGGCTACCTACCTCTTTATCTGAACTCTTCTCTACTTTGACCTCATAGGATCGAAATCTATTCGAGACTCGTAGCTTTGACTCTATATCTAACGGCGTGGTTCTGAGATCAAAACCTTCTCAAGTGCTTCGAATTCTTCGATGCACTTTCCAGAACCGATTGCCACCGCGTTGAGTGGTTGGTCTGCGATGTGAATCGGCATATTGGTCTCTTGTCGCAATCTCTCATCTAGACCCCGAAGCTGCGCACCGCCACCTGTGAGAACGATTCCTCGATCCATCAAGTCACTAGCGAGCTCAGGCGGAGTCTTATCCAAGGTGGACTTAACGGCATTGACGATTGCGTTGACTGGTTCTTCCAAGGCTTTTCGAATGTCATCTGCTGAGACAAGAATTGTTTTTGGAAGTCCCGTCGCGAGGTCGCGACCGCGAATCTCGGCATCGACATCATCAGGTAGCCGACATGCCGAACCAATCGCCATCTTGATCTCTTCTGCAGTCCGCTCACCGAGAAGGAGTGAGAATTCGCGCTTGACCCAGTTGATTATTGCTTGGTCGAGCTCATCGCCACCGGTGCGAATCGATTGGGCTACGACAATTCCACCAAGTGAGATGACAGCAACTTCTGTCGTTCCACCACCGATATCAACAACCATATTTCCAGTAGGTTCATGAATCGGAAGCCCGGCACCAATCGCTGCTGCCATTGGCTCTTCGATGATGTAGACCTTTCGTGCACCTGCGGCATAACCGGCATCTTTAACGGCTCGCTGTTCGACCCCTGTGATACCTGATGGAACGCATACGACGATTCTTGGCTTTGCCAAATAGCGACGACGGTGAACTTTCTGGATGAAATATCGGAGCATGCGCTCGGTAGTGTCGAAATCCGCGATGACACCATCCTTTAATGGTCTGATTGCGACGATATTTCCTGGAGTTCGTCCAATCATCTTCTTCGCTTCAGAGCCAACTGCAAGAATCGCGCCATTGTCCTGATTCACGGCGACGACAGAAGGTTCGTTGAGCACGATGCCACGGCCACGTACGTAGACCAGAGTGTTCGCCGTGCCAAGGTCGACCGCCATATCGCGACCAACGAATGCGAACTTATTTGCTGTGCTCATCGCTC
>SYAN01000095.1 GCA_005787575.1 Actinomycetota bacterium | reverse complement strand
GCAGCACCTTTATCGGCGATAGGTTGTGGATTGGGTTGAGTTACTGGTTGCCCATTGGCCATAACCATGACATAACCAGCAGCACAGACTGGCTTAATGCCCTTGACCTCTATCTTCTCGTTGCCTTTCTGACAGACGATCACATTTTCAACTTGTTGATTTGGTTGATTTCCCCCTGCTGGCTGGCAAGGTTTCGCAGGTGATGGTGATTGGCCCGCTTCACAGGGCGGAAGTCCTTGACCTGGCTGGTTTGGCTGTCCTGGTTGGTTAGGTTGTGATGGTTGATTCGGTTGTCCAGGCTTTGCAGGTTGAGAGCTTGAACCTGCTCCAGCTGAACTTGCTTTGGTCCAACCTTCAAGTTTGACTTTCAAAGTTGGTGCGGAATAAGAGAAATTATTCGAGGCCAGATGAACCCAACCATTCTTTGTTCCGAGTGAGACGGAAGCAACGCTGCTCTTTCCAGTCTCATCGTAAGTGATCTCCATTGATGCATACGATGGCAATGTCTTGAGCCCGTATACGCACTTGATCAAATCTTCTCTCATCGCGAACGCGTAACGCCCGACATTTGATGTCTTTCCATCCTCTTTAAAGTGAGGCGAAGCGACGCGATAGAGAAGCGCTCCTTCAGATTCATTCCACTGAGGTGAGCCTGGCTCGTATACCGCGGCATTGGATGTGACTATCCCCTGGACTCCTTCGATTGACGAGCAACCAGAGGCAAAGTTTTGTGACCCACCAGAAGTGGTGTTGAGCCGCCAAGTAAGTGATGTTGTCAACGCCTTGTCATCCATATATTTTTCGAGCTTCTTATAACTGCTGTAGGCCATTTGATCATCAGGATCAACTCCCGCTACATCCATATTCTTTTGCCCTGGTGCAGCAGTCTGGTCCCGCTTTGACTCACGCAGATAATCTTTTACATCAGAGTTCTGCGGCAACCATTTACCAGCGACGATTTCCTCCAGCGGATCCGCTTCAACGACTAAGTGGAAGTAGTTGTCGTCATAGGTCTCGGTATAGGCAATCGGCTTATCAAGGCGCCCATTGAGCCACCCTGAGATGATTTTTGGCAGACGCATCTTCAAGGAGAATCTCAATCCCGTTTTGAAGGCAATGCGCTGGTAACAGAATTTGTCTTCGACGGCGATACATCCAGTTGCACCACTACCCTCTACAAAAGTATCGTCATTAGTTGTCTTTACTGGGTAGATTGATAGACGAAGTGATTTCTCGCTCGGATCCCAAGTGGAAGTTCCGGTTGGACGATTAAAGAGTGCCGAGACAAGGCCAAGAACAATGTAATCCTGAGACTCACCGCCATCAGTAATGCGATAAATCCATGGACCATCTGCTCCGGGATATCCGGTGTTGGTCTTTGCATCAAAAGTGGAATCCCAGCCGGGGCTCTTCTTTGCATAGACACGCTTTATCGGTGTGGCCTTGATTGAAGTTCCATCGGCTTTCACTACGGAGAGCGAGACAACACATGCTGCCTTTTCACGAGCAGAGCAATCCCCTGTTACTGCATCCCACTTGATCTGTTGGAAACTTGAATCCGCAAGACCGCCGACACAAGCTTGTTCCGTAGGTGTAGTGCAGACCAATCGTCCTCCTGTCTGATTTCCACCTGCTCCTTGCTTCTCAAGGGATACAAAAGAAAGAAAGCTAACTTGATTCTGATCCCAATAGACCATTGCGTTATCGCTTGAAGTTGGCTCACTCAATCTCAAAATAGTTCGTGCATCTTTAATGACAGATGGATCTTTGGTGTATGCCGCGGTGTTGCTAGAAGGCGAACCTGCGTTTTGAGTGGGTTGGTTCGGTTGTCCGGGCTGACCGGGCTGACCGGGCTGACCTGGTGTAGGTGCTGCACAAGGTTTCTCCGATGTTGACACTTGACCTGGAGCACAAACAGGTGGATTGGTGTTTGCTGAAGACATGGGTGGAATAGATAGAACTATCGCTGATGCAAATACCAGAGTGAGATAACGCCTCATTCGCACCTCCTATCCGCCTACTTTAGCGAAGGTGTCGAAGTGAAGAAAGTAGCGATTACGAGGAATTTATCTCCTTCGCTCCAGTAAGTGCGTAGGGGTAATAGAGCTCAAATGCGCTAAGACCATCATTGAGCCTAAGGCAAATAAGGTTTCATCGTTCTCTAAGGCTATTTTGTCGCTGATGAAGAAGAGTATGAGGCCGTTGATAACGAAGATCGAAATAGGGATAAGGGCTTTGAGATTGAGCGACTTTTCATCTATCTTCAACGAAGCATCGATTTCATCAAGATCACGCTTTATCTCCGCTTCCACTTGGGAGGAAAGATTGAAGATTTCCGATTCTAGGTCTCGATTAAGAAGTGCCCGAACCCTCCTTGCAAGTCTCTCGCTGAGTTCGGCTTTATAAGATTGAGATATTTTCATAGAACTTATCAACCCAATTGCAAGAATAGAGATCATCACTGCCGCGCTAGTGACTAGCATCAGTCTTAACTCCACCGTCGCCATGTATGCCAACGGAGGAATCGCAAGCACGGCCTTATAGAGAAGTTGCCTTCTCATACGCTCACCTGCGGAATGAGTGATGGTGCAGTGGCATCAAGATTGATTTGCTTCTTAGCCAGTGTCGAGTCAATCGATTTCTCACTTATGACAATCACAACTTTTCCTGCAGAAGCAAGATCGCGCATATGCTTGATAAGAAGTTCCTCAGTGGCTTCATCCGAGTCCTTACAGGAGAGATCTAGAATCACGATTGCAGAGTCCTTAAGGAGAACGCGGGCTAGCGCTACTTTCCTGCGAAGTGAGGGAGAGAAAAGTGAGTTATCCGCTTCTAGTTTAGTTGAAAGGCCTTCAGGCAATAGATCAGACTCAAGTCCTACCTCAAGAAGTAGCGTGCTGAGTCGATCTCGGGTTGCTCGAGGTTTTATCGATTTCAGATTGGCTTCGATTGTGAGAGAAGCAAAGCGGGGTGCACTTGATATCAAACCAATCTCGTTCTGCCATTGATTCCGTTGAATCTGATCCGCCCTGAAGGTTTCTCTTTGTGTGTCGATAAAAACGCGTCCGATTTCAAGCGACCAGGGATCTATCAACGCCTCGATAAAACTTTCTCGCAACTCCTTGGAACTGGAAACTACCCCAGTGATTCGGCCAGCTGTAGCTAGACCCCACCTAAACGCCACAGTCGATTCATCGTCTTGAAGCTGACAATCGGTCCAACGCAATTCTTTGATTCGACTGATCTTGGCATTGGTACTGACTTCTGGAGTCTCTTCGGCTTCAACTTCCTTACTTTGCGAAATGGTTACGAATGATCCGGGGAAAAACTCCTCTCTTGAAAGACGATCCTTCGGGAGTAAGGACCAGCGAAGGCTTTGGATAGCAAGAAGAATTACTAGAGCGAGAATGAGTGATTCCCATTCCATTTCCCCAGTAAGGAGGATGAAACCACTAGATATACAGACTATAAAGATTGGAGTTATGGCGAGAATTGAGATTCGCGAAGCAACTTCTTTCGACAATTGGTTCTCAAGACGAGAGGTCTGAGATATTGAATGAGCGAGTGATCCAATCTCCTCTCTCCCACCCATTTCGAATCGAAGCGCAATTGCCCGAGAGGTCATCTCGCGTAGGGATCGCTGGATGATGAGGTTCTGCTGAAGCGTGATTTTTCGGGAAGTGACTATCTCAATGGGGAGAGCGAGCAAGCCAAGCAGGAGAAGGGGAAGGCTCGGCATCACTATCCCGAAGAAGATGACTGCGACCAATCCGCCAACTACGAGTTTGTGGGCGATTTGAAGGATTGCCCAACGTTTTGCCTCGGCAGAGTTTTTCAAAAAGCCGAATACCTGCGAAGCCATGTTGTGAGTATAGATGTCTGAAGTTGCGTACTAGATGAGGGGCGCTCGCCCATACCGTGTCAATAACCAATGAGTCTTCCAGCGCAATTTTCTTTGACCTTCGGCTTTCGAAAAAAATCCAGAGATGAATCCACGAAGCGAGGCACCAAAGGTCTTCAATCCTCGCGCTCTAATGATTGTGATCAAGAACCATGTCAGAAGGTAAAGAAGCGAAAATGGAAAGCGAAGGTGACGCTTAGCGAGCCAGACTCGATTCCTAGCGTTAAGAAAGTAAAAGTAGCTATGCCTTGCGGGGTTAATGACCGGGTGCTTCACGGTTATCTCTGCTGCATACCAGGGGATGTACTCAGCATCGAGTGTGCGCCAGAGTAAGTCGATTCCCTCGTGACCATAAAAAAAGTTATCCGGCCAACCACCAATCTCCTCAAAGACATTTTTTCGTATCACCGTTGATCCCTCCCAGAGTGAGGTCGCAACCGAACTTTCCAATGGATTTCCTATTCGAAGCCTCGGTACCCAACGTTTTGGAGTCGGCTCGCCACTGATATTCGAGATGACTCTCGGTTGTATCAGACCAATCTCTTCTCGCTCGTCGAGGATCTTCTTCATCTTGAGTAGTGTCTTCGGGTCATACAAGTGCACGTCATCATCTAGAAACAATAAGTTCAAGCCCTTAACTTCATGTACTCCTGCATTTCGCCCCGCAGGGATCCCCAAATTTTCTTTCAAATGGAGCGTCTTGAGTCTTGGAAATGATGGCTTTGGATCCCATCCATTTCCGACAACGACCACTTCGGTGGTTACACCCTCTTGTAAGAGAAGCGAACTTACTGCTTGTTCCAACTCTTCCTTTCGCCGTCCCATAGTGAGGACGACGCAACCGAAATCGATACTTTGCTCAGTCAATCAGGAACTCATCTTTAGACGGTTCGATGACAAGATGGAGACGATATGTCCCAGCGTGACGACGGGACTTGCTATGACTAGAACCAGAAGCGCTTCTTCTAACCACCCAAAGAAGTAAGCGAGCGAGAAGATCAAGGTCATCTCGACGGAGTGATATGCACGATGAATCGGAAGTATGTTGGCAAATGATCTAACTCGTGAAAGCAACGAACGATTAATGGTTGCTTTCTTATCGGCTAATCGTTCAAGGCCCGAGAAAGCTCTCGCTACATGGACTGCGTCGTTGAGACCCTTATTGATTACAATCAATGTCGCAAGTAGCGCACCAAGGAATGGCAGAAAATAGTCGCCACCCTCTTCCATGATTCGCAGTCCAATAGCAATCGGTATCAAAGCTTCAGCGAAGTAATGGCCGACCTTGTCAAGAAAGATTCCGGCAGGTGAAAATCGCTCTCGCCACCTAGCAATCTCGCCATCAACACAATCGAAAAGCATCTGGAGTTGGGAAAGGAAGAGGGCTAGAAGCACTCCTATTACGCCAGGCAGTGAGAATGCAAAGGAGATTGAAATCCCCGTGAGAATCATGAGGTAAGTAACGCCATTTGGAGTGATTCGAGTCGGCAGGAGTATTCGCGTTAGGTAGGGCGAAACTCTTCGAAGATAAAGGTCTGCCGTCCAATGCTCTGAGTTCACACGCCCGGTAACGGATTCAGGTTGAGTCTTTGCGCGAAGCTCACTGATTGATGGAGACACGAAGAGATTCTAGAGGCGAGCTTTCGCTTTGCTTCGCTTCAACTGTTGGAACCATTGAATTGAGGCTAGAACCATGAAAAGCGCGATGAAGTAGATCGCAAAAATCAGAAGGGGTATGCCTAACAAGAGCGCGATAGTCAGTAGGAGGATTCGACCTTCGACCTTAAAGCCCAGCCAAGAAAGCCAGGTAGGAAAGCTCTGTGATTGCAAGGCGCGATAGAGCCCGTCGTAGTGATGGTAGACGAGAGCAAAGAGTGTGAAAAATAGGGTGCCATCGACGAGATCTGGATCAATTAGGTAAGCAATCAAGGTCACCGCTACCAACTCGAATTTTCGCAAGAGCGATGGAGTCATCCATTCGTAGCGCCCGCCAAGTCGTCTCGACGAGAGTAGAAGATCCTGTTGCATGGCGACTACCAGACCTTGAGGGGTTGGCGCTTTCCAAGTCAACGTTCTTCTGACTCTTGTGAGCCAGGCATAAGAGATGGAAACCAATCCCAGGAATAACATCCCTGGAAAGACCAGGGCACCGCCACCTATTGCTGCCAGAACTGAGATTGCAAGCCAGCGCTCACCTATCGGGAAGTTAAGAACCTTTTTCACCCAGTACTTGAAATCACTCTCACCGCGCCACTTTAGAGAGGCATATCCATCATCGCGTAGCGATATATCACGAGCGATGAGCTTGCCTTCACGTTCTTGTGAGATAGCAGCGAATGTGTAATCACTTAAGTGCCTGATCGTCTGCAAGGTCATTAGTGCGATGGCAAAGAACCACCACTCGTGCCCAGCACTATATGCAAGTGATCCATAGACCAGATACTCCTTGACTCGATCAGTGCTTGCATCAAACCACCTGCCGAAGTCAGAGAATTTTCTGGTGTAACGAGCAACTTCTCCATCCGAACAGTCGATGATTAGACTGAGTTGAAAGATGATTGCACCGGCGAGGTACTCTGATTGAGCGAAGAGGTATGCGGCATAGAAGCCGACCAGCAAAGAGACGAAGGTTATGAGATTCGGTGAGATACCGAACTTCACTGAGAAAGCAGTGATTGGTTTTGAAAGTCGACGAAGGACTAGAACTGAGAAGAATCCATCGTTAGACCGGTTCGCGAGATTTAACTTCAGGCGTTTAGCTTTGATGGGTGTTAGTTCTTCGATCTTGGTATTACGGCCACGTCCAGGGTTCTGCCAGGGTGCTTTATCAATCGAGATGGGTGAAATCGCAATAGCGCTACGGACGAGAGCGAGGACTATGAGATTCGCGAGAGGTATGCCGCTAAATCCGCTATTTCTTGCCTGATTGAGCGCCTGGATTATTCGTTCTCGATCATTCTGGCTTAATCGAACTATCCCAAGAAATACTCGATTCGCTGCTGGGCAATCGTGCATCGAAGTGGCGATGCTTCGAACTAACTTATTTCGTATGTAGATATCTGCTTCACTCCCAGTTTTGGAGCTTCCAACCAATAGCGCACTCTGGCGATGTGGAAAATCTTCTATCTCATCAAGGTATGGTTGATGAAGTTCTAGATCTTCTTCGCGAATAATCAGATCTGACTGAATTGAAGTGAACTTATCAATCACTTGGGAGAGTGTGGTCTCGGGCCGTAACGTCATTACCTCGAGATTGGAATTCACGTCCGATACTATAGACGAGTGAATTACCAGATAACGATTCTCGCCGCAGGCATGGGAACGCGTCTCGGTCGTCCATTTCCAAAACCACTCACACCTCTGGTCGATGGACGAACAATCATGCAACAACAGATCGAGAATATTGAACAAGTCTTTGGTGACAAGGCCCGAATCTCCATAGTGGTCGGTTTCAAGATGGAGATGATTATGGAGACATTCCCGCGCTGTACTTACATCTACAACGAAGAGTATGACCAGACAAACACTTCAAAGAGTCTGATGCGAGCGCTCGCTTCAAGTTTTGATGGAGGAGTTCTCTGGCTCAACGGTGATGTGGTTTTTGACGCAAGCCTTCTGGAAAGACTCAAGCCATTTGTAGATCGTGACCAATCTTTTGTATCCGTAAACACGGCAGCTGTCGGAGAAGAAGAAGTCAAGTACACGGTTGATGGCGTTGGCAATATCAAAGAGCTATCCAAGACGGTAACAGGAGCCCTTGGTGAGGCGGTTGGTATCAACTACATATCGGGTAGCGACAAGGCCCAGCTCCTTGGTGAGCTGAGGATTTGTGCAGAATCGGATTATTTCGAACGAGGTATTGAGACGGCGATAGAAAAGCATGGTGTGAAGATCATCCCGGTCGATATCTCAGACCTATTTGCAGTCGAAGTCGATTTCCAGGAGGACCTCGATCGAGCTAACCGGGGACTCACGAAATAGTCACTTTGTCTTTTCATCGAGTCTCCGCCAAGCCTCTCTTGCTAGGGTGGGCCTCATTGGGTTCCAGTTTGAACCGTTACGAGACCGTGGAGGTATCCCTTGAGCAGTGATGATGAGTCAACAAACGATGACATCATCACTGAGGAGATGCTCTGGGAGCGGATTCCTGAAGTACAGGGAGCAGAACGCGCTGAAACTTTCTACGAACTGAGCGCTCGTATCTATGCGCGTGGTCAATACGATGAAGCGCTCGCATTGGCTGAGACCGCGCGAGATATCTATTCCGAACTCGGAGCTGGTGCGCCTCTAGAAGGTTTGGCACAGGCCTATTCGGCAATTGGTTATAACCTCAATCAACTTCACAGGATCGAAGAGGCAGCGAATGCGATGACAAAAGCTGTCGAACTTCTACGTGAACATAAGTCCCCGATGGCTCTCGAGCTTGCTTGCACTTTAGGAGAGTGGCTTTACTCATCGAAGGAATATCGCAAGGCGATCGACTGCATCGAAGATTGTGTACAGGAGCACCTCGTCGATGGAAACGATATGGGCGCCGCTAATGATTTCTATTTAATCGGTTGTGCCAGACGAGACCTTGGTGAACATAATGAAGCGATAGTGGCATTCAACGAGGCCCGAACCCTCTATAAGAAACTTAAAGAGGTAATACATGTTGCTCGTTGTGATCAGAAGATCGCATATTCTTTAGTTGCACTTGGAGATGCTGAAGGTGCGGAGATCGCTGCCCAACGAGCTCTTGATGTCTTTCAAACCGCCCATGACCATCGAAGAGAGACTTTCGCCCTCTTCGAACTCGGCAAAGCAAGAATCCTCAGCGGAAATGTTGACGGTGGCCTTGCCACTCTTCGTAGGGTCCTTCGTACGGTCGCTGAGTCAGAGGATAAAGACTTCGAATTCATCTTGGAGGTAGAGGAAGAGATAGCGAAAACTCTCCGAGCAAGCGGTGATGCCATAGGTGCTTCCGAGATCGAGCGCAGGATCGAAACGGTCCGCGAGATCATTGAAGAGAAGTAAATAGATTCGTTTTGATTCCTGACCTTTCTTATCTCAAGTCCAAGGACTCTCTCCATGTGATGATGGTCTGCCTTGGGAATATTTGCAGGTCGCCGATGGCTGCGGCAGTCCTTGCCACTAAGGCGCGAGAAATCTCGAGCAAGTCGATAGTCGTCTCTAGCTCTGGAACATCGAATTGGCATGTAGGCGAAGGAGCAAACCCACCGTCACAGCGGACTTGGGAAAAAGCAGGGTATCTGCATGAGCACATTGCTTCGCAGATAACTAAAGAACGAATTGCCGAGGCAGATATTGTCTTGGTGATGGATAGATCTAACCTGCGAAATGTCATCGCGATGGCAAGAGATGAGGAAGAGAAGAAGATTCATCTTTTGCGCGCATTTGATGTGGCAGCAAGTCACGATGAGGTGCCAGATCCCTATGGGATGGCTGACGGCGCATTCGAAGAGGTTCTCGAGATGGTCGAGCGCGCAGTAGATGGATTGCTTAACGCTTTAGGTGTTGTAAACCCCAGTGATACATAGCTATCGCCCCAGCAGCTGAGGCATTGATTGATCGCGTCGAGCCATACTGAGCAATGTCGTAGATTTTGGCGCAGGCGCGTTGTCCTTCCTCAGAAATCCCGGCACCTTCTTGTCCGAAGAACATAACTACTTCTCGAGGGATTTCAGAGCTCTCTAGTGGAACTGAGCCAGGTAAGTTATCTATTCCTATCAGCGTTATTTCTCGCTGGCTACACCAGTCCTTCAACTCTTTCACATCACTGTGATGAATGACGTGAAGATATTTGTCGGTGACCATGGCGCCACGTCGATTCCAGTCGCGCTTTCCAACTATATGAACGCTAGCGACGTTGAAGGCATTAGCAGTTCTTACAATCGAACCGATGTTGAGGTCATGTTGCCAATTCTCGATTGCGATGCGTAGCGGATTACGTTTGGTATCGAGATCTTTGACAATCGCTTCAACGCTCCAGTATCGATAGTGATCGCTCACATTTCGCCGATCACCATTTGCTAGCAACTCAGGATCTAGTCGAGCGTCATTCGGCCAAGGAAGGGGGTGAGGTCCAACGCCAACGACAGGATAAAACTCCCCAGGTCCGATCTCAGGTTCCACCATAGAATCAATCCATACCGTGGTAGAGATATCCGGTGAACATGATGCGCACTCTAGCGAAGGAGGAGTGATGCGAGTGAAACTCAGGATTCTCGGATCCTCACTCCTGATCTTAAGTATTCTCGCTGCAAACTCTGCTAGCGCAGAGGAGAGTGCGGTCAGTGCGAGTTGTTTCGTCAAAGTCAAGAGCTGTGTCCCAGCAAAATTCATCAAGCAAGCGAAGTCAAAATCTTTAGCTAATCCCGCGATCCTTGTCACAGACCCAGCAACTGGCGTGGTTCTCTATGAGAACCGACCAGATTCACCCAGTGTTCCAGCTTCTGTGATGAAAGTACTGACGGGCTACACAGCACTCACTTTCTTGGGTGGAGATAAGAGATTTGCAACCTCTATCTATCGAGTCGAAACTGGAACCACTTTCATGATCGTCGGTGAGCGCGATCCTTGGCTCACAATGTTTCGCTCTGTTTCGTTGAAGTATGGACCGGCTTTCGCACCAGATCTCATCAATGTAGCCCTCGCCCAATTCGGTGAGGGAGAGAAGCCCAAGCGAATAACAATTCTCTATTCCAAACTCTACCCATCAGATATCGCAGGTTATAAGGCACATTTCAGAGCCGGTAATGTCAAGGTCATCTTCAAGGAGATCAGTAGCAAAGAAGCAAAATCAAAATCAGGTGAACCGCTCTATCAAGTTCTCTCACCGTCAGTCAATCAAATGGTCGAATTCCTGATTCGCTTCAGCGACAATCGCTTAGCGGATCGTCTTGCTATCCATGCTGCAGTCGCTCATGGTTATGAAGGTGATAAGCGTGGCTTGCAACAGAGCTATCAAGATGCATTACTGGCGAAAGAGATTGGTATCGATGGTCTCAATGTCGAGGATGGAAGTGGACTTTCGAAACAGAATCGAATCACTTCTCGCATGGTCGTAGATCTTCTGACCCAGATCCGTGGCCTTCCTGAGTACCAATCCCTCTATGAGGGCTTACCCACAAGTGGCAAGACCGGCACATTAAAGAAGCGTTTCAAAGAGAGTGCACCAGATGCTGTTGGCTTAGTGAGAGCTAAGACTGGATGGGTCAACGGCTCAGTGAGCCTTGCTGGCTTTGTCACCTCAGGAGATAAGGAATATGCATTCGCAGTCTTAGCCGATCGAATACCGCGCTATTACTCGGCGACAGAGAGGGCGCGTGCCTCGATAGACCGAATGATTGGCTCACTTGCAAAACCGGCAAAGCTGGAGATCCTTGAAGCTAGTGGGTGATATCGACTAACTGTGCTGGTAGATCTTGATTGCTCCACCGTAACAAGCAACCCAACTCCGATCGTGAATCCCATCAAAAGTGATCCCAATGGGTTCATCGCAGACTTTAATCTTCTGCATGATTTTGAAATCACTCACTCGAACATTTGCCAGTGTGTCGCTGAAATAGTTGACGACAATCAACGCACTTTCATCATCAGTAAGAACAAGGCTTCTTGCCGCTTTTCCAGTGGTGACGCGCTTGATCACTTTGCCACTTTCGATATCGAGGGCCACTACCTGACCAGATGCATTGAGGGTGGCATAGAGAGTCTTTCCATCCGAAGTTAGCTGGAGCGCTCGCGGATTAGGACCTATTGTCAGACGTTTACGAGTGAAGTCGGTGAGATTGATCTGATGTATTACCGATCCACCCATCTGTGCCACATAAGCAAAACGTGAGTCAGAAGAGATTGTGATT
>SYAN01000022.1 GCA_005787575.1 Actinomycetota bacterium | reverse complement strand
GTGGCGTTCCAAGCAACTACAAACCAGTTGTCGCATTCGCAGCTCTTGTTCTTGTACTGCTCTTCAAGCCCGAAGGTCTCTTCGGCTATAGGTCGAGGAAGGTGTAATAGTGGAAGCCTTCATCCAACCTGGATTCTGGATCTTCGTTCTCGCAATGGCAGGTATCTACGGAGTCTTCTCGCTCGGTCTACAGATTCAATATGGCGTTGCGGGCGTTATGAATTTTGGCCATGTTGGCATGATGGCTATCACTGGTTATGCGATTGCGATCTTGGTTATTCGCTTTCAGTGGAGTTTCTGGTGGGCGGCCTTTGTCGGCGTCGCGTTAGCAGCACTCGGTGGCGCACTCCTTGGCCTATCCACGCTTCGACTTAGCGGTGATTACTTTGCAATTGCAAGTATCGCCTTCGCAGAGATCACTCGCTATTGGATCTTGAATTCCGATGGAATTACAGGTGGCGCCCAAGGCACACTCGCGATCCCGAATCCGCGTGGCTTTGGTGGATATACCGATGAACCCGAGGTGATTCTCACCTGGATCGTCGATCGGCTTACGCCATATCTTGGTGACAATGCCTCACGCGATCTAGCAGTGCTCCTTGTTGTCTGGCCATTCTTCTTCCTCTTCCTTTGGATTTCTGCTCGACTTCAAAAGACTTCGTGGGCTCGAGTCCTTCGTGCAACCCGTGAAGATGATGATGTGCCGCGCTCACTCGGCAAGAATGTATTTCGATTCAGACTGCAGGCACTCATTATCGGTTCGGTCTTCGGAGGTATCGCAGGTGCGTTCTGGGCGGTTCAGTTCATGTTGCTCGCTCCTGAAGATTTCCTACGAATAGTCACCTTCTACGGTTGGATGATTTTGATTCTCGCTGGCGCAACTCGTGTCAAAGGACTCGCGATTGCTGCGATCTTTTTCGGTTTCCTTTATGGTGCAACTAGGTTCGTGGAGTTCTGGCCCATCTCACTGCTTTCGGCACCGGAGCGTTCATATCTTCGAATCTTCTTGATTGGCGTGGTTCTGATTGCCCTGATGGTGAAACGACCACAAGGCTTGTTTGGCAAGCGACAAGAGATGGTTCTGGAGTAGCCATGGCCATCCTCGAAGTCCGCGACATTTCAGTAAGTTTCGGTGGAATCAAACCTGTCCGAGGAGTCACTTTTTCAGTTGAAGCCGGAAGTTTCACTTCGATTATCGGACCGAATGGCGCCGGAAAGACCTCACTATTCAACTTGATCTCAGGAGTGAACAAGATTGATGCGGGCGAGATCTCCTTCAAGGGTCAGACGATTCACAAACTTCATGCACACGAGATTGCGAGCAGAGGATTGGTTCGAACTTTCCAAGGAGCTAAAGTGATCAAGCGACTAACAGTTGCTGAGAACTTGATGATGGCGGTTCAAGGAAATCCTGGAGACTCGCTCTGGAGATTCTTCACTCCCCGTTCTCGCTCAAAGTTCGAGAAGCACGCTCGCGAGTTAGCGATGGAACGCCTTGATCGCGTGGGGATGACCAAATATGCCGATGATTTCGCAGGAATCCTCTCTGGTGGCCAGAGAAAACTTCTTGATTTATCGCGTGCACTGATGACTAACCCTTCGATGATTCTCCTTGATGAGCCATTCGCTGGCGTAAACCCGACTCTTGTTGAGAAGCTTTTAGAAGTTCTCGCATCAATGAGAAAGCAACATGAGATCACCTTCCTTTTAATTGAGCATGATCTTGAGACGGTGATGAACATTTCTGAACGTGTCATCGTCATGGCTGAAGGCAAAATCATCGCTGATGGACTACCAAATTCCATTTATGAAAATGAACAAGTGGTCGATGCTTATCTCGGGTCACGAAAGCGAGGTGCATGAGATGGATCAATCTGGCCTGCCGTTGCTTGCTGTGGAGTCGCTAGAGGCAGGATATGGTGATGTACGAATTCTTAATGGCGTCAGCATCAAAGTACCAAGCAAATCAGTTGTCACCATTGTCGGACCAAATGGCGCCGGTAAATCCACAGTTCTAAAGGCGCTCTATGGACTCGCGAAAGTTGAATCAGGAAAAGTGACATTAACCAAGGATGGGAAAGTCGTTGATGTACTTGCGACAAAACCTCATAACCTTTCGAGAATTGGTATCGGGTATGTGCCTCAGATCGAGAACATCTTCCCGGCCTTGAGTATTGATGAGAATCTTGATGTGGGTTATGTGCAGCATGCAGGTAAGTCTCTTTCCGCTATGAAAGATGCGATGTATCAGCGCTACCCAGATCTTGCAGGGCGAAAAGAAGATCGTGCTGGTGCGCTCTCTGGCGGACAACGTCAGATGCTTGCGATGGCACGAGCTCTTATGTCAGAACCTGATGTCTTGCTCCTTGATGAACCATCGGCAGGTCTTGCTCCCGCACTCGTCGATCAACTCTTTGATGAGTTGGTTCGAATCAACAAATCCGGTGTCACAATCTTGATGGTGGAACAGAATGCCAGACGTGCACTCGAGATTTCTGATTACGGCTATGTCCTTGATATGGGAAAGAATCGCCATGAGGGTGACGGAAGAAAACTCGCAAACGATCCAGAGATCGTCGGAATCTATTTCGGTAAACGCTGACTCTCCTGCCAACTTAACTAACAGGGGTCGGTAGGCATTCGGGCTAGCTTCTGGCCGTTCGTGTCATGGCATGTTAGTACGCGTAGATACAACGAAATCGTTATCTAAACCACAAAGTAGCCCGCACGGGCCCTCTTCTCATCACAGGAGTGAGTTATTAGGCTCTTGCTGTTCAACGAGACTCGTTGAGCTTCCTTAAGGAGAACAATGAAAACAAGGCGTAACGTTCTTGCAGTCACAACTGTCGCAGTTGCTACTGCAGCAATGCTTGCCTACACCGTGCCAGCGAATGCTGCCGGTGTGGATCTCAAGATCGGCACCATCCATCCGTTAACTGGTGGAAATGCTGATTACGGTATTGGTCTAACTTCTGCAGCTGAATTCGGTGCAGAGTCTGTGACCAAGGCTATGAAGGCGGCAAAGGTCGCTGGTTCATGCAAGATCGTGGCATCTGAAGACGATCAAGCAACTCCAGCAATCGCTGTCGAAGCTGCAACCAAATTGGTTAAGTCCAACAAGGTTCATGCGATTGTTGGTCCACTCACTTCGGGTGCGACTCTCGCAGCAGCACAGTCCGTGACTGTCCCAAACAAAGTCGTGATGATTGCGACCGCGGCTTCTAATCCGGACATCACAAAGTTCAAGGACAATGACACTCTATTCCGCACTTATCCATCAGATGCCTTCCAAGGCAAAGTGATTGCTAAGGCGCTGCAGAATGCGATCGGCAAAGACGGCACCATCAACATCGGTGCACGTAACGATGCCTTCGGTACTGCTCTCGCCAACGTTCTCACCTCTGAGTGGGTCAAGGGTGGCGGAAACGTCGGAGCAAAGGTCATCTGGAATCCAGATGGCGCAACTTTCGATTCAGAGGCTAAGGCCCTGACCGATAAGACTCCTGATGCATGGGTCATCGTTGACTTCCCAGATACATTCGCAAAGGTCGGTCCTGCGCTAAAGCGAACCGGCAAGTGGGATGCGACAAAGACCTTCTTTACTGAGGCTATGAACAACGAAGCTGTCATCAAGACCATTGGTCTCGATGTTATGGCGGGTTCCAAGGGAACTGCTGCGAAGTCCATGGGCTTCCAGGCAGATAAGTGGAAGGCCGATCGCAAGAAGGCCAAGCCAAACACCAAGGAAACCTTCGTTGATGGTTCCGGTTTTGACGCAACAGTTCTTCTCTGCCTTGCTGCAATCCACGGCAAGAGCACAAAAGCTGCTGCTCTAACCAAGAGCCTCCGCGCAGTATCAGGTTCGAATGGTGGAAAGGTGATTCCTTGGACCAAGTTGGGTGATGCCGTTAAGGCAGCTGCCGCAGGGCAGAACTTCACCTACCAGGGTGCATGGACCACAGCCAAGTTCGATGCTGCTGGCGACACCTCAGGTGCGCTCTTCCAGATCTATAACGTCGGTGCCGACGGAAAGATCACCTCAGATGCGAAGAACGACATCAAGTTCTAACTCGTTGCTCGACAACTAGATAGAACGCGATGGTCCCTTTGGATCAGAGCAAAAATGGCCTCGGAGAAATCCGGGGCCATTTTTTT
>SYAN01000094.1 GCA_005787575.1 Actinomycetota bacterium | reverse complement strand
GAAGGCGGCTTCAGCCTTGAGAAGAGAGTTTGCTTCGAATGTCTCACCACTCTCCTCTACCTCTTTCGCTCCTGGAAATGCATCCAGAGTGAGAAGTTCTATCCCCGGAATCTCCTCTTGGAAAATCCGTAGTAACTCAACAAGCTTTCCCTTATTGCGAGTCGCTACGAGGATCTTCTCTGACATGTGAGTCAACAACTAAGGAGCAAGTGCAGAGTTCTGCAGAGAGGTCAACTCTCCGCAACCGACTAGAGCAAGATCGAGAAGGCCATCAAGGAGTTTTCTATCGAAGGGTTCACCCTCCGCAGTCCCTTGTACTTCAATGAAAGTTCCCGCACCAGTGCAGACCACATTCATATCGGTCTCGGCACGGACATCTTCTTCGTAACAGAGATCTAGCATCGGCTTTCCATCAATGATTCCCACGCTGACAGCAGCAACCGAATCCTTCAAAACTTTAGCGTCGGGTTTCACGTGACCTTTACCGGTTGCCCAAGTGATTGCATCGGCGAGCGCGAGGTATGCACCGGTTATTGCCGCGGTTCTCGTTCCCCCGTCAGCCTGCAACACATCGCAATCGATGATAATCGTGTTCTCTCCGAGTTGTCCTAGATCAATGATTGCGCGAAGCGAGCGACCGATCAGTCTTGAGATCTCTTGCGTTCGCCCGCCAAGTTTTCCCTTGACGCTCTCGCGATCAGATCTCGTATGAGTTGAGCGAGGAAGCATCGAATACTCAGCCGTCACCCACCCTTGCCCCTTACCAGTGAGCCATCGTGGAACTCCTGGTGTAAATGAGGCAGCGGCGAGAACGCGAGTGTCACCAAAGCTGACGAGAACTGAGCCTTCGCTATGTCGCAACCAATTGCGCTCAAAAGTGACGGTTCGAAGTTGGTTAAGACTTCTTCCATCTTTACGATCTGACATTCCCGCTCCCATTCCTTAAGACTTTGTCCGGCACAATCTTCCTGGATATGTCCGCCTCGATATGCCTTCCTATATGTGCCTTCCTATATGTGCCTTCCTATATGTGCGACGAAACCTCACCGACCTCAGGACCTAGAAATCTTCGTGCAAGCTTGGCAAAGGAAGAAGCATCCCCCGTTGCCACAAATTCATGTTTGGGCCGGAGCTTTGGATCTACCTGCGCTCCTCGAAGCAGGTTTGCCTCAACTAATTCGCGGTAGAGGTCCTTTGCCGTCTCCTCGGCTGAGGAAACGAGTGTGACCTCATTTCCCATCACATAAGAAATGACACCTGTAAGGAGTGGATAGTGCGTGCAACCGAGAACCAAGGTGTCGACCTTGGCATCAAGGAGTGGTTGCAAGTATTGGCGTGCGACCTTTGTGATCTCAGCGCCACTTGTCTCACCGCGCTCCACGAACTCAACGAAGAGTGGACAAGGGATCGAGGTGATCTCAAGTTGGGGTGCGGCTGCGAAGGCATCGAGGTATGCGCGTGAGTCGATCGTCGTAGTAGTGCCGATGACTCCGATCTTCCCATTACGAGTGGCCGAAACCGCTCGTCTCACCGCTGGCTGAATCACCTCGACTACTGGTACGTCATACCTTTCTCTAGCGTCGCGGAGCATCGCTGCGCTCGCCGTGTTACATGCGATGACCAGTGCCTTCACGCCACGCGCAACAAGGCGGTCAAGAAGTTCGAGAGAGAAACTACGAACCTCGGCCAGGGGCCTTGGCCCATAAGGCGTTCGCGCGGTATCGCCGAGATAAAGAATTGACTCGTTGGGGAGTTGATCTATGACCGCTCGAGCAACGGTTAATCCGCCGACGCCTGAGTCGAAGATGCCGATCGGATGGTCGCTCACAGAGCCAAAGGGTACGCATCGCTCGTTGCGCTCACGGCAAGGCAGAAAGTGTGCCCCTTTCCGTGATTCAAGGAGCGCATTTTTCTACGATTCAACTAGCCCGAGTACTGACGAGTATCCGACTCAATTCGGACATTCCTGCGTATGGGCGCAAAAATTCGTGAAGATTTACCGAGAGACACGCCCATTTTGTCTTGCACAACTCTTGAACAAGGGGAACCCTTTTCCTTCAGCGCTATGGCATGGCTCTCATATGAAGCCGTGAAGTGGCGCTCGACCTCTCAAACCGGGAGGCCGTATTGATAGCCCACGGAGGCTTATTAAATGATCAATCTAGACGGCTCGCAGTGGAGCACGGTCTACAACGTCCTTTCATTCGGACTTGTATCGATGCTTGCTACGACTGTATATACCTTGGTTGCCCAGCACCGCGTACTTCCTAAGTATCGCAACGCGCTGGTTCTCTCCTCGATGGTTACATTCATCGCGGGATACCACTACCTACGAATCTTTGATTCGTACTCTGACGCAACCGTCGAGGGTGGCTTCAATGTGATGGTCGACTTCAAAGCTGATTCAAAGGCGTTCAATGAAGGCTACCGTTACGTTGACTGGATTCTCACTGTTCCCCTTCTTCTCGTCGAAGTCATCGCAGTTCTTGCGCTGGCAAAAGAGGCAAGTAGGTCCTTGATTACCCGACTCGTCCCAGCATCAGCTGCGATGATCGCGCTTGGCTACCCAGGTGAGATCAGCACAGATGATGGAACGAAGGTTCTCTGGGGCGTCCTCTCGACGATTCCATTCCTCTACATCCTTTATGTTCTCTTCGTTGAGCTTGGCAAGTCGCTAGACCGCCAGCCCGAAGGCGTTGCAGCAACAGTCGGACGTCTCCGACTCCTGCTCATCGCAACATGGGGTGTCTACCCAATCGCCTACATGATGCCGCTCCTTGGCTCTGACGCCATGGATCCAGATGCATTCGTCCTACGCCAGGTCGGATACACCATTGCGGACGTTCTCGCGAAGTGCCTCTTCGGCTTGACGATCTACAAGATCGCTCGCATGAAGTCGCTCGCAGAAGGCATGAAGGACGACCACTAAGCAATACTCGAAGTAACTAGCCAGCCAAAGCGGTTAAACCTTTGGCTCTAGCGAATCGGCCCGGATTCCGTGAGGAGTCTGGGCCGATTCTCATTTCAATCTAGTTCGAATATGAGACGGGCCGTATCCGATTCTCAAGTTCCCCACTCCCAATGGAATGAGTTCTAAGTTTCAAAATCAGCGTCAGCTTCAGGATCCATCTGCTTGATGAATTCCTCTTGTAACCAACCAAGCCAGTTATAGACCGCGTAGACCGCCTTCATTGGATCACTATCAGTCATCAATTCAAATTTCTGGTGTATTGCCCTCTGCGCTTCACTCGCCTTGTCGGCGCCAGTTACAGAATCATTTCTATGTGTATCACTCGGCAGATCCCCCATCGTGGTTCCGCCAATTTCAAGCCGTACGGCAAGTGCTAATCGGATGTCATTGAGCCCACCAAGCCAACTCCACGCATCCTCACTCTTGATAGAGATTCGAATGGATGTGCTCTCAATATCTTTATCGCCTTGCACTATCTCATCTCCTAGACCTTCATCATCAATCAAGGTCTCTCGAATCAGATAGGCATGCGCCCGCTTCTTCTCGCGAAGGGCATCCTCGGTGTAGCGGCGAAATTCCGCTGCATCTTGGATCTCTTTATAGGCGCTAGGCAATAAACGTTTCAATACCGGATCTTCCGGCGGAAGTTCACTTCCTGAAATACCGACGACATCATGAAGCGGGTCTCGCGCCTCTGGCGGTGAGCCGAGGAGTTCAAGGATCTGTTCTGCGAGATTAATAAGTATGTATCGCTCTTGAGAAGAGAAAGTATGACAAATCTGTGGGTCCTGCTCTGACATCACTTACTTTCACTCATCGTCGCGTTGAATCGTCGCCCACAGTCCATATTCATGAAGCCGTGAGACATCACGTTCCATCTCTTCACGTGTCCCACTTGAAACCACAGCTTTGCCCTCCGTGTGTACTTTGAGCATCAACTCGGTTGCTTTGAATCTCGAATAACCAAAGAGCACCATAAATACGTGAGTCACATAACTCATCAAGTTGACTGGATCATCCCAAACCACACAAATCCACGGCCGGTCAGGACGAAGGTCTGTCTCACTCGCCTCATCAAGGTCGGGGGTAAGGGTCTCGGCTACCACGGGCACATTATGCGCTCTAGGTTGCTCAACGCTGAAGCAGAGTCACCCATATAGGAGATGAGAGCAGGTCCTCTCCACCGAGATCCGAAGCGGTGAGTTGATTCGAGATTAATCGAACGCGAAGTGAGATAAACCCTGCACTCTTCTCTAAATGTGTGAAATGAGCCTGGCCTTCTACATTCACTTTCGCTTTCGAAGCGAT
>SYAN01000021.1 GCA_005787575.1 Actinomycetota bacterium | reverse complement strand
GTCTCGTCGCGTTCTGGTTTGTCGTTAGGAGTCATTAGAAGTCCAATCCGTTCTCCCGAGCACCTTCTGCAAGTGCAGCCACTCGACCATGGAAGCGATTGCCACCACGATCAAAGACCACTGCAGAGATCCCTTTTGCCTTGGCGCGATCAGCCACGAGTTGGCCAACGCGTCGAGCTTTCTTTGTCTTATCGCCAGAATCAGCGCGAAGATCGCTCTCCATTGTTGATGCACTTGCGAGTGTGATCGCTTTGGTGTCATCAACAACTTGAACGAATAGGTGGCGTGCAGAGCGTGTCACAACGAGGCGAGGACGCTGAGCGGTACCAGATACCTTCTTACGAACGCGGAAGTGGCGACGGATGCGGGCAATCTGTGCCGAGCCTTTGACGATCTTGTTATTTGCCTTTGCGCTCATTACTTCTTACCTGCCTTTCCTGCCTTGCGACGGATTCGTTGTCCCTCAAGGTGTAGACCCTTGCCCTTATATGGATCGGACTTACGAAGCTTCTGGATCTTTGCAGTAACTTCGCCAACAAGTTGCTTGTCGACGCCTGATACCTCAAGTTCAGTCTGTGATGCAGAAGCAAATGTGATTCCTTCTGGTGCTGGGAAGAGGATGTTATGTGAGTATCCAAGTTGGAACTCGAGATCTTTGCCCTTGAGAGCGACGCGATAACCAACACCGGTCAAGATAATCTTCTTCTTGAATCCAGTCGTCACACCGGTGATCATGTTCGCGACCATGGTGCGTGAGAGTCCATGCAATTCCTTCGCGCGACGCTCATCGTTAGGGCGTGCGACGACGATTGCATTCTCTTCCTTTGTGACAGTCAACGGCTCAGAGATTGTGACCGAAAGTGAACCCTTTGGTCCCTTTACTGAGACTGCATTGCCGTTCACATTTACCTCTACGCCAGATGGGATCGCAACTGGCATCTTTCCGATACGTGACATCGCAATCACCAAACGTAAGCGAGAACTTCTCCGCCTACGCCTTTCTGATTTGCTTGTCGATCGGTGAGTAGTCCTTGTGATGTCGAGATGATTGCGACACCGAGTCCACCCAAAACTTTAGGAAGACCAGTCGACTTCGCATAGACGCGAAGACCTGGCTTTGATACGCGGCGAAGTCCAGCGATGGAGCGCTCGCGATTTGAACCGTATTTCAGCTCGAGGGTCAGCGTCTTGCCGAACCCTTCCTTGTTATCGGCGATGTTGAAGCCAGCGATATAGCCCTCTTGCTGCAAGATCGCAGCGATACGGGTCTTCACTGACGACGACGGCATCGAAACCGAGTCGTGATACGCCATGTTGGCGTTTCGCAGACGTGCAAGCATGTCTGCGATCGGGTCTGTCATTGTCATGCGTGGCCTATGGCCCTTCTTCGAGTGGTTTCCTCAAGGATTTCCTTGAAGACCTTTCCGATAGTTATTACCAACTTGA
This sequence comes from Actinomycetota bacterium, assembly GCA_005787575.1. Taxonomy (GTDB): domain Bacteria; phylum Actinomycetota; class Actinomycetes; order Nanopelagicales; family Nanopelagicaceae; genus SYAN01. Next base: position 6,648 of record SYAN01000021.1, on the reverse strand, counting down.
TTTTGTGATTCCAGGTAGCTCACCGCGGTGTGCCATCTCTCGAAAGCAGACGCGGCAGATGCCAAATTTCTTGTAGACCGAGTGAGGGCGACCGCATCGCTGGCACCGGGTGTAACCGCGCACCTTGAACTTCGGTTTCCTGCTCGCCTTTATCTTCAGGCTTGTCTTTGCCATAAAGAGTCTCTCTCCCCTTACCGGTCAGCGAATGGGAATCCGAGCGCACGTAGCAACGCGCGACCTTCATCGTCATTCTTGGCAGTCGTTACGATCGTAATGTCCATGCCACGGACTCGATCGATCTTGTCTTGTGGAATCTCAGCGAATACAACCTGCTCGGTAACACCGAAGGTGTAGTTGCCGTTTCCATCAAATTGCTTCGGTGAAAGTCCACGGAAATCGCGGATACGTGGCAATGAGATAGAGAGCAAACGATCGAAGAATTCCCACATCCGGTCACCACGAAGCGTTACATGCGCACCGATTGGCATTCCTTCACGGAGTTTGAAGTTAGCGATCGATTTCTTGGATCGAGTGACCACTGGCTTCTGACCGGTGATGATGGTGAGATCACGGACCGCACCTTCGATCAACTTAGAATCTTTCGCAGCTTCGCCAACGCCCATGTTGACCACGATCTTCGCAACAGTCGGGATCTGCATGACGTTGCTATAACCGAATTCATCTTTGAGTTTGGCAGCAACCTGATCCTTGTAACGCGCCTTCAAGCGCGGTGCAGTAGCGGTAGCCATTACTAGATCTCCTTTCCGGTGCGTCGCGAGATGCGGACGTTCTTGCCATCGACACGCTTTACAGCGATACGAGTGGCCTGGTCATCCTCATCAAGCAACATGACATTGGAATAGTGGATCGGCGCTTCGACAGTGAGGATGCCACCAGTCTTGACGCCACGATCAGTGGTGCCTTGCTTGGTGTGCTTCTTCACGCGGTTTACGCCTTCGACAATGACGCGCTCGCCCTTGATGTCGACCTTGAGCACCGTGCCGGTGATCCCTTTATCTTTTCCGGAGATCACGAGTACGCGATCACCCTTTTTGATTCGGGCCATTTAGAGCACCTCCGGCGCTAGTGAGATGATCTTCATGAAACGCTTGTCGCGAAGCTCTCTAGCAACTGGTCCGAAGATACGGGTGCCACGAGGTTCGAGGTCGTCCTTGATGATGACGGCTGCGTTCTCATCGAATTTAATGTAACTGCCATCCGCACGGCGGTTCTCCTTAACGGTACGAACGATGACGGCTTTCACCACTTCACCTTTCTTTACCTGACCACCTGGGATTGCATCCTTGACTGAGCAGACGATGACATCGCCGATACCTGCATAGCGACGCTTCGTTCCTCCGAGTACGCGGATGCAGAGCAGTTCGCGCGCGCCAGTGTTATCTGCGACGCGAAGTCGTGATTCTTGCTGAATCATTGCTCGCTACCTTTCCTTTTCTCTTCCGTTACTCGTTGCTCTTACTTGGCCTTCTCAAGGATCTCCACCACTCGCCAGCGCTTTGTCGCTGAGATCGGGCGGGTCTCCATGATTCGGACTCGGTCTCCGACGCCTGCTGAGTTCGACTCATCATGCGCCTTGAACTTCTTGTTCTTGGTCATGACTTTGGAGTAGAGGCTGTGCGCTGCACGATCCTCGACCAATACGACGACGGTCTTATCCATCTTGTCGCTCACGACGATTCCTTCACGGACCTTTCGGAATGGGCGCTTCTCGCTCATGCCGCACCTCCGATACCGAGCTCGCGCTCGCGAAGGATCGTGTAGATCCTTGCAATCTCTTTACGGACTGCACCAAGGCGACCATGGCTCTCACTCTGACCGGTCGCGGCCTGGAAGCGAAGATTGAAGAGCTCTTCCTTCAAGCGCTTCACCTTCTCTTGCAATTCCTCGACAGGGAGGGCGCGCAGATCTTCTGCACTCTCACTCTTTGCCATTTATGCCTCCTCTCGACGGACGACGCGGCACTTCACTGGAAGTTTGTGGATTGCGCGAGACATCGCTTGATTAGCGATCTCTTCGCTCACACCTGAGATCTCAAACATCACGCGACCTGGCTTGATATTTGCGATCCACCATTCTGGTGAGCCTTTTCCAGAACCCATACGAGTTTCTGCAGGCTTCTTTGTGAGTGGGCGATCCGGGAATATGTTGATCCAGACCTTTCCACCACGCTTGATAAATCGAGTCATCGCGATACGTGCAGCCTCGATCTGTCGGTTAGTGACATAGCCACTCTCCAAAGCCTGGATGCCGTAATCACCGAAAGCTGGAGTGGTTCCACCCTTTGCTTTACCGCCACGCTTTGGGTGGTGTTGTTTACGGTGCTTGATCTTTCGTGGGACCAACATCGTTACTCGCCTCCCTCATTCGTCGCTACTGGGGTCTCAGCTACTGGGGTCTCAGCTACTGGGGCTTCAACCGCAGGGGCTTCAGCTACTGCAACTGCTGAATCTGAAACATGTGAGACAGTGACTTCACCTTTTGGCTGACGTGGCTTTGATACGCGAGCTGCACGTTGTTCACGCGCGGCCTTCGCGGCAGCGAGTGCTTGTGCTTCGCGCTCTGCGCGAGACTCAACGACTTCGCCCTTATAGATCCAAACCTTGACGCCGATCCGACCGAAAGTCGTATGTGCCTCATGGAATCCATAATCGATATCTGCGCGGAGGGTGTGCAATGGCACGCGACCTTCGCGATAGAACTCGTTACGAGACATTTCTGCGCCACCAAGACGACCACCACATTGGACACGGATGCCCTTGGCGCCAGCCTTGAGTGCGGTCTGCATCGACTTACGCATTGCGCGACGGAAAGAGACACGAGCAGCGAGCTGCTCTGCGATTCCTTGTGCCACTAATTGCGCATCAGTCTCTGGGTTTTTTACCTCGAGGATGTTGAGCTGTACCTGCTTGCCGGTCAACTTCTCAAGATCAAGACGAAGCTTGTCCGCTTCGGTTCCGCGACGACCGATGACAATGCCAGGGCGGGCAGTGTGAAGATCGATACGGACCTTCTCACGAGTGCGCTCGATCTCGATTCGAGAGACGCCAGCACGCTCCATCTTCTCGTGCATCATCTTTCGGATCATCACATCTTCTTTGACGTAATCCTTATAGAGCTTGCCTGCATACCAACGGGACTTGTATTCCGTGGTGATACCGAGGCGGAAGCCATGCGGGTTTATTTTCTGACCCATTTACTCACTCACTTCCTCTCCGGTTACAGCAGCAGAGTCAACAGAATCATTCGAGGCTACAGACTTCGCTCCAGCTTTCTTCTTGCTTGAGTTGGATCGATAGTTCTTGTCGTCTGAGATGACTACTGAGATCTGGCTTGAGCGCTTAAGGATCTGATAACCACGACCCTGCGCACGTGGGCGATAACGCTTCATGGTGAAGCCCTCATCGACAAGTGCCTCAGCAACCCAGAGTTCACTCGCTTCGCGAAGATTCGGGTTCTTCTGCTTCGCATTTGCGAATGCGGAATTGAGTAGTGAATAGAGATCCTCGCTCACCGCTACCTGCGTCGAGAACTTGCAGATATTGAGAGCTTGATCAAGGCGCTGACCACGGATCATGTTGACCACGCGGCGGGCCTTCTGTGGTGTGACTCGAAGACTTCTAGCCTTCGCAGTCGCAACCAACGCTGTGTCGTTAGCCAACTTTGACCCTCCGATCTTCAGTCTTGACGTGACCCTTGAAAGTTCTGGTTGGTGCGAACTCACCAAGTTTGTGACCGATCATCGCCTCAGTGATGAATACCGGCACATGCTTGCGTCCATCATGGACTGCAATGGTGTGACCGATCATCGATGGGGTGATCGTTGAACGACGTGACCACGTCTTGATCACGGTCTTGGTGTTCTTCGCGTTCTGCTCATCCACCTTCTTCTCGAGGTGAGCGTCCACGAATGGACCCTTCTTCAGACTTCGTGCCATGCGCTCTCCTTATCGGGACTTGTTAGATGGACGACGACGGACAATGAGTTGATCACTCGCCTTCTTCTTGCGAGTGCGTGCCTCAGGCTTACCCCACGGTGATACAGGATGGCGACCACCAGAGGTCTTTCCTTCACCACCACCATGTGGGTGATCGACTGGGTTCATAACTACACCACGGACGGTTGGGCGGCGACCCTTCCAACGTGAGCGCCCTGCCTTTCCGTAAGAGATGTTCGATTGTTCTGCGTTACCGACTTCACCGACAGTTGCTCGGCAACGGACATCGACATTTCGGATCTCACCTGATGGCATACGAAGTTGTGCGTATGGACCATCTTTTGCGACCAACTGGATTGCCGCGCCAGCGCTACGAGCAAGCTTTGCTCCTCCACCAGGACGAACTTCAACTGCGTGGATCATCGTTCCCACTGGGATATTTCGAAGTGGCAAGTTATTTCCAGGCTTTATATCAGCTGAAGGACCAGTCTCGACTGTGTCACCTTGATTGAGTTTGTTTGGCGCGATGATGTAGCGCTTCTCGCCATCTGCGAAGTGAAGTAGCGCGATTCGAGCGGTGCGATTCGGGTCGTACTCGATATGTGCGACTTTTGCTGGGATACCGTCTTTATCGTTGCGGATGAAATCGACGACGCGGAAGGCGCGCTTATGTCCGCCACCTTGATGGCGAGTGGTGATGCGACCTTGAGCGTTTCGACCACCCTTGGAGTTGATCGGACGGATCAACGACTTCTCAGGAGTGGAGCGAGTGACCTCGGCGAAGTCGGCAACACTCTTACCTCGAGTGCCTGGCGTCTTCGGCTTGTACTTTCTCAGTGCCATGTCCTTGCTTCTCCTTTGTCGTTCTTTCTTTCAGTGAATTCTTTTTGTTTTCCCGTTTTAATCCATCTCGGTTAGCCGCGAGGCTTAGCCGACTGGACCTCCGAAGATGTCGATGCGCTGGCCAGGTGCGACCGAGACGATGGCGCGCTTGGTGTCCTTGCGCTTTCCTTTACCGAATCGATTGACCTTCATCTTTCCTTCGCGGTTGATGGTGTTGACCTTGAGTACCTCGACCTTGAATACCTTCTCGACCGCGATCTTGATCTCGGTCTTGTTGGCATCTGGTGCAACCAGGAATGTGTACTTGTTCTGATCAAGCAACCCGTAGGACTTCTCTGAGACCACAGGTGCGATCAATACGTCGCGATAATCCTTCATGCTGAGACCTCGACTTCGCTCTCACGGGCAACTGCAGTTACGGACTTGCCCTTTGCTGGACCTTGGACGAACTCATCCATTGCATTTTTCGAGAAGATCACGTCATCTGCGACGACGACGTCATAAGCATTGAGTTGATCGGATGCGATCAAGTGCAGACCATCGACATTGCGAAGCTTCATCCAAACCGATTCCTCGGTACGAGAGAGAACGACAAGGGAGCGCTTGCGGTCAGTGAACTGACGAACTGCAGTGATCGCGCCCTTTGTGTTCGGTGCTTCGATGATTCCATCGACGATATGGATTCGCTCGTTACGTTGACGGTCAGATAGGACTCCGGCGAGCGCAGCCTTGATCATCTTCTTTGGAGTGCGCTGGTCATAAAGACGTGGCACTGGACCATGAGCAACGCCACCATGACGCTGGTTTGGTGAACGAGTCGAACCCTGACGTGCGCGACCAGTTCCCTTCTGCTTGAACGGTTTCTTTCCACCACCGCTGACTTCGCCACGGTTCTTTGCCTTATGCGAACCTTGACGTGCAGCAGCAAGTTGTGCAGTGACGACTTGGTGGATCAACGGGATGTTCACTTGAACATCGAAGATCTCTGCAGGAAGTGCGAATGTTCCGGTCTTCTTACCGGCAACATCCTTGATATCTACGTTCAATGACATCATGCACCTGCCTTTTCGGTTGATTCACTTGCAACGCTCTTTGAAGCGGTGCGAAGGAAGACTGTTGCGCCGATAGCGCCAGGGAGCGAACCGCTTACCAGGATGATGTTCTTCTCGGCATCCACTTTGACGACCTTGAGGTTTTGCATCGTCACAGTCTCGATACCCATACGACCCATCATTCGCTTTCCTTTGAAAACGCGACCTGGGGTGGTTCGGTTACCGATCGATCCTGAAGTTCGGTGCTTTCGCTCGACACCGTGACCATCACCGAAACCGCGGAAGTTGTGACGCTTCATAACGCCAGCAGTTCCTTTTCCGAGTGAGGTACCAGTTGCATCGATGACATCACCGGCAGTGAAAACATCAGCCTTGATCTCTTGGCCGACAGAATATGAGTTAGCAGCAGAGGTTCGAAGCTCTGCGACATCTTTGCGAGGAGTGACGCCAGCCTTGGCGAAATGACCAGCCTCTGGCTTTGCCACTTTACGTGGATCGATGGCACCGAATGCCAATTGGATCGCTTCGTATCCATCCTTTTCGATGGTTCTGATTTGAGTGATGACACATGGTCCGGCTTCGACCACGGTCACAGGAATCACCTTGTTCTGCTCATCGAAGACCTGAGTCATGCCGAGCTTGGTGCCAAGGATTCCCTTGATCGCCGCGCTATGCGCTTGAGTGTTTTTCATCGGTCTTCCCCTTAGAGCTTGATCTCGATATCGACGCCAGCAGGGAGATCCAGACGCATCAACGAGTCGACGGTCTTTGGCGTCGGGTCGATGATGTCGATGAGG
>SYAN01000093.1 GCA_005787575.1 Actinomycetota bacterium | reverse complement strand
CCTGTTTTTGCTCCTGGAGGACGAGTCCACTTCGTAGGGATCGCAGGTTCTGGCATGAGCGGAATCGCACGGATTCTTCTTGCAAGGAAAGTGGCAGTCAGTGGGTCTGATAACACGGAACAGAGTTCACTTGAGACGTTACGTCGAGAAGGTGCACGAATTTTCATTGGGCATGACCGCAGCCATGTCGAAGGGGCAGAGATTCTTGTGGTCTCAAGTGCCATAGCTCCCGATAATCCTGAGGTCTTAGCGGCAAGAAGCAAGGGAGTACCTGTCCTAGGCAGAGCCGAGGCCCTCGCTGGACTTCTCGTTGGACGCCGCTCGATTGCCGTCGCAGGAACACATGGAAAGACAACAACTTCGGGGATGCTTGCCTGGGCACTTTCCGAGATGGGCCAGGACCCAAGTTTTGTAGTTGGTTCGACGATTCGAGGATTGGATTCTGGTGCCGCCGATGGATCTGGAGATACATTCATCGTAGAAGCTGATGAATCTGATGGATCATTTCTTCGGTATCACCCGTATGGTGCAATCATCACAAATCTTGAACTAGATCACGTTGACAACTTCAAAGACTTATCTGAGGTTCGTCAAATCTTCGCTGATTTCTCACGAACGGTGAAGAGTTTTCTCGTCCTCTGCGGCAATGATCCTGAGTTGAGAACGCTTGAGTTCCCATCGGAACTGCGCACCATCAGATACGGGATCGAAGAAGAAGGTCAAGAGGAATTTGATTTACAGTTAACCGATCTTCATCTGGCTTCTGGGAGCTCTAGCGCTAGCGTTACCTGGAGAGGTAGGGCGCTTGGAACTTTAAACTTGTCTATTTCTGGTCGCCACAACTTGCTCAATGCCGGCGCCGTGATTGCCACGCTGCTCGAATTGGGTTTTGAGATTGAGTCAATATTCGGGGCCCTCAAGACTTTCCAGGGAACATCGCGACGCTTTGAGATCAAAGGAGAGGTCGGGGGAGTAACCCTGATCGATGATTATGGCCATCACCCAACCGAGATAGAAGCAACGCTAGCGATGGCTCGAAATTACATGGCCAATCGAGGTCGACTCGTTGTGATCTTCCAGCCGCATCGCTTCTCAAGAACTGCCGCCTTCTACAAGGAATTTGCGAGCGCCCTGGAAAAAGCCGATCTCATTTACTTGATGGATATCTATGGCGCGAGTGAATCACCGATGGAAGGAGTGGACACTGGACTTATCGCAGCCCGAATCCAGGCAGAGAAGGTCTGCTATCTGTCTAGTCGGAATGAATTGATTGACGAACTCCTTAACGTGCTTTCTCCAGGCGACCTAGTATTGACTTTAGGAGCCGGTGATATCACTTATCTAGGTGGAGAGCTTTTGGAAAGATTGCGCAATCGAAGTTCATGATCAAGGTTGAGAGTATTTTCCATTCATGCAGGTAAAGCTCAGAAGGGTTCTTGCTCTCTCCTTACTAGGAAGCCTATTCCTGACCACGGTTTATATTCTAGGTTGGTCGAACTTTTTCGATATCGAGAAGATAGAGATCAAGACCAGTGATGAGTCGAATCGCACCTTGATTGCGAATCGACTGACAGACTCCGATCTCGGGCTTGAGATTGGCGATCCCATGGCGCGAGTCAATGTCCGCGCGATAAGCAATCTTTTGCAAGAAGATCAATGGATAGGACGAGTTGAAGTTGACCTTAAGTGGTTCGCTGGACTTGTCTCCATCAGAGTCAGCGAAAGAAGTCCGGTGATGGTGGTCGAACGCTCGGTCAAGTCACTTGGCCAATCGCAAACGACAAAGGAGTTCATTGACGAGCAAGGTGCAATCTTTACCCTGCCCGGTGACCTTGGTTCGAAGTATCGCGAGGTTCCGCTTCTTCGACTTGAGAGCGATGACCTAGAAGCTCGCTTGTCGGCACTGCGACTTCTTAAGGCAATCAACCCTGTACTTCCCACGAGAGAAATGACTGCGACCCCAATCGCTACATTCATCTCAGAGAGTGAGGTTGGCGCTCTCGCTGGCCAGGATCGGGGCAATCGTTGGCTTGAGATCAAGTGGGGTTCAGGTGAAGAGATCGAATTGAAGCTGGCGGTAGTGACTCAGCTGCTGGATTTAAAGGCAAATCGTGCCGTCAAATCAATAGATGTCAGTAATCCTTCGCTACCTATTGTGAAGTGATGAGATCAAGAAAGACGTTGAGCCTCTGTAGAGTGAAAAGCGAACCTTTATCTTCTCCTTGAGACTTTGCATCGTGTCGGTGTTTGCACCAGGTAAGCGCTCTCCCTACGGTTGCGCGCACTAACGAACTTAACTCTCAAGGAAGCCTTGAGAGTCCCTTGGGAGAGGCAGAACGTGGCCACACCGCAAAATTATCTGGCAGTCATCAAAGTTATCGGCATCGGTGGAGGCGGTGGAGGAAACGACGTGCTTCGTCACGCGCGGTGGCAGGGATTTTCTGGAACAACATCCGAAGATCGCGCTGGCGGTCGCAGAACTGCTGGCTGCGAGACTCAAAGGGATGATCGGCTATCTGGCTGACCTGAAGGCGCAATACGAGGACCGCAAGGATCACTTGGGCATGGTCGATGATCTGTTGCTCAACCTGGCGCACCGGACGCCCAGAAAGATGAGGTGATTTAGATGTCGAGGG
>SYAN01000092.1 GCA_005787575.1 Actinomycetota bacterium | reverse complement strand
TTCCATTGCAGCATTGAGTTTCATGGTGCATGAACCAAGTGGGATCATGCTTCTATCGAGTGCAAGATCCTTATCCGCGAGCGAGCGTAGATAGCGCATCATCGAAGTTTCTGAGTGATAGGTATTGAAGATGGGGTGAGTGAGGAAGGTTGAGGTTCGAGCAGAACCGAACATCTCGCTTGCTTTACCGACTTCAAGTTCAATACCAAAGATTGTCGCGAGGTCATTGAGGGTTCTCTCATCACATGTTTCATCAAAAGTAACACTTACTCCAGAAGATTTCTTGCGAAGGTTGTACTTCAACTTTCTCGCAGCAGATACAGCATCTTCTCGTTGCGACGATGACATCTGCACTGAAATTGTGTCAAAGAAAGTCTCCGCTTCGATGGTATAGCCAGCGCGAATCAATGCATCTCGGAAGATGACAGCAAGGCAGTGCACTCGTGAAGCAATCGCCGTCAAACCTGAAGGACCGTGGTAGGCCGCGTACATAGCTGAGATATTCGCTAGAAGAACTTGGGCGGTGCAGATGTTGCTCGTGGCCCGGTCCCGGCGAATGTGCTGTTCACGAGTTTGTAGGGCAAGCCTTAGAGCGGGATTTCCATGGGAGTCGACACTCATACCCACTAATCGACCTGGAAGAGATCTTTCCAGGCCTTCGCGCACTGCCAGGAATCCCGCGTGTGGACCTCCGAATCCCATCGGAACTCCGAAGCGTTGCGCAGAACCCACTGCTATATCGGCGTTGAACTCACCCGGTGATTTGATCAAGGTCAGTGCCAGCAAGTCTGTAGCAACTACAAGGCAAGCTCCCGAATCTTGGGTTTGTCGGCGAATCGTTTCAAGATCATGAATCAAACCATTGGTATCAGGAGATTGAACGAGTACGGCAAATGGCTTTACATCAGGCAGTCTCTCTTTGATTGAGAACTTAATGACCTCAATTCCAAGTGGGCGTGCCCTTGTTTCGATGACTGCAATAGTTTGAGGGTTGACGCCTTCCTCGACAAAGAAAGGTGCGTTCTCCTGCCCTTTCCACGACCTGCGCGCCAAAGTCATGGCCTCCGCGGCCGCTGTGGGCTCATCCAGCATGGAAGCATTTGAGATCGCAAGTCCAGTCAAATCCGCAATCATGGTTTGAAAAGCGAATAGAGCTTCAAGACGACCTTGGCTTATCTCTGGTTGATAAGGGGTATATGCGGTGTACCAAGCGGGGTTTTCTAAAAGATTTCGAATGATCACAGGTGGAGTTAAAGTTCCAAAATAGCCATTCCCAATAAGGGACCTAAAACAAATATTTTGATCAGCAAGTGACCGAAGCTCTTCCAAGACTTCATGTTCCCCTACCGCCTCGGGGAGATGACTTTCCAAAGCTTCAAGGGTTCTTATCGAATCAGGGACAACAGCTTGCGTAAAGGAATCTAGATCCTGAAAACCCAAAGTCATCAACATCGTTGTGAGTGCGTGGCTTGAAGGGCCTATATGTCTATCCTGGAAACGGATCTGTTGACTAGGACTGGACACAGCCTAAGAATAAACAGAGCTACCTGATTTTTCTCACTGGAAGAATCAGATCAAATCTAGGCTGATGAGCCTTAGGCGCCTTTCGACCGACGTCTCTCTGCTAGTTCATCCCCATCCGAAGCAGAATCTTGCCCGATTGTGATCAAAGTGCCCTCCACCTCACTGAGGACCTTCCCTATGGCAATACCAAAGACTCCTTGGCCACCTTGTAGCAGGTCGTACACCTCTTCAGAAGATGAACATTCATAAATAGAGACACCATCACTCATCAAAGTGATTTTTTCGAGATTTGCGACACCTTTTGAAGTGAGATGTTGCACTGCAACTCGAATGTTTTGGAGCGATACCCCCGCATCGAGGAAGCGGCGAATCACTTTGAGAACCAGAATGTCAGTGAAACTGTAGAGTCGAGCGGAACCCGATCCAGATGCAGAGCGAATGGATGGAACGACAAGGCCGGTGCGAGCCCAATAGTCCAACTGGCGATAAGAAATTCCAGCCGCCTGGCAAGCCACTACTCCCCTATAGCCATGCTCTCTGGGGGTAACCGCGGTGTAAATCTCGCTCATGAGGCTCCAATACGGGGAGGGGGAAGAATCCTCGTTGGAGAACTTTAGAAAGTAAACACCTTAGACACAAGGACCGACACACTCTAAGATTAAAGTAGAAGTTAACCTATCGAAGGCTGCGATAGCCGCGCAGCGCCCACAGGTAGGCCACTGCGAAACAAGCCCCAACTGCAAGGTAAGCAACCTTTGCTGGACTCCAGGACCCGGGTGAAAAAATTGTGAGTGCTGTGAAGGCGAGCGAGAGGCTCATCATGAGGAGCCCTGCCTGTCTGAGAGCCCGTTCAGGAAAATTTCCCGCTGCCATGAGCATGAAGGCAGAGAGAGCGATAAGGGCAACACCCAACATTCTCATCAGCCAAAGGATTGCTTGATTTGTCTCAGTACCAAGATCAAGCAGCCTAAGAAAAGCCTCCGGCAGGGCCACCAGGGTGATGCTGCTCAAAAGGAAAACCGAAGCGCCAGTCCTTAGGACCATAGTTATCCGCCTTGCCAACATGACGGCAGATTAGACCCGCTCAGAGGCAGGGTCTAGATGCTGAGGGTGACTTTTAGGAGGAACTTTCTACTTACAGAGCTGAATCAGGGGGCGAAATCTTCTGGATTGATCTGGTCGAGGAACTCTCGGAACTTCTCCACCTCATCATCCGCCTGATCAGGGATTTGAATGCCAGCTTCCTGGAGCAACCCTTCACTTGCCAGGATTGGAGAGCCGGTTCTAAGAGCAATAGCGATGGCGTCACTCGGCCGTGATGAGACTGTGATCCCACGATCGAGATTGATAAGTGAATAGAAGACTCCATCTTTGAGTTCAGTAAGGTGAATTGATTCAACTTTACGGTCAAGTGCACCCAAGAGATCTTTCATAAGATCATGAGTAAGTGGTCGTGGCGGTTGAACGCCTTGTTGTGCGAAAGCGATTGCGGTCGCCTCCACGGCTCCAACCCAAATCGGCAGGTACCTGTCCCCACCCATTTCCTTGAGGAGAACTATTGGTTGATTTGAGGGCATCTCAACGCGGACACCCACGACATCTACGGCATGGAAATCCATGAACTTATCTTCCCTCGGCCAAGCCAGCTTTCACTAATCCAGCATGCAATCTCACACTTAGTGAGCCAAGTTCTCGAATCACCTCTTCTGCTCTTGCTTTTGAGTCGGTGTTCTTCTGCTTAAGTAATGGCGTGACGATTTGCTCGATAAGACCTATCTCTCGATCCGCTGCCGTCTTAAAAGCCCGCAAGTGACGTCCTTCAATTCCAAACTCACTCATCTCAGCAATCGCTGTTGCAATAGCGAGAGCATTGGCATCATAGAAACGTCCCCTCGGCTGTATCAATCCGAAGCCTTCAACTTCTACCAGCTGTTCATCATCTAGGCCTGAAGACGCTAGTAGCTCGTCCCGCGAGAGACGAATATCTGCGCTGTCTGCAAAATCTGTCGGGCTTTCAACGGCTGCAAGCCGGACTGTGGGAAGAGTTCCGGGGGTAGCCGGTGGTGTGAGTCCGCGGTCAAGGGCATCAAGGTTTTCCTTGATGACTCTCAAAGGAAGGTAGGCATCACGTTGAGCGAGCAAAACGTAACGAAGTCGTTCGAGATCACTTGTTGTAAATTTTCTATAACCGCTAGGCGTTCGCTGCGGATCGATTAAGCCTTCCGATTCGAGGAAACGAATCTTTGAAATAGTCACTTCCGGGAATTCTTGTCGTAACTTACTGAGAACTTCGCCAATGCTGAGATAAGCCCGGGCTGGAACGCTCATATCACTCTCACCTTCAACTTGAGGGCAACGCTATTGAGCCGAGGCTTGAAGGTCAAGCCGAGCTTTATCCAAAAGTTGCCTTGAAAAGCGCTTATCACCCAGCGATCAGCGCGGAATAACCTGAGGCGTCAAGCAGTGAGGCATCACCGGAGGTCTTGACTTTTGCGATCCACCCATCCTGGTAAGGACTTTGATTGATCTTTTCTGGATTCTGGTTCAAAGATTGATTGACTTCGACGATTTCACCGTTTACCGGCGCGAAGATTTCGGAAACACTCTTTGTTGATTCAATTTCACCGCAGACCGTTCCAGCAGAAATGGTGCTACCAATCATGGGAAGTTGCACATAAACAATGTCGCCGAGGGCAGACTGGGCATAGTCTGTGATGCCAAATACGACGATGTCATCGCCACTAAGAAGAACCCATTCGTGTTCTTTGGTGTAGCTCAAATTCTGAGGAACAGAACTCATGACTCTCCTGGTTCGTCGCGGACGGACAGACTATAACCTCGAATTCCTCACTTGAGCAATCGCTCTCACTCCGGCTACCCCATAGGAAACACCAGTAACAAAGTAAAGACCTATCCCCCAAATCGAAAATGCCCACCCCAAGATGAAAGCTCCTTGGGAGATCCACGCCTCTTCCATTTTGGTCAGCAAGAGGAGTGGGAACGCGTAGAGCAGATTGAAGGTTGCCGCCTTTCCGAGATAGGTGACCTGGAATGGAGGCAGACCGAAACGTTTCATGACAATTAACATGCCACCTAAAGCGAGGTCGCGGAGAACGATTCCAAAAACTAACCAAGAAGAAATCAACTCCAGTTGTAGGAAAGAGATAAGAATTGCGACGATGTAAAGCCGGTCGACAGCTGGATCCAAGAGCTCGCCCAGGCGGCTACTCTGGTTGAAAGCTCTTGCGATTTTTCCATCAAGGTAATCAGTAGCTCCCGCAACGAAAAGGAGTATGACTGCAAAACCAAACTGTTCCCTCTGAATCAACGGAAAATAAAGGCCGATTCCGAGGAGACGTAAGAGTGAGAGCGCGTTCGGAACGGTGAGAACTTTCTCTCTCTTCATATTCCTCTCATATTCTCCCTAGTCGGGACGGCGGGATTTGAACCCGCGACCACATGACCCCCAGCCATGTGCGCTACCAAGCTGCGCTACGTCCCGTACGTCCTTCCCATGTTACTTCGTTTGCGCAAAGACGTCATCGAACCATTCGTCATCGAACCATTCGTCATTAGAACTAGTTCTTTTCATTGTCCTTAAGCCTAATTGAAATGCGAATCGGAGTACCCTCGAAGCCAAATTCCTCACGTAATCGCCGTTCGATGAAACGTCGGTAAGAGGCCTCAATGAAACCGGTGGCAAAGAGGACAAAAGTAGGTGGCATCGAAGATGCCTGTACGCAATATTGGATCTTTGCTTGCTTTCCGCTTCGCACCGGAAGTGGATTCTCGGCAACAATCGCACCAACGAAAGCATTAAGCCTTCCGGTCGGAATTCGAAGTTTCCACGAATCAAGGGCACGTTCTACCGCCGGCATAAGCCGATCCCTATGCCAGCCAGTTTTCGCTGAGATGTTGATCCGTTCCGCCCAATCGACCTGAGCGAACGCTCGTTCGGTTTCCCTCTCCAACTGAAGGCGTCTCTCCTCATCCACCAAGTCCCATTTGTTCATAACAATCACGATGGCCTTACCTGATTCCTCAATCATTGAGATAAGGCGAAGGTCCTGTTCAGTGATGACCTCTGACGCGTCTATAAGCAGCAACCCCAAATCGGCTCGGTCAAGTGCCTTCTCGGTACGTAGTATCGAGAAATAGTCAGCGCCCTCGTCTTGATGGGAGCGGCGCCTGATTCCGGCAGTATCTATGAGGCGAAGTTTTCGACCCTCCAACTCCACAATTTCATCAATCGGATCACGTGTTGTTCCGGCCACGGCATCTACCAGAGCTCGATTTTCACCCGCAAGGGCATTGAGCAGGCTGGATTTGCCGACATTTGGTTTCCCAAGAATGGCCAAACAATCCAGATCTTTGCGTGGTCTCCCTCTCCCAACCTGGGGCAAGATTCCCACAAGTTCATCTAGAAGATCTCCACTGCCGCGTCCATGGAGTGCGGAGATGAAATGAGGCTCTCCAATCCCCAAATTCCAAAGAGAATGGGCTTGAGCTTCATCATTCTCATTATCAACCTTGTTCGCTACCAGGAAGATCTCTTTATCGTACTTTCGCATCAACGTAATCATCTCTTCGTCTTCCGAGAGTGCACCGGTATGAGCATCGACAACGAAGAGAACCAAATCACTATTCGTAATAGCATCAATCGCTCGCTGTGCAATTTGTTCATCGATTCCAGTCGCGTTTCTATCCCAGCCGCCCGTGTCGACCAAAATGAAGTCTCTCAAATTCCACGAGGCAAGATGTTCAACCACATCTCTCGTGATACCGGGTCGGTCCTCAGTAATTGCATCGCTCCTACCAGTAAGTCGGTTAATCAGACTCGATTTTCCAACGTTAGGGCGACCAACGACGGCAATTCGGGGCAAGCCAAGCACGTCACTTTCTCGCATTAAGTTCCAGATGTGATTTACCGTTTCTTCGAGATTCATAGTGGACGAGTCAACAACAGTTGCATCTGGCGAAACCAGTAAAGGCGAGATTGCTCTACTCGAATCCTTTTTGTCTCTATCCGAAAGTGCTAGAGCAGTATCTGTACCGTCGACCACGCCAAGCTCAGCCCCGCGACGAGATGCACGAGCGGAAATGTCAGCTTCCAAGTAGATTTTGAAATCTGCTTCCGGCATCACCACGGTACAAATGTCTCGCCCTTCAACGACGATCCCACGAGTTGTTTTATCGATAAAGTGACGCTGTAAACCAAACAAAAAACCCCTAACAAGTTTATTACTGGATACTTCGCTAACCCGACTTGTCACTGCCTCTTCGCGAATAAATGCAGTTATGTCTTGCCCATCAAGAGCGAATTTCTGTGCATCCGGATCAACGGAAATGGCAAAATGATGTTGATTAAGATTTGCAAAAAATTCGTCGGCCTCGATATTTGTTTCTTTCAAGAGCAGTGCTGTGACCATGCGATAGAGAGCTCCGGTGTCGAGGTAATCCCAACTTCCTCGACGCGCTAGCGCTTTCGCTGTTGAAGATTTTCCTGAACCACTCGGACCATCTATCGCTATCTTCAACACGATCTATCTTTTCTCTTTAAAGTAAAAGACAAAACATAATTTTTGTAGGGATTGTTCAAGAAGACGCGTTTGTTGCGGGTTGATTGAAAGTGTCAATAGTCCGGTTTCCTGGGCTGGGCTGTGTTCCAGTGAAATATCTTCGATATTAATTGAATCGCGAAAACAAATCTCAAAAACTTTAGCGAGTGCACCAGGTTCATCTGGAATCACTATTTGACATTGCGCGTAATCACGAGCTACGGCCCCGTGCTTTCCGGATATCAAAGAACGGCCGATTTTTCCTTCATTGAAAATATTCAGAATCGTTGCACTGTCATCATCTCTGACAGCACTGTCAAACTTCTCTAAGTCTGCAATCAAGTTGGTTAGAACTTTCGACACTTGTTCTTTGTTGGTAGAAAGGATTTCTAACCAAAGGTTTGGATCAGAATCAGCCAGACGAGTGAGATCACGAAGCCCCTGACCGGACAAAGAAGCCTTCGCTCCCCATTCATTGATGCGAGTTGCTAGAACAGTGCTCAAAACTTGGGGAAGGTGAGATGTGGTGGCCAAGAGGTGGTCGTGATCCTCGACAGAGAGCCGATAGGGGTCAGCCCCTATCAACCGGATCAATCCTTCGACTTCAGCCACGGCGTTTTCGCTTGTCTGATTCAATGGCGAAACGATCCAAGCTCGATTGAGAAAAAGGTCCGCTCTAGCAGCCGAAGGGCCATTAACTTCGCGTCCTGAAATAGGATGGGTAAGGACGACTCGATTCAATTCAACCGATAAAACTTCAAGTTCTAGTGCAAGGTTAGTTTTGGTGCTGGAAGTTTCTAAAACTACTGCATTCGGGTGGAGCGACAATTGCTCCTTGATGACTCCGGCTATACTTTTCGGAGGAACAGCAACCACTACGAACTCAGCGCTCTCGCCCTCTTTGCTCCAGCGGCCCATCAGGGCATTACTCAGTCCTTCGGCAGTGGGATTTATATCCGTCATGGAAACTGAATATCCCAACTCGATAACCTTGAGACCGATAGAAGTTCCGATCAAGCCAGCTCCAACGATATGAATATGCCGCTTCACTGTTTCTACTGTGCCAAATCGCGCCGAAGGTCTTTTGTGGCGCCCAGATATGCGTGTTCTATCGCCTTTCTTGGGATATCGGTTTCTACATGCATAAGAACTCGAACGACCCGAGGCATTCCATGAGGCACTTCGATTTCCTGAGCACAGATGAGTGGAACATCCCCTAGCGGTAACGAGCGGGCAGCGGCGGCAGGAAAGTCGGCATTAAGATCGGGGGTAGATGTAAAGAGGATGGAAATAAGGCAGTCGTAGGAGAGTTGATTAATCTCGAGCATTTCCTGGATCAGAACCGGAACTTCTCGCGCAAGAGATTGCGAGGAATTGTCGGGAACTTGCACGGCACCGCGAATACCTCTGACTGGCATGGGGTGAGTCTACGGTGAATCAACTGTCAGCGGAGAAAAAGAAAATCCAGACTTCAGTCTTTATTGTTTTCATGGTTAAGAGATTTAGCGATATTTCTGACTTCAGACTTTTAGAGGATTCAGTTCAGTACGAAACTGCATAATATTTATAAATCGCTATTTGTTAAGACGATTATGCGCGAAAAAGTCGATTAAACGCTAAAACAAAACTTTCTGAAAAAGGGTTTCTCGTTAAATCAATTTAACCTTTAGTCGATTTAACTGTTTCTAGTTTCATTGCTTTACAGAGATGTCTTTTCATGTTTTTTCAAGTATCGCCACTCTCCTTCTCGTAACG
>SYAN01000091.1 GCA_005787575.1 Actinomycetota bacterium | reverse complement strand
CTGCATTGTTTTTAGCGGTAGGAGAACCTCTACCAATCAAACCTTTCGCGTATCCAATTGCAACCGCAAAAATTATGAAGAGTATGAATGACGGCAACAGTCCCTTCATCGGAGTGAGGGCGACGACTGTGAGGCTCGCGATTGCTGCAAGGAGACCCACCGAAAGGCTCCCAGCTCGCTCAGCGAATGTGGGCTTCCAAGGTTTTGCAGGACTTGGAATCGACTTCTTCTCATTGAGTGTTGATGACATCATCGCCCACGACTTCCGGTTCTTTTTACTATAAAGTCAGCAACAAAATTCACGAGCAGTGTCAACAAGAAAAGAATCAATCCGGCTGCCATTAGAGCCTGAATCTCTACAGGCTTTGCCTCACCGAACTTGAGCAAGATGAGCGAGGCAACATTTCCACCAGCACCAAAGAGAACCTGCCAGTTGATTTGATAGGCGATATTGAGGACGGTGTAAACCGCAACAGTCTCACCCATAGCTCTTCCGAGACCCAGCATGGCTCCACCAACAACGCCACCCCGTCCATAGGGAAGGGCGACGGAACGGATCATCGACCATTTCGTCGCTCCAAGAGCATAAGCGGCTTGAATGCGATCGAGCGGAGTTTGGTCAAAGACTTCACGCGCAATCGCCGTCGTGATCGGGATAATCATTGTTGCTAGAACCAATCCAGCCAAGAAGGGTGAACGAGTGAAAATTCGTTCGTCAACTTGGAAGATTGGTATCCATCCTAAATATTTATTTAGCAACATCGCCCAATACTCAGCTTTTGGCATCAAGATAAAGAATCCCCAGAAGCCAAAAAGAATTGACGGAAACGCTGCCATCAAATCGATAACGGCAATAAGAAAAGCTTTCACTTTGCCTTGTGAATAGAAAGTCATGAAGAGTGCTGATGCAACTGCGATTGGTACCGCAACAACCACAGCAATCAGCGCACAGAGGAGAGTGCCAACCAACATCGCAGCAAGACCAAAGGTGTAGTTTTGGACTTCCCCGTACTCGTCAGTGATTACTTCCCACTGCGAAGAGGTGACGAAAGAAAACCCCTCGGAAATAAGTACTTCATATCCTTGATATGCGAGAAAGAATGCAATGAGTCCCAAGATGATCAGCGATGAGAGACCGCCCGCAGTCACGACGGCACGAAATACCTTGTCTGAGAGTCGAGGTTCAGTGGTGATGACCCGAGGCTTCGGCAGATTCGGTGCTTCCGCGAGCGCTTGAGGGCTTGGCATGAGGCGCATCTTTGGGCAGGAGTCACAATCGGGCGTAGCAAAAGGGTGAACGGAAGATGAACAAATCGTGAAGTCGGGCATCGGCACTGACCTCGAGAGCGCTTAGGGTGGAGGCGTGGAACCCCCGATTATCTGGATCGATTGCGAGATGACGGGCCTCTCGGTCGAAACCGATGCTCTGGTCGAAATTGGTGTCCTTGTGACCGATAGCGAACTGACGATCCTCGGAGAAGGTGTCGATGTAGTCATCAAAGCAAGTGATGCTCATCTGGCAGAGATGGGCGACTTCGTTCGCACTATGCATCAGGAGTCGGGGTTGCTCGCAGAGATCCCCCACGGAAAGTCCGTTGAAGAGGCGGAAGAAGAAGTCATTGCATATTTGTCGGCGCATTGTCAGCCCGGCCAATCTCCACTCGCCGGAAACACCATTGGGATGGACCGTAACTTCATCTCGCGCGATATGCCACGACTTAGCGCTTTCGTTCACTACCGCACCATTGATGTCTCTTCGATCAAGGAGCTTGCAAAGCGCTGGTACCCGAAGGCTTATTACTCTGCTCCAGCAAAAATCGGCAACCATCGCGCCCTTGCCGATATCCGCGACTCCATTGCGGAATTAGCGCATTATCGTGCGTCGATTTTTCAAGAAATTGGCAGTTAGCAGCAAGAATTTTCTTGGCGGTATGATGTGCCAGTTCGCCAATCAAGTTCATCGATTTAAGTGTCGGTGTCTTTCTGGGCGAACGAAACTCGAATGGTGGGCGTAGCTCAGCTGGTAGAGCACCCGGTTGTGGTCCGGGTTGTCGCGGGTTCGACCCCCGTCGCTCACCCCAAATCCAAACTCGATAATCTTGAAATGATTTTTTATTAACGTGCCGGCAACTGTTGATTCGGGCAAGATGAAAGAATTCGAATCATCGCTTTTTTCTCTGGCGGCGTGACCCAGAGGCCATACCGATTTTTCACGGCGATCTGCCGAGCGACGTAAGAGCATCGATAAGACTTATTCGGCGGCAACCAGGTCGCAGCATCGCCGTCACCCTTTTGGGAATTAAGTGAACCTTTGACTGCTTGAAGATTTAGTGGGTCGTTGGCGAATTCTTTCCGCTTCGCGCTCCCCCAACTAAATGCCCCTGTCTGCCATGCGTTTGAGAGTGAAACCACATGATCAATCTGCACGGCAAGACTCGAGCTTCGCCCTCGGATGAAATCGATAGTTTCTCCAGAATATGAGTCTTCAAGAATTCCGCTAACGATCACGCACGAATCGCGTTGACTCTCAAAAATGATCGATCGCAGATCTCGAAAGAGAATGTCATTGCGGGTATCGCACCCATTTCGATTCACATCTGACCATGGAGAACCAAATGCAGCTCGCTCATAACCAGTCTTTGGCGCGCGCCCCTTTATATCGAGTTGATTGAGCGCTTCGATTGCCTTGCTCTCGGCTGCACTGACTGAGTACCTCGGCGTGAGTGGGGAGAGAAGAACCAAGGCGATAAATGCCGAAACTAATGAAGGTCGCTGAAAGACCGATTTCATAGCGGCATGGTGTCGAATTTGGGAAGCGCTCGCCAGCCGATATAGTCCACCTTCGCGCCAGATTCCCCGCTGACGCGAGGCGAAGACCGGGTTGTTAGCTCAGTTGGTAGAGCAGGTGACTCT
>SYAN01000090.1 GCA_005787575.1 Actinomycetota bacterium | reverse complement strand
CTTTGGGTCGAGATACATCCGGGAATGTGAAATTCCTTCTTCAAAGAGCGCTTTTGTTGCTCGCTCGAACTCACCTTCACTCAGAGTGCGAGCTGCCACTGCACGAGCAGATGCCATGCCGAACGACTCCTTATACATGCGCCCCTGCGGATCAATCTGTAAATCGCCGGGGGATTCGAATGTTCCGGCAAACCACGAGCCGATCATCACTTGAGACGCTCCAGCAGCGAGCGCGAGTGCAACATCTCGTGGATGTCTGATACCTCCATCAGCCCAAACACCCTTTCCAAGTTCTCGTGCTGCAGCAGCACACTCCAGTACTGCAGAGAATTGTGGTCGACCCACACCGGTTTGCATTCGCGTCGTACACATCGCTCCCGGCCCCACACCGACTTTGACCACATCCGCGCCTGCATCAATAAGGTCACGAGTGCCTGAGGCTGTAACCACATTGCCAGCAACAACAGGGACTTTCGGCTGTAGTTGTTTAACGCTTGAAAGTGCATCAATCATCTTCTCTTGATGGCCATGTGCGGTATCGATGATTATTGAATCTGCACCGGCTTCAAGTAGCTTTGCTACTCGACCTGAGACATTAGCGTTTACTCCCACCGCGACAGCGACTTGCAATCGCCCTTGACGATCTAGCGAAGGCCGATACAACTTAGCGCGAAGCGCTCCCATCCTTGAAAGAACGCCAATCAAAGTTCCGTCACGTGATACGACAGGCGCAAGCTTGACCCGATTTTCCTGCAACGTTTCGAATGCTGATTTCGGATCCGCTTCCTCAGTAAGAGTCACCAAGGAGGTACTCATCACCTTCTGAAGTTGTGTGAATCGGTCCACACCCAAGAGGTCATCTTCAGTGACAACACCTATTGGGCTATCACCATCGACAATCACGATTCCGCCATGGGAACGCTTATGGATCAAACTGCTGGCATCTGCGACAGTCTGCGTTGGGCCCAGGGTTACAGCGGTATCAAAGAGGGGATGCCTCGACTTGATCCAAGTGATCACCTCAGTAACAACTTCGAGTGGAATGTCTTGAGGAATCACTGCGATTGCTCCACGCCGAGCGACCGTCTCTGCCATGCGACGTCCAGCGACTGCAGTCATGTTTGAAACAACGAGAGGTATTGTGTTTCCGACCGAATCTTGAGGAGATAGATCTACTTCAAGACGACTGCCGATTGCTGCACGATTCGGCACCATGAAAACATCGTCATAGGTGAGATCAAAAGATGGCTCGTTTATGAACCGCACTGTCCAGACTATATCTGAGATAAGAAATCAGCATGTAGCTCGTTAGTAATGGGTACCGCGAAGGCTCCTTCTTCTAGACTCGCCACATGAGGCGAATAATTCGAATCCTGCGCAATACTCTCGTTTCCTTACTGATTCTCTCGCTCTCCTTATTCTTGTTTACCAAGGCCATTAGGTACCCCAACCCCATAGCAGCAATAAAGCTCGGCCTTGCCCCAGCCTCCAAAACTCCGACGCTGATGCCGTGGCACACAATCTCTGCATCTTCACAACCAATAGAACTGCCTCAAGGCAATGAAGAGATGCCGAAAGAAGTTCTCTATCAGGAACAAACCATGAGCTTTAATGACTTTCTTGACTCAACGAAAACAAATGCATTCCTTGTCGTGCGAAATGGCGTGCTCACGTATGAGTGGTATCGAGATGGGTTCACGGCGTCATCGCAACTTCCTTCTTACTCTGTCGCCAAGACGATGACATCAATCTTGATTGGGCGTCTCATCGATGAAGGAAAGATCTCTGAATCAGACCGCTTCGTTGAATTCTTCCCAGAACTTTCCAATGACAGCGCCTTCGATCGGGTCACAGTTAAAACACTTCTCGATATGCAATCAGGTGTAGGAGTCTCTGATGACTATCCCACCGGGCCTCAGGGCTGGGGTGTCGCAATCGCCCAGATGTATGCAACGACTGATATTGATTGGTTTATGAAGAACAATCGAAAGATGTCATTCGACCCAGGTAGCAGGTCTGAATATAGAAGCGTTGATACACAGATGCTAGGGATGATCATCAAGAAGGTAACTGGCATGAGAGTTGCCGATTACTTCCAGCAGGAAGTTTGGGAGAAGGTAGGGAGTGAATTTCCTGCCACGTGGAATGTTGACCGAGTCGGGGGAACTGAGAAGACGTTCTGCTGTTTTAATGCGAGCGCACGAGACTACGCCCGCGTCGGTTTGCTCTTCCTCAATGGCGGTTATTCCGGCTCAACGAAAGTCATTTCTAAATCTTGGCTCACGCGAATGACCACACCAGTTACAAAGCTTGACCATGACTGGGGATATGGAGCCCAGGTTTGGCATCCATATACTGGAACTTCGATGGCGCTTGGACTTTATGGGCAATTCGTTTTTGTTGACCCATCAACGCGTACTGTCATCGTGAAACTAAGTGATAATCCACCGGGATCAGATACCGAAGAACCGACTGCAAAAGTTCTCTACACAATTTCACAATTGAAACGATAAGTAGGGTTTTTCATGCGGGAAATTATTTAGTCTTGATTTAATTTTTTGGTGTGGTAACCTTTCCTTCAGTTTGAATGCATGCGCATTTTCAAACTATTGATAAACGCAAGGAGCGTGAACTTCAACTATCTGATTCACACAAAGTGAGTCACTTGTGAATGTCCAACAAACCCCATGTTTGCCCCAAAGAACCACCCCGAGACTCTTCGTATCGTCACCGGCAAGTCAAAGCCTGTCCCGACTTCCAAAATTCAAAGCGCCCTTCAAGAGCAATGGGATCTTTTCAATTCATCGGTCGCAAAGTCTGCGACTGAAAATCAGGTAGCAAAGAAATCCTCACCACTTGGAGTTCAATCCTCTTTCCAGCATTGGGATCCATTTCCCATCTCCATCAAGTCAGCTAAAGGTGCCTGGATGGAAGATGTCGATGGCCGCAAGGTTCTTGACCTCTCAATGGGCTTTGGCGCAATGCTCGCCGGGCATCTCAATCCAGTAGTGGTGGAAGAAGTGAAGAAGATGCTCGAAATCGGCACTCTTTTTGTCACACCCTCCCCACAGACGCGAGATGCGGCTGAACGAATATGCCGTCGATTTGGCTTAGACCAGGTGCGATTCACCAATTCAGGCACTGAGTCCACCATGTATGCAATTCGAACCGCCCGTGGCTTCACTGGCAAGGATGGCGTGGTCAAACTTGAAGGCGGATATCACGGAAGTTACGACGCACTCTCGGTATCAGTGAAACCACCTCTTGATGAAGCAGGTCCAGCTAGCGACCCAATTCCGGTGGTCCAGAGTTCCGCGGTTCCAGGTGAGATTCATGTGATTCCCTATAACGATGCTGATGCTCTTGAGCGAACACTCAAGAAACACGCAAGCACTATCGCCTGCTTCATTCTTGAACCGGTGATGGAAAACATCGGAATCGTTCTGCCTGATCAGGGCTACCTAGAGCAAGTCCGCGCTCTCTGTGACAAGTACGAAGTTGTCTTGATTTTTGATGAGGTAAAGACTGGTCTTACTGCTGGATACCAAGGTGCAGCGCAACGCCTCGGAGTCAAGCCAGATTTAATTTGTCTTGCAAAATCCATCGGCGGTGGCATTCCCCTAGCTGCATTTGGTGGAAAGCAAGAGGTTATGGATGCCATTACGACCGGAAAGATGGCACACCTAGGTACTTTCAACGGTCATCTTCTCGGTGTGGCATCGGTTCTCGCGATGGACAAAATCGCCACGAAAGAAACTTTGGATGAGGCAGAGGCTTTTAACCGACAGGCGCTCGCTCGAATCAGCGAAATCATTGAGGAGTTTCAACTGCCCGCTCACTCAGTTGGTTTCGGCGTAAAGGGTTGTACGACCTGGTCGACATCTCCAGTACGCAACTACCGAGATTACAAGGCCACGGACTTTGACCTTGCCCAACTTTCTTTTCTCTGGTCGGTCAACCACAAGATCATGAGCCCCCCAGGACTTGATGAACAGTGGTTAATCAGCTTTGCTCACAAACAGCCAGAGATTGACTTCATGGTCGAAGATTTCAGGGCCTTCGCAAGCTACCTACGCAACTAATGATGAGTTGGGTTCAATACCCAACAAATTAGTAAGATGAGATGCAACAAGAGAAGGAATCAGATAACCCCTACGAAGGCAGAGCCAATCAGCATCACAACCCAGAGTAAATGAAATATCGGCATCAACTGCATTATCTTGCTAACCGCCTCACCCTTGCTGGATTCTTCATCCGACTTTGGCCGCAAAACTTCCTGGATGATACTTGAAAGGATTAATAGCGTTCCTGCCCAAGCCACCATGCAATATGGACAGAGTGCTCCAATAACAAAAGTGGTTTGGTAGGCAAGCCAATGACAGAAAATCACAGCAGCTGCCGTTCCAGCTAACGCTATTTTCCAGAACCAGCTTGGAAACTGAGTTCCCGCTAGGACCGCAATTGAGAGCGCTACGAATATGGCAAAGGCACCGATCCCAATCAGGGAGTTAGGAAATCCGAATACTTCAGCTTGCTCAGAGAGCATCACACTCTTGCAGTTCAGTGTCTCCGAGATATTGCACGAGGGGACAAACTGAGAATCCTTAAGAAGTTTTATCTTGTCGATAGAGAGTAGAAATGATGCAATAAATCCCGATACTGACCCCACAAACATGGGAAGCCCTGATTTCCATAATGGTCTAACCCCAAACATCTGCAAACACTACAACAAACAACATGGAGTAACCTAAGCGACTTTAATCTCGAGGAGCGTAACTACCTGATGAACGGAAAGTCTGCTAGCGCCCTTTGGGTGGAATCTTCTTCGGAAGATTCTTTTGAGCTCCACTTGTAAAATGATGCGGACGATTTGGTTGCTCACTCATCAAGCTGGAAACGTAAAGCACAACAAAAATGACTAGGGATGTGTATCTGATTAATGCCACGACAGAGTACTCTGTGTTGCTCCAAAAATCCTCTAAGGGACTTCCGCGAGACTCCAATACTCTAGCTAGAAGATTTTGATAGTAAGCGTGATGAAAGAGTATCTCGGTAATCTGCCAGCCGATGTAGCCAAGAACCAACCTTGTCCTCTGAGAACCGCGAATCATTGATATTCCTGCAACAGCGAGCGGAGCTATCCAAAGCACATACTGCATTGAATATTGTTTCCCAAAAAAAGTAAAAGCAAACATCGCAAGGAAAGCAGATTGCATTAAAGAAATATTGTTCCTATTCATGAGCAAAAACAATAACAAGGCTGAGAAAATTATCCCGTTAAATATGTAATAAAAGGTGCTCTGGGAAAAGATAGATATACCGATGTTATCTAAGATACTGAATATTGATCCGTCCGATAAGCCCCTCGAAAAACTAAGTTCATAAAAATAAGCCCAGCCTTTAGGGTTTACGAGCATGATAGGAACATTGATCACTAACCAAGTGAGCGACGAAATCAAGAGATAACGTATTGCGGATTTATACCTTTTTTCTCGTATGAAGAAAACAGTTATGGGTAAAAGTAATACGATTGGGAAGAATTTTGTGGCTATTCCTACACCCAGAAGAACTGCGCTCCTATTCCATTTTTGTTTCTGGAAGAATGAAATGGAGGCAAGTAAGGCTAACACTGCCCATATATCCCAATTCCTATTTAGTGCTGTGATGACCGCTGGCGCGAGGATAAGTAAAAAAACAAATTTTCTCTTTGCTAGTTTGTCGAGAATAAGAATGCAGAACAAGAAAGCTAGTCCATTTACAATGACATTAAAATAATAGTATTTCAATGTAACGTCGCCACCACTTGGTATAAGGAAAGTCAAGATCCAAAGAATTAAGCCAGTAAGTGCCGGGTACTCCACCGGTGCTACTACACCAGAGTCATCTGGTCTTATATATTCACCAAACGGCCAGGGGTGATCACCATAGATATATCGCATTCCATAGAATCCACGGATGTCAGTGAACTGCCCCCATGAGTTATAGAGAAATCCCAAAAAGACAGCCGACACCGTAGCTATTGCTATAAAATATGGCCATGAGTAGGCAGATTTCTTCCTAATCACGCTTGACACTTTCCGAAACTGTTGTCACTACATCCTCACCCAGATTCTTTGGAATCACATGAACTCCCGGTTGGTGTCGTGCCTAGGTGGGTGATTCCATACGTATAAACGCGACCATCGTTTCTTCTTCTCGGTCCGGTTCCCACAAAGCCGTAAAACCCTTGTGTCTAAGAAATTCTTCTACATCGTCCCATCTAGCACCTTCTTTATAGAAAGAGTTCCTCTTGACTTCTAAAGTTAAGGCAAAAACACTATCCAACAGTTCCCCTGCACCCTTGAGCACCTTTAGCTCCGCTCCCTGAACATCTAAAACCCAAAAATTGTACTTGTTAGCGTAGCTCTTAGGAATTGTCTGATCTAATCGGACCATCGGGAGAGTCATTGTGTCTACCATGTCTACGCCCAAATCATGGAATTCCACAAAGTCATAAATTGATGACGAAGCACCGTCATTACTGGCCACTCTAAAAGGTTGGTGATCATTTTTTTCATCACCTAGTAGTGCCAGTAAACAATCTTGCTCTTCGTATTTAGCCAAATTGTTCTTGAGTATTTCGAACTTCTCTGGATTACCCTCAATCCAGAGAACTGGACGTTCGCAAGAACGATAAAAATCTGCTTCTTGGCCGATGTGACCTCCGATATGCAACACACCTGAACTTAATGAAATCAATTTCGCGTATACTTTGAACATAAGCGTGGAGGTATGTGGCTCATATGTACGGTAGACGTAAATTCCAAAGCTCCTAAGAAACTTCTTTATTCGGAAATTCATTGCTGAAAACAATTTGTCAGGAAATTTTTGATTCACATCATGAAGTGTAGGAGACATCTGGATTTATTTCAGGGATTGCTTTGACAAAACTAAACAAGTATGGCGCGCCCGAAGAGACTCGAACTCCTAACCTTCTG
>SYAN01000089.1 GCA_005787575.1 Actinomycetota bacterium | reverse complement strand
TTATAATGCGTAATACTATCTTCACGAATTCTCAAAGAAGATCTGAAGGTCCAATTGCAATCCAGTACCCTCGAAATGAGCCGGTGCTTTCCTATCAGAGAAATTCGAGAACTGCCGCAATAATCGAAATAGACGCGCCTCGTCCAAAACCCGATGATCTTAGAAGCAAGACTGCTTCGACTCGACAGGAAGAGCTAGTTACCGCTTTGAGATGACGCTCCGAAGAAAACATCAGATGGTACATGCCCTCCCAGATGGATTCACGATTCACAGTCGTGGAGGGATTGGCAATCAATTGTTCTGTTTGTTCGCAGGTATAGCTCTAGCTGACAAATTGAAGTGCCGCCTGTACATCGACCCATCTCAACATAGGTATACAGCACAACTACCTTTCTTAGTTGATCAGGTGATCAAGAAATCCCCAGATGGACTCTCTCGTACGATCGAGTGCCTTCGAGAACCTCAAACTCAACTTGAGCGCATGATACGAAAGATTGGGATTCCACGGTGGTGCGACTTTGTTGAACCTTCATTTCAATTCAGTCCAGACTTCTTCTCAACCTCAAGAGGTTCTTGCGCCTTTGGCTACTTCCAGTCATGGCGCTATCTTGAACCGGTAAGCATCGAGCGTCGAAATCAAGTCCGCGAGGCAATCAAACACCTCGCAACGAATCCAGCTTCTTTCAGCTCCCACGACATCGTCATTCATGTCCGAAGAGGCGACTACTTGAAATCAGGAGTACGTGAAATTCACGGCATTCTGCCTTACCGGTATTACTCAAATGCAATCGCTGCACTTCGTGTGGCTGGCCAGTCTGGTGAAGTCTGGGTGGTTTCCGAAGACCGGCTTGGTGATCTCAGTGAACTCGAAAACGAGATTGGTGCCTCCGTGACTCAGGTTGATGCGACGTCCCCGTGGACTGATCTCCAAGCACTAATTACCTCCCCGTCGCTCGTCATTGCAAATAGCACGTTTTCTTGGATGGCGGGTTGGTTAAATCAAGGAGTGACACCAGTTGTCGCACCAAAACCGTGGTTTTTTACGGAAAAAATTGATACCAGCGATCTGATTCCACCGCATTGGTTCACAGTGGAGCACAAGTTTGGAGAATGAAGATCATATTCGGCTGGAAGTCCCGATACCGACGGTGACTGTTGAGGGTGTGTCAAGCGTTGACGATGTGGACACAATAATTCTTGCCGGCCGTGACGATCTTTCTTTGCTAGCGCGACCGCATCTAGTTGATCCATATTTGACTCTTGACGCTGCTACAGATCAGGAATACTTCAAATTCGAATAACGGTGACAATACTTGTCAGGCAAAACCGCGAGGCGTCGCGACAAATCAGCGATTTGAAGCGGGTAATTCGACGACGAGACGATGGGTGTCTTCGGAGCTGATTTTGAGTTTGTAGTCGAGCAGTCTCGGCAAAGTTATGGATGTACCAGTCTGCAATTGTTTCGTCTCGCGATCGTTCCCAGTTGCGAGTGTTGCTGAGCCACACAAAACAAAGATAGGCATCAACTGATGTTGACGCTTGTTTTCATCGATGATCGCCGACTTGTTTGCGCGCACCGTCATGACACTTGCGTTGAACGAAGTCGCAGTATCAATGCATGTTTTGCGTGCTTCAAACCCGAGTGGCGCAATGGCAGCCAAGATATTTGTTCGGCAACATTGCGCACAAAATGCTGTCCAGAAAAACTCGGTGGGTCTTATTTGCGGAGTTGGCAAAGTTATTTGAAGCTCAGCAAATGTTTCGTGCTCGGCGGGGAAGCAATTTCAATGACTTCGAGATTGTCTGAGCCCTCGAGTACATAGTGACGAATCTCTGGTAGCTGCAAAATGCAATTGCTAGCGTTTATCACAAATGACCCACCTCAGTCTTCGTGAACGACTCGCACCTAGCCACTCTTGCAATAAATCATTAGAAATTTAACGCGGTGATAATGAACATAACCGGGCACCGGCCCACCATTCGGAATCTGAGTGTGCGATGCGATGAACATACCACCCAATCGAGTGCGTATCATATGTAGATGGCTCATGCCTGCCCCCATTAGTCTCTGTTCTCTGATGGGCTATTGAAAGGTTGGGAACCCGAGATGTTGGGAAGATTGAGAAATATTCCTTATTGGATCAGCACAGTAATACCTTTAAGGGGTGTTTGGGACCGAAGGGATGGCTGGGTTTCTACCCAACCGATTGGTCGCAAGTATTGGCTCCACCAATTCAAATCCCAACCTTGGTTGGTGTTGCAAGGGAAGTCCTCTGACTGGGCGTTGGAACTTTCCAAGATTGAGTTCAGCCCCTTTTTCAGATACTACTTCCCGCAAGCAGGGGATCAGGTGGTTTCAGTTGGGGCAGGCATTGGAACCGAAGCGTTTATTTCGTCTCGTCTCGTAGGGCCAAGTGGTAAGGTCCTCGCTATAGAGGGGGATCCGACTGCTTTTGCGCAACTCGCAATGGGAATTCATCTGAACAACTTTGAAAATGTATTTCCATTCTTCGGTCTAATCACGAACCAAAGTGAGTGGACTGAAATTCTACTCGGGAACCTTATTGGTGCCGATTTCACCACCTCAAATATTCTAAATGTTCGCGGTAGAGGGGTCAAATTTATGGGGTTCACTCTCGATCAAGTTCTGGCTCTCTCGGATTTTCTGGAACCTGATCTGCTGCTTATGAACATCGAGGGAGCTGAACTTCTGGCCTTGGAGGGTCTTTCATCACTCCCAAAGAGGATTGTAGTTAGTTGTCACGATTTTCTTGGCAAACCTGAAACCGAAACTTTTTCAGATGTTTCCATGTGGCTTAGTAACCACGGCTATATGACTTCCACTTTTGACAAGAAGCCCGGAATGCCCTGGGAGGAATACTACATATATGGAGAGAGGACTCTCTAGTCAGATGCGTTCGAATGGTCTATCAAAAATTGGATTTTTTACCATCGCAACCAACCGCTACGTACTTATGTTGGAGGCTCAACTCAGAGCTATTTCTGATCAGGTTAGAGAGCTCGGCTGGCAGTATGTAGTGGCGACAGACCAAATGGAACACTTAACTCAATTTACCAAAGACAACCAACTGGATGACCATGTCAAAATACTTAAGTGCCCCCCGTACAAATTCCCCTTGGCCTCCATGCTCAGATTTAAGTACATCTCCCAAGAGATGAGCGACTTCGACTTCATATGCTATTTGGACTGTGACATGGGAATTGAAAAGCCGCATGCCCTGCACGTTGCCATTCAAAAGTCAACATCGGTTCATTTAGTAAGACATCCGGGTTGGGCTAGAGATTTTGGACTCAAGTTGAGCCCTAAAGAGCGACTCGCCGAAAGTTACTTTAGGCTCAGAAAGGGCGGCCTGGGATCATGGGAGTCCAGACGCAACTCTTCAGCTTGGGTACCCAGAAGACAGAGGAGAGATTATTATGCGGGTGGAATCTTCTTTGGCCCCACAGAAGAAATCCGACAGTTGAGTGAAATTTGCGACGCATGGATGGACGCTGACCTCCGAGCGGGAATTGTAGCCTCAGTACATGATGAGAGCTATTTGAATCGATGGGCAACTCTCAACAAATTTGCTCCTCTGGGACCAGAGTATTGCTACTCCCATTTTCCTTGGTTGCCTGATTTAGATGTCGTTGTATGCGCTCTGGATAAAAACAGTATGCGGCTTCCGCTGAATGAGATCTGGAAGCAAAATTGATACCTCTTTAGTTCGCTTTCCAGCCCAGGTAACCATCTTCCTGATCAAGAGTCGCAACAGCCTCCCAGAATTTTGATAAGCCAGGGACTCCCAAAAATTATGCAAGAACCCTTAGGGCTCACTTGCGTCCACCAAAGAGCGAGCTTGTGCTTTCCCGATCTATTGGGGTCTCCCGAAAATCTTCCGACTGCTTTGCCCATCTCTTAAAGTAAAGGAGTGGAGATAAACAGGCTTTAGTCTCGGTGAACGCTATGTGTTTCATTGCTTCTAGTTGTATTCCCAAAGCCCAATTCCCAACGTATGGGCATTGTATCCACGTAGACTTCTCAGAGATAGACGGTGAGCTCCGTCTTGAACTACGAAACGCTTAATTGAATGCCGAATGGCAATCGGTGTGAAGTCTCTAGGCTCTTGGTTAAAGTTCTTCCAGAGTTCTAACTTAACGCTAAGCCAAGTCTCGAACGCGCCATCATCCAGCCGCTTCTTAGACTCAGTGAAGTAAGGATCGGCTTGAACATCCTCGCCACAATCAAGCTTTCGAAAGAATTCCTTCTGGGGGCATGCTCCAAGCTTGTATAACTTTCCCCAATTTTCCACGAGAATCTGCTCTTCATCTACAATCATCGTTCCAAAGATCA
>SYAN01000020.1 GCA_005787575.1 Actinomycetota bacterium | reverse complement strand
TGGAAACGTCCAAGCCAACGTCGATTGAAGATCAGCGGGATGATGATTAGAGCTAGCAAAGGAAGTAGAACCACAACTGAATGAACGATAAGTGGGTGGAGCGGTAAACCACCAAGCGAAGCCCATGTCCCATAAGGAAGAAAATAACTGCCAACAATCAAGAGCGCGTTGATGACTACTGTTGCGATAAATCGTTTCACAAGATCAATCCTATTGGAACTTTCTCACACCAGAATTCACTGTGATCGTCTGAGTGTGAGAATAAAAATCAAGTGATGCCTTTCCTTGTTCACGCATTCCATATGAGGAGTCCTTGTCGCCACCGAAAGGTGCGTGGAAATCGACTCCTGCAGTAGGACCATTGACCTTCACCATACCTGTATTGAGTCGTCTTGAGATTCGAAGCGATGCTTCAAGGTCTGCTGTGTGAATCGATGCCGTAAGTCCATAGCGGACAGAATTTGCTAGAGCGATTGCTTCATCCGTTGTTGAAACAGTTGCGATATGCGCGATTGGAGCAAATACTTCTTCGCACATCAACTGATGCGCGGCAGGGATGGAATCTGTCAGCGTGGCACTTGGAAGATTCTTTCCACTCGCGTCAATCCTTCCACCCGAGATTATTCTCCCAATCTGCTTCGCGGACTCTATTGCATCTGAGTAGTTCTTATATGAGTCAGAATGAATCAGCGGACCAAGAAAAGTTTTCTCATCTCTTGGATCTCCGGCGACAAGTTTCTCAGCACCCGACCGTAAAGCGTCGACGACTTCGGCCTTGCGCTTCTCATCTCCCACGATGATTATCCGTCGAGTAGCAGTGCACTTTTGCCCGGAATAACTGAAGGCGCCAATTTGTATGTGACTGACGAGAAGTTCTAAGTCTGCATCAGGTAAGACGATTGCAGGACTATGTCCGCCCATCTCTGCTTGAACTGGCTTACCAAGAGTCGCCGCACGAGCAACAACTTTTCCTCCAACTTTCGCAGAACCGGTGAAAGAGATGAGGTCTGCCGAGTCGACTAGCTGAACACCAATATCTGCGCCTCCAGGTATGACATTGAAGATCCCTTCAGGCAGAGTCTTAGCCATCAATTCCTGTAGGAAGAGTGCGGTCTTAGTAGCAAACTCACTTGGCTTGATGATGACTGCATTTCCGACAGCAAGCGCAGGGGCTGCCTTCCAGATTGGAATAGCCACTGGAAAATTCCAGGGCGTAATCAAACCTGCAACGCCGTAAGGACGCCTTAACGAGAGAATCAGATTCGGATCCATCGTCGGAACTGATGTTCCATCTGGGTCTAATACTGCTTGGCTGTAGTACTCGAGAATCGCAACCGCTCTTGCAAATTCCC
The DNA here is from genome assembly GCA_005787575.1 of Actinomycetota bacterium. GTDB lineage: Bacteria > Actinomycetota > Actinomycetes > Nanopelagicales > Nanopelagicaceae > SYAN01. The sequence continues at coordinate 5,362 of SYAN01000020.1, read as the reverse complement.
CGCGCGCTTCGGTGATTGGCTTATAAACCTCATCAACCATCAGATTGACTAAGTCATCACGATGAGCCGTGAATGTCTTCGCCACAGCCGAAAGGGCAGCAGAGCGTGCGATGGGATTTGCAGCCCAGGAGATCTGAGCTTTACGAGCATTTGAAATTATTTGATCAAGATTCATTAGCTACACCAAGAAACCTTCAGGAAATGGATCGCTTGCATCAAGTGTCCACGTGGACTCACCCATCACCCATGCTCTGCCTCTTATTGTGGGGACGACCGCATCAAGCGTTCCGACTTTCGTTCGCTCTTTTATTCGTCCCTCGAAGATCGAACCTATCCAGGACTCATTAATCAAGACTTCATCGTCTCGCATCTCACCTTTTGCAACCAACTGAGCGAGGCGAGCGCTCGTTCCTGTCCCACATGGTGAGCGGTCAAACCATCCGGGATGAATCGCCATGGCATTTCGCCAATGAAGTCGAGACTCTCCTTGAGCGATGAAATCGACATGGTGGCAGATTGCTATCTCAGGATTCTCGGGATGAATCGGGCGATTCTGTTCATTGATGGCATCGCTGATGCGAAGTCCTAGGTCGAGAAATTTATTTCCATTTTCTCGCTTGAACTCGATACCAACACGCTCGATTGGAACTATGGCATAAAAGTTTCCGCCATAAGCGATGTCATATCTCAATTTCCCAAATCCCGAAACTTCGACTTCCTGGTCAGTGGCGAGTAAGAACGAGGGAACATTTGTGAGTGTGACATGTTCGGCTTTGCCATCTTTGACTGCGACATCGACGATCACGAGGCCAGCTGGAGTATCGAGCTTTATCGTCGTCACGGGCTCGCTTACCGCGACCAATCCTTTCTCTACCAAAACCGTGGCGACACCGATCGTTCCATGGCCACACATAGGAAGACATCCCGATACCTCTATATATACGACTCCCCAATCAGCATCAGCTCTCGTGGGCTTCTGAAGAATTGCACCGCTCATCGCCGAGTGGCCACGTGGCTCATACATCAACCACTTTCGAAACCCATCGGAGTTGGCCATGAAATGAGCTCGGCGCTCGAACATGGTCGAGCCCGGAATCTCACCGAATCCATCGACGACGACGCGGGTCGGCATACCTTCGGTATGGGTCTCGACAGTTCGTATTGAGCGGAGGATCTTGCTCAAGCGTTGAAGGCTTTCTTGAATTGAAGATACTGCTGATGAATTCTTTCTTTATCTTTCTTCGGTAATTCAAGGCGAGGTAACCGTGTCGGTCCGCCATAACGACCTTCGAACTCCATCGTTAATTTGATGGCTTGGATGAATTCCTTCTGGCTATCCCAATGATAGAGATCGTGAAGTGCGGAATAGAGTGGGCGAGCGCGCTCAAAATCTCCCGCAACTGCGAGGTCATAGACCAACTTGGACTCGCGAGGCAACGCATTTGTAAATCCTGCAATCCACCCTGAGATTCCTCCGGTGGCAAGCTCCAACAAGACATCATCCGCACCAACAATGACTTCTACGCGCGGCGCTAACTTATGAATCTGCCAGACTCTGCGAACATCGCCTGAGAATTCCTTTATCGCAACGACATTTGAGACTTCGTCAGAAATCTTTCCCAGTAAGGCGGGGGTGAGATCTACCTTCGTATCAAAAGGATTGTTGTAAGCGATGATGTCGATTCCAGCCTTAGCGACCTCTTTGTAGTGAGCGATCACTTCATCATCACTTGCTCTATAGCCAGTTGGCGGTAGCAACATCACTGCCGCGGCACCTGCCGCTTTCGCATGCTCAGCCCACTCCCTGGCTTCGCGTGCGCCATATGCCGCCACTCCGGGAACTACTTGAAAACCCTCTGGCGCAGCTTCGATCGCGGTGGTCACCATTTTCATGCGTTCCTCGCGAGTCAACACCTGGTACTCACCGAGCGATCCGTTAGGAATCACACCGAGGGTCCCGAAGGATGCAAGCCACGCTACATGGTCGGCATAACGATCGAAATCAATCGACAAGTCTTCGTGAAATGGTGTCGCAGTCGCTGTGAGGATTCCTTGCCAGGGTTTTACAGTCATTGCGTCACTACCTTTTCTCTATCGATTGGAACAGTTCTCGTTCAGAGCAGTCATGTTAGTCGGAAAGCCCACCAAGCGTCACTACCCCACCAATGGGGCGCACCGTCTCTCGATTCGCATCGCTTACATTCTTCGAATCTTTTCTCACAAAGTCGATGATCTCCTTGACATTTCTCTGACAGATACGCCCCTGGCATAGACCCATCCCAGCACGTGTAAATAGTTTCGCTGTGCGCGCAGAGTCAGCCCCGAGTTCACGCGCAGACTGCTTGATCTCTCCCACGGAGACCTCTTCGCACCGACAGAGGATTGTTGAATCATCCAGCGATTCGATCCATCCGCCGAAGATCGGGTATATCTTCGCTAAGCCTCGAGCAAAGAGTTGTTGACGGAATCGTCGCCATTTCCACGATTTAGAACTCTTCTGCACGATGTCGAGCGCTGCAATCGCGCCTTCACTGATTGCAAGTTCGTGGCCACCAATACCCGTTATCTCTCCTGCCGCCCAAACACCTTTGAGCGAAGTCCTTTGGTTCGAGTCCACAACAACAACTGCGTCATCATTGTGATTCTTGCGCTCAAGGCCAAGGATGCTTGCAAGCGTCATGTCCGGGACGAATCCAAAAGAAGTTGCAACAAGATCTGCGGCGAGCATTTCACCAGTGGTGTCACTGCTTAGATCGCTTTTGACTTTCACCGCCATGACTCCAACAATCTCCCCGGTTTCAACCTTTACCTCTCTCACTATTCTCTTTGAGAGTCGTTTGACGCCATGCCTTTTCATAAAGAAGAGATAGCCAACTGCCTCCAGAATCTTGCTTGGATTGAGGAGAAAAGCGAAGGAGTTTCGCCACCAGCGGAAGATGCTCTGGGCTTCGATCACAGTTACGTTAACGTCTGCGCCAAGTTTGCTGGAAACTTCCTTGATTGTCTTGGCAACGGGAAGCGCGAAGACTCCACTACCTGCGATCACAATCTCTTTTCCCGGAATTACCTGATACTCCTTAGCAAGGCTTTGTAGGGCGCCAGCACTCATCACCCCAGGTGCGGTCCAGTTCTTGAACGGCAGTGTGCGTTCAGTAGCTCCGGTTGCGATGATTATTTTCTCCACCTCAACAGTTGATGATTTCTCGCCACTGCTTGAGGCGGTGTGTATGCGGAAACTCCCTGCCACATTCTCTATCTGCCAGACCGAGGTAGAGAGATGCCAGTTGATTCGAATGTCAGTTGAGCTATGACTCGTTGGATCTAGGTCGCTTTCAGGAAATGGGTCACCTTCCCGGTGGCGCCAATACTGTCCGCCATAGCGTGGATTCGAGTCGATAACTTCAACACGTATCGCGCGCTTTGAATCTGCTAACTGGCGAAGTGCGGAGAGTCCTGCTGGGCCAGCGCCAATGATTGCAACGCTAGTGGCGGGCATTTGCGCACTCACTGCACTTGCCCTGAGCCTTCTTGATGTTCGACTTGGATTCCTTCTTCTGCACGAAGAAGGCAGGCACGCTGATTGGATCTGCCATCAATAATGACGATGCAATCAAAGCATTGTCCGATGCCACAGAAGATCGACCTTTCCTCGCCATGAAAGCGAGTTCGACGAAGTGACTTCCTGCCACTTCGTAGGATGGCAGCGGCAATGGTGTCTCCAGATTCGAAGCTGATTGCTTCACCATCGAATGAGAAAGTCTTTGCCATATTACGAGACCAAGAGATTCTGAAATCGCGCGGGCGAGAACGGTGTCGCGTCAACGAAGGTTTTTACACCAGTGATCATCTCTGAGATCAATTTGCCACTCGCTGCCGAGAGTCCGATGCCTGCACCTTCGTGACCGGCACAGTGATAAAGGCCTTTTATTCGGCTATCTGGACCAATAACTGGGAGGTGATCTGGCGAGTAGGGGCGGAAGCCGTTGTAGACCCGCAGTAACTGCGCGTCACGCAGAACCGGAAAGAGTGAAGTTGCTTGGCGCGCCAACTTCTTTATCACCGGAACGCTCATTGATTTGTCGTAACCCACACGTTCACGACTCGCGCCAATCAAGATTGTGCCGCTCTTTGTTCCTTCGATGACGGTCGAGGTCTGAAGGTCAGCATCACTACTAGCGACGTTATCGACATAGTCCGAGTCATAGACCTTGTGAAATACATAAGGGGGAAGCGGCGCAGTAACGAGGATGAATCCGCGACGCGGCATTATCGGAAGGTCAGAACCGGCACGCTTTGCAATCTCCCCAGCCCAGGTGCCTGCCGCATTAATCACGTGGCTGGCGCGAAAGACTGTATCGACAGTCTTTACTGCAACTCCATCGCTGGTCTCTTCAATCGAAATTACTTCTTGATGTGAACGGAGTTGACCACCCCGACGTTGAAAATCTTGAAGGATACGTGCCGCTGCAAGCATTGGTTGGCACTGCGCATCTTGCGGATAGTGCACACCATATTTGATCTCGGGTGAGATGAACGGCTCAAGTTTTGAAAGCGCGTTTGCATCTACTTCACGTGCATCGACTCCAACAAGAGTTTGTGACTGCGCTAAACCTCGAAGTGGTTGCGGATTATTCCGTGCAACTGAGATTCCACCCTTTGCGACAAGCTCGAAGGTATCTCCTACTCGCGCACCCACTTCGAACCAAAGTTCTCGCGAGATGAGTGCTAAATCAAGTTCTGGCCCAGGAGTCTTATCGGAGACCATGATGTTGCCTTCACCTGCACCAGTAGTTCCACTTGCAACTGCATTTCTATCTATGACAATCGTTCGAAGCCCGGAGTTAATCGCGTAATGGGCGCACATAGCTCCAACGATCCCTGCGCCAATGATGATGAGATCTGAGCCGACCTCCCGCTGAGCCGATGCGGAATCCTGGGTCATGCACGAAAGTCTGCCAGAGGGGCCAATTTCCACTTGGGGTAACGAAAAAGTTACCCCTGCCTGTTCGCCGGATTTGTGCGACATCTGGTCAAAGACCCGTACCTCACCCTAAGGTATCCCCTGCATCAGGGGGTGACCCCTGGTGAAACCTAGGAAAGGTATACCTCTTAAATGAAGAACAAATCTGCAAAGATTGCAATTGTTGCTATCGCAACCGCTGCTCTCGGTTTGGGACTCGTCTCAAGCGCGCAGTCTGCTGGTAAGACACTCTGGATCTCATCTGACCTGCCAAAGCAGGGTGGATCTGCTGATCAGAGCGCGTCGACCAACAAGGCGATCCGTTTGCTTCTTAAGCAAATGGGCAACAAAGCTGGTCCATACACAATCAAGTTCCGTGAGTACGACAACTCAACGGCAGCC
>SYAN01000088.1 GCA_005787575.1 Actinomycetota bacterium | reverse complement strand
ACTCAGTGGTAGCAAAACGCAACATCATTGATGGGCGTAATGCTTTAGATCGCAAGAAGTGGATCGATGCTGGTTGGCACTTGAGGGCACTGGGTGTTGCCCCAGTGCCAGGGACTCACAACTAGATCTTCACCAGATTTGCTTAACTGATCGTGACCAACCTCGGGCGACCAACGCCACGACGCTCTTGGATGACGCGTCCCTCTTGAAAGAGTTCGCCACCCCAGACTCCGCAAGGTTCTTGACGAGAGAGAGCACCTTTCAAACATGCCGCACGTACCGGACAAGGTCCGCAGGCTCGTTTTGCCCGCTCGATAATCTCTCTATCTTCTGAGAAGAACATCTCGGGATCACTCTTATGGCATGGGAGTGAGAAGGCATAACGATCGCCATAAGTACCTGTCACATCATTTAAGCCGATCTTGCTCTCGGCCCATCCCGGTACTAGTAAGTCGCTGAAGAGAACTGTTGCCATTGTTCTCACCTTTCCTCTCCCGTGTCGCCACGGCTCTTGTCTTAACTTCCCTTCTCCAGTCCTTTGCTGGAAAAAGAAAAAGGGCCCGAATCCGATTTGGATTCTGGGCCCCTGGCCTTCTATCTGATCTTTTAGATAGTCCTCCAGGATCCCGCGATCCCCTTAACGGTGGTTGTGTGATAGCGATCAACCATCGCAAAGGAGCTTGTCTTGGCGCTAAAGGCTTGGCCCTTAACGGCACGACCAATAAATGAATGGTTGAAGCGGATTGCGGACATGTCGCGAAGATTACCAAGCGGGTATCGATTGACGCAAACAAATAACCTCACTCTCATCGAATTCACGCCTGAATCTGACCGATCTCACTGAGAAACGGGGAGGCTACGCCCGAGTAAGAAAGGACAAGTCGCTCCTTCGCTCGAGTGATTGCCACATAGAAAAGTCGTCGCTCTTCATCGATTGGGCTTGATGGCCATGGCATCGAATCCTTTGTGAGCATCGCAAGGTAAACCGATGGCCACTCCAAACCTTTCGCAGCGTGGATAGTGGAGAGTGTGATCCCAGGAAGTTGTGGTGGATTCTCCTCATCCTTTCTTTCCTCCAATTCCCTTAAGAATCCGCGAAGCGACTCTGTTCCCTCTGCGCGGGATTGATCGGCTAAATCCAAGATTGACTGGAGATATGGATTCGTCCCAAGTGGTGCAAGGAGCTGGGCGAGTTCTTGTGGCCAGAGATTGCCAGATTCGCTTAGCACTGAAGCGCTTCTTATGACCCGCATAGCATCAAGCACTTCCGGGCGATCGAAGAATTTATCCTTCTCTTTCACTTGATATCGAAGACCAGAGAGAGCGAGAGCGCGCTCGAGTGAATCGATCTGATTATTGGTGCGCACCAAGATCGCACATTCGCGCTCAGATCGACCCCCTGCGATCTCTTCTTTAATTGAATCAATGATTGCAGTAATCTCATCAGCAGGATTCGACGCCCCGATCACTTTTGGCGCGAGGCCATGTGAGATTTCTCCAGCGATAAGTTCCATGCCAAATCCGCTGCTTCGCACCATCTGATTGGAGAGATTGATGATTTCCTGCGTTGAGCGATAGCCCCGTTGCAGTCGAACCAGAGCAGCATCAGGATATTTCTTTGTGAAGTTGAGCAAGAATGATGGCGTCGCACCTGCGAAGGAGTAAATAGTTTGGGCAGGATCTCCGACTACGCAGATGTCCTTTCGCGCTCCTAACCACAGATCAAGGAGTCGCTGCTGCAACGGTGAGACATCTTGATATTCATCGATTGTGAAGAATCTGTATTGCTCGCGAATCCGATTCCTCACACCAGACTCTTCCTCGAGCATGCCGATCGTAAGAAGTAATACATCCTCGAAATCAACTACTCGTTCGCTCTGTTTAAGGCTTTCATAGGACTCATAGACCTTGGCGATTTCGCTACTTTTTATCGAGACGCGTCGTTCAAAGCGTTCTGCTTCCTCAACATACTGATCCGGATGAAATCCAGAGACCTTGCACCATTCGATCTCTCCTGCGATTTCACGGAGGGTGGTGGGTGTGCTCTTGATTGTTGATTGATCGGCAGAGCTGATTCGACTTGCTGCCTCCTTGAGCATTGAACTTTTTGTTGTGAGTAATTGTGGGAATCTTCCGCCAAAGACATCCGGCCAGAAGTAAATCAACTGTCGCAAAGCTGCCGAATGGAAAGTGCGTGCGGAGACTTGGGGGATTCCGAGAATGCGAAGTCGCGATCTCATCTCACCTGCCGCCTTGGCCGTGAAAGTGAGTGCAAGGGTCTTCATCGGATCAAATGCGCCAGAGATGACACCGTAAGCGATTCGATAGGTGATCGCCCTGGTCTTACCAGTTCCAGCACCAGCGATAACAAGTACTGGTCCTCTGACCGAGGTAGCAACTAGGCGTTGCTCATCATCAAGGTCTGCAAGAAGTCGCTCTGCCAACTCACTCATCAACGCCACGAATCCTTGCTTCGAAGGTCCTCTCGATGATTCGGGCCATACCAACGATTGATCATCGCCCTGGCAACACTGACAAATGGTGGAAGTCGAAGTTTGCCTTGATCAATGTCAGCCTTGAGCGAGTCACGGCTCCACCAACCAATCTCAGTGATCTCTGTTCCATCTGCCATTGCGTGATCTGGATTATCCGTTATTGCTTCAAAGGCGATCATCACCGATGCAGGAAATGGCCAAGGTTGTGACCCGAGATAGATCAACTCACTAACCAGGACGCCTGCCTCTTCTTGGACTTCGCGTATCACTGCAGCTTCGAAAGATTCACCAGGCTCAACAAATCCAGCGAAGGTTGAGAATCGCCCTTCATCCCAACTCGCCTGATGTCCGAGCAAGATTCGATCGTGGCGATCCTTAACCAAGACAATCACTGCGGGATCAGTTCGTGGATGATGAGGATGACCTTCATCGCAACGCCGGAGATAACCACCATCACAACTTTTCGTCTCTTTGCCGCAACGTGCACAACGCGGATGCGAGTTATGCCACAGTGCCAAACCTTGGCCTTGAACTGCAATTCCAATCTCTTCTGCAGAGAGGCCACCGGCTATCTCCCGCAGTGACGAAAGTCGGAGATCTTCGGAGGGCGAATCCGCTTGATTCCAAAGGAAGTGTCCCGCACCGGAACTATCCACGCCAAGGAAATAGGTCTCATGCTCACCAGTGGGCTTATCTGCAAAGGCGAACTTTGCTAGCCGTCCATCCGTCACAAAGAAATTTCCATCATAGAACTTGTAGAAAATTGCGCTCGGTTCTAACTTTTGCAGAGCGAGTGAATCGCTTCGCAATTCCGCCTTTCGATCAAGTTGGGCTCGAGCAAGCGGCAAGTGCAACATATCGGTAAGCCTACTAATCTCGCGCTATGAGCAACAATCTCCTTCGAATCACCTCTTGGAACTTGCTCAATGGAAGATCTCTCATCGACGGCAGGGCTGATGCCCAGACCCTAAAAAAGGGAATTGATGACCTAATTGCAGAATTCTCACCTGACATCATCGGAATCCAGGAAGTTGACTTTGATCAGATTCGAAGTGGCCGGATTCATCAAGCAGAACTTATCGCTCAATGGATGGGGGCAAAAGATTTTCGCTATCACCCAACTGTTCTAGGAACTCCTGGAGATATCTGGAGCGCTCATGATGGTGAAAGTGATGGTGCGAGTTATGGAATCGCTTTGATATCTAAAGTTCCAGTTAAAAGGTGGCATATCAAAAAGTTGCAGAAAGCACCTTTCGGCATCCCACTAGCAGTTCCAACACCGCGTGGAGTGCGGATGCGATATGTTCCCGATGAGCCACGAGTAGCAATCGCTGCAGAACTTGAGGATGGGACCATCGTCTCGGTCACGCATCTCTCATTCGTTCCAGGATTCAATGTCAGACAACTTCGCGTGATTACGGGATGGCTTTCAACGCTTGGGAAAAGGGTAATTCTTCTTGGCGATTTCAATCTTCCCTGGGGGCTTGCTGCCAGACTCTCTGGGCTTAAGTCACTCACCAATTCCAACAGTTATCCATCCTGGGACCCCAAAGTTCAGTTCGATTACATCCTTGCATCGAGCGGAATTGATGGGCACGAGTTCAAACATAAACAAGGTTCAATTAGTGACCATCGCCCAATCTCGGCAGTAATTGGATGATTTCTTCTTCACTCAATAGGTCAGCAGGTCTCACGCTCTGATTAGCGCCCACATAGTGGAAAACGGCGCTTATCGATTCAGGTGGAATGCGATGAATCCTAGAAAATGCGATTCGATAAGCAGCAAGTTGCACAGCAGCATCAGCTAATTCACTTCCGCTTTTGACCTCGCCAGTCTTCCAATCGACAATTTCATAGCGCTCGCCATCGAAGTAGATAGCATCCATCCGCCCTCGAAGCAGAGTTCCTTCGATGATGATCTCAAAAGGTAATTCGACATCAAACGGAGTTCGCTTTGCCCACTCAGAATTCAACCAAGCACTCTTCAAGGCTTCCAGGGCGAAGTCATCGATAGATTGCTCATGGCCGTACTCAGGCGCGTCAGGTAACTGCGGCGCATTGAGATGTCGTTCCAACCAAGAGTGGAACTCAGTACCTCGCCTGGCGTAGACATTTGTGTGAGTTGGCATCGGACGCCTAAATGTTCTCGCGGCTTCACCTCGATCGCGCAGGATGAGGTCGAGTGCTGAGACTGAGATGCGGTCAGGCAGATACACATGGCGCTTTTGCCGTCTTGCATCTTCAGCCTCAAGTAATTTCACAAGATCAGGATCTATTTGAGAGAGCTCTCCTTCGGTAAGAACTCTGGCGTTTTCTACTAAGCGAACACCTTCGTCAAAGTGCTCTCTTCGATTACCCCATGAATCAATCGGCCAACTAACTCGAGTGGGATTAGTGAGCGCGGGATTGTCGATAGTCGGCAAGTCAAGGCTTGTCTCTGTGATGAATTTTGCTCTTGAGATGAGAAGTTGAAAGAGGGCGCTTGGGGGCATTGGTTCAATTCCATCTTGAAAGAAGGAGAATGATGCGAAAAGTGAGAGTTTTGCTCTGGTGTATGCCACATAACCAAGCCTTAATTCTTCAAGAAAGCTTCTGGCTCGGCAGGAATCTGCAAATTCTTCACGAGCCTTAGTCAGTTGCTTATGATTATTAATCTTCAAGAAGTGGAACTCGGGCAGTTGCTTTGAATCTCCCCGAAGGGCGAACGGGACATCTCCGGAATCGGTGATCCAATTCTCTAACTGCTTACCCGTTAATGGGAAATTCTTCTCTCGCAATCCCGGAACCGCTAGAAAATCCCATTCCAATCCCTTGGCGCCATGGATAGTAATGATTTGAACTACGCCCTTAGTTACCTTGACCTCTGATTCCTTCAAACCTCGTTCGCTCTTCTTGGCTTGGTCTATCCAATCAAGGAATGTGGTGAGAGTTCCACCTTGGCTTTGAAACTTGCTTGCTTCATCCAGGAATCTATTGAGATGCCTTCTTCCTTCATGGATTCCATCTCGAACCATTACTTCGACTTCAACTCCTAGGGTTCTCATCGCCTCCATGACAATATCGATGAGCGATCCCGACCGTTCTCGAACTCGTGCGATATCTCGAGCGGCCATCCGAAGCCTGGAAATTCCCTCTGCCGTGAAGTAATCCGAAGGAGCTTCATCAATCTCATCAAGGGCCTCGACGATGTTCACTTCGAACTGTCCATCGTTTTCGGCAATACCCGCATCAAGTGAGGTGATCTCTCGAACGAGTGGATTCTTGACACCTTTATTTCGCTCCAGTGTGATGGCTCGGGCATAACGCCCCAGAGCGGCGAGATCTTTACTCCCGATGCAATAACGATCTCCGGCAAGGAGTCGCGCAAGGGAGGCCCCTCGATCCGTGAATGCGATCGCTCTAAGAAGAGAGACAATCTCCACGATCTCTGGAACATAAAGAAGTCCACCCACTCCGACTACCTCGACTGGCAGGCCGCGACTTCGAATCGCACTCTCGATTCGTTCTACTTGAGATCTGGCACGAACCAAGACAGCTGCCGAACTCTTCTCATCAAGTCGCGTAGAGAAGTACTCCGCAATCGCCTCCGCTTCATCCTCTCGAGTGAGATATGCACCCGCTAAGACTTCGCCCGCCCCTGCGCCATCTCGCTGGCTCAAACGTTTCACTGGATGATTGGAGCCCTGCGTTGCATTGATCAAATCAATCGTTGCATTAGCGAGGTCCAAGACTTTCAGGTCATTGCGCCAACTGATACTGAGAGTGAATCTTCGCTCTTCCTCTTTACTCGCTACTGGAAAGTATCGATAGAAAGTCTCAATTGTCTCTGCGCTCGCTCCGCGCCAGCCATATATCGATTGAAATGGATCTCCGACTGCCATGACTGAGTGGGAATTACCAAAGAGCGCTGAGAGCAACCGAAGCTGACTCTGCGAGGTATCTTGATATTCATCGAGAAGGACTGTGTGGAATTTTGACCGCTCTAGATCTACGACATCACTATGTCGACTTGCGATTGAAGCAGCGATTGACATCTGGTCATCAAAGGTGAAGAGATTGCGTTCACGCCGAATCTCGTTGAATCTCTCGACGATTGGTAACTCAGCGAGGCGAAGGCGCGCGGTATCGATCAGTTCTCGGTTCTTGACCGTTGACTCGCCATCTATTGATTGGAGGTGCTCAATCATCTCCTCTGTTAGGTTACGGACAGCTTCAATACTTGTGCCATGCTCAGCGATAAGTCGGGCAAGATCAATAACATCCTCTGCGACTGCATCGGCGCTCTTATCTACCCATTCCGGCATTTCAATGTGATGCGAGACCACCTCATGAGCAAGTTGCCATGTCGCCGCTTCTCCGAGTGGAATCAGATCCTGCTCAATGCCATCTCTCAGGCCATATTCCGTGACAATACGTGAGGCGTATGAGTGATAGGTAAGGATCGTTGGTTCGCTCAGGTGCGATTTCCCTTTAATCAAACCTGACTTCTCCAACTGACGAAGCCGGTTTCTTACACGAACCAGCAACTCTCCCGCCGCTTTTCGAGTGAATGTCAGGCCGAGTATTTCGTTGGGCTCAACCGCATCATTGGTAACAAGGTAGAGAACTCGCGCAGAGATCGTTTCGGTCTTTCCGCTACCTGCTCCCGCAACAACAACTGATGGGGTGAGTGGTGCTTCAATAATCTCTACCTGTTCGGGCGTTGGGAGATTGATCTTGGGATCGATTTTCCTCAGCGCTGTGAAAATCTCCTTTGCGCTATATCGCTTCATTGGATTACTGACCTGCCTTCGCCTTGCATCGGGCAGAGTGAACGAACTGCGCAGACTCGACAATTCGCATTTATGGTCGCAACGAATCTCGCCCCCGACATCGTCTCGCCGACTCGGGCTAAAGTCTCGACAGTCTCGTCTGGATCTTTCGTGCTCTGACTCCTCGTCGTGACCTTTTTCGCATCGGTCGCCGGATAGACCAACTCAGCGCCACCAAGGTTTTCACTCGCTTCAATTCCTTCGAAAGCACCGAGAGCTAGTGCTGCTTGATAAGTGGCAAGTTGTTGATTTGATTCGGCCTCCTTGGCCTTCATGGCGTCATGACTTGTTTTGAGATCGACGATGAAATGTGCTCCTTGATCATCAATTTCAATACGATCGGCGCTCCCTCGCACCTTTATTCGCCCGATCTCCAATGTGAAAGAGGCTTCAGTCGAGAGGATGGAACGTGGATTCTCTCTATGCCACTCGAAGAATCGAGTGAGAGTTCGAAGTGCATCACTCAGGCCAGCTTTTTGAACCCACCCAGAGTTGAGGTCGATCAAGTGCCACGCTCGCTCAAGTCTCGAACGAGCCTCATCAAGTTTCACTTCACCATCAGCAATCATCTTTGCGTATACATGCAAGGTGGATCCAAGTAGCGCTGCTTGGCTATCGCCCTCTCTGGCACCACTTTTCTCAAGGAACCAGCGAAGTTCGCACTCTAAGAATCGATCGATCTCACTCGGCGAGATGAATACATCATCTCCTTCGCTAACAATCGGATCCTCACTACTTCGCGGGCGCGAACCCAGCCAATTTGATGGATCTGCTGACCCAAAACCACCAGCTGCAAGAGTCTTCAGGGCCGAAGCAATCTCGGCTTTCCTAGACTGTGAAACCAACGGATCGATTACTTCTCGCCGCATCAGCGCAATTTTCTCTGTCGCTGTCAGGAAAGGCTTGATCGGATCGTCATGATCGTTCGGCTCGAGATCTCGCTCTCTGGCAAAGAATGAAGAGGGCTCATCATCATCCCTTGAAACTGCAGTGAAAATGATCAGATCCGAAGCTCGGTCCTTGGCGACTTCGAAAATCCTTGCTTCATCTTCTGCAATCGCATTCGACGAAAGTGCGTTGAGTTCGGCTCTAGCTAAGAAACCATGTCGCTGAATATCAACTAAACGCTCACTTCCAAGGAGCGACCCGCGAAGAGTGAGATTTGGCCATTTGCCCTCTTGGAGCCCAGCGATAACCACAATCTTCCACTCTTTACCTTTTGCACTGTGGACTGTGGTGAGAGTGACTTGGTCACCTCTATCTCCGTGAGCAACAATCACATCTCCGACGACTCGAGTCTTTCTCACGCTTTCTATGAAAAGTGCAGGGTGTGCTGATGGGAATCGCTCGGCATGACGCTTAGCGATTTCGAAGAGTTCGACAACAGCATCAAGGTCTCGATCAGCCGAACCGGAATCGTAGGTGGAGTGGGAGAAGATTGCTCTGTTTTGCCACTTCTCACTAACCAGATTTCCTTCTCGATCCTTCGCCGAACTCCAGATTGCCCAGAGCAAGTCAGTGATTGTGCTCGATGAGTTTGAAGCGACTGAGCGAGCAGAAGCGATGGTTCTCCTAAGCGGGGTGAGTAAACCACTTTGATCGAAATCTAGAAATGCCTCCCCCTGAGCAAGGCCGTTGAGCAGGATCTCTCTCGTTGGAGTGAGATCACCTTCTTCTCGGACTCGATTAATTTCACTTCGTATCTTGCGAAGTTCGAGAGCATCAAGACCACCAAATTCAGAGAGGAGCAGCTCCTGCATCTGCTCGATCTTCTCGGGCGTTGCCTTAATATTTCCATCTCGAGCGAGTGCGATGGCGATCTCTGCGATGAGAAGTAGCGGGCGAATGACTGGGTTCTCGGCCAGCGAGAGCGTTCCACTCTCTTGATTGACTGGGATACCAATATGAATGAGCGCCCTACGAATGGCAGAGAGATGTTCACCTGGGGAGCGGACAATCACCGCCATCTCAGACCACGGAATTTCACGACGATGGTGGAGCGAGCGAAGGTGCTCCGCAATCGCTTCGGCCTCTGCTGAGAGTGAATCGCTTTCGATAAAGATTCGCCGAGCTCGTGGTCGTATTCTCTCCTCTAGTCGATGATTTGAGATCTCTCTTTCAAGGCCATAACTCGAGGCGAATTTCTCCAGGAAATCCTCTAAACCCTCGGGATCGGCCCCTCTAAAACGCGAGACAGTGCTTCCTTGATCGGAGAAGATCATGAATGCTCGAGGTGAGAGAGCTTTTATCAAGCGCCGATGCGAAGGGTCACTCTCCTCAAACTGGTCGATGAGGACCACATCGAATTGATCTCTCACTTTATTGGCGAACTCATCTGAAGCGTTCATCACTCGAACGGCACGATTGATCAACTCACTTGGGTCGATCCGATCCTTTGCATGCTCCACATTGCTATCACGATTGATATTCACTTCTTCGTATCTCTTCCACAACCGTGAGGCAGGTATCCAGAGTTCATCCTTGGTTTCGATAGCCAACTTCGCTAAGTCTTCAGGATCTAATCCCCACTCTTTTGCGCGGGAAATCAGATCGCGAAGTTCTTTTGCAAAGCCACGTGTACCTAGAGCTGGTCTTATCGACTCTGGCCACCCACTCAAATTTTCTAGTAAGTCGGTTGCTAAGAAGTCGCGAATAAAGTCATCTTGCTCTGCGCCAGAGAGCAGGATGGGATCACGAAGACTCTTCTCCATGGAAAGGCGGACTATGGAGAACGCAAGGGCAGGGAAAGTTCTCGCAAGCGGCTCTCTTGCTACCGTCTCTGCACGCGTCGCTATCTCATCGCGAAGCAGGTCGGCGTGATCGCGACCAAAGGTAAGGACTAGAAGTCGATCGGGTTTGATTCCTGATCTCAGGAGATGAAGTGCTCTTGCGATCAGCACTTCACTTTTTCCAGAGCCGGCAGGGCCCCGGATAAGTGCTCGGGCATTTAGAGGCGCCTCGATAACTTCTCTTTGGGCAGGAGTGAAGTGGATTTCACGCTCTCTTTTAGGCCGTCGAAGAAGTTCTAACTCCACAGGCCCATCCAACATCACGCTAGTGACAGAGCTAGGAAAGCGGCTAAAAGCAGTCGAAATGGCGCTTTGGCCCTTGCTTACGAGTCGAGGTTTGCTTTCTTTGCCTTGGAGGTAAGCCGGGCACGCTCGTTTTGATCAAGCACGACTTTTCGCACACGTACCGTACTTGGCGTTACTTCGATGCATTCATCCTCACGGCAGAACTCGAGTGCTTGCTCCATGTTGAGAATTTTCGGTGGGATGAGACGTTCTAATTCATCAGCAGTAGCTGAACGGATATTGGTCAACTTCTTCTCGCGGCATGAGTTGACATCCATATCTTCGGGTCGTGAATTCTCCCCGACAACCATTCCTTCATAAACCTCATCTCCCACTTGAACAAAGATTGTGCCTCGCTCTTGAAGTGAGAAGAGGGCGTAGGAGGTCACTGTGCCCCTGCGATCTGAGACCAATGAACCAGTTGGACGAGTACGAAGTTCGCCGTGCCATGGTTCATAACCATCGAAGACGTGATGCAGTAGCCCGGTTCCTCGAGTCTCGGTCAAGAACTCTGTCCTAAATCCAATCAAACCACGTGAGGGGACCCGGTAATCCATTCGAATCCATCCAGTCCCGTGATTGACCATCTGTTCCATTCGGCCTTTGCGAAGTGCCATCAACTGCGTGATGACTCCGAGATATTCCTCTGGCGAATCGATAGTCAGGCGTTCCATCGGCTCACAGAGTTTGCCGTCAATCTCTCTCGTGACCACTTGTGGTTTTCCGACAGTGAGTTCGAAACCTTCACGGCGCATCATCTCGACTAGAACTGCAAGTTGTAATTCGCCACGACCTTGAATCTCCCAGGTATCAGGGCGATCAGTCGGATAGATACGTAGTGAAACGTTTCCTACTAACTCAGCATCGAGGCGATTCTTCACAAGTCTTGCCGTTAATTTCTTGCCCGATTGCCCGGCAAGAGGTGCGGTATTGATACCTACCGTCATAGAAATTGAAGGTTCATCAACAGTTATCAACGGCAGCGCATGTGAATTCTCGGCATCTGCAAGGGTTTCGCCAAGGGTTATAGTTTCGATTCCCGCCACGGCGATGATGTCACCAGGTCCTGCCTCTGTTGCAGGTACTCGCTCAAGACCTTCTGTGATCAATAGTTCGGATATACGTACTTTTTCGACGCTTTGATCCGTCTTCATCCACGAAACAGTCTGGCCTTTTTTGATCGTTCCTTCATGAACGCGGCAAAGTGCTAGGCGCCCGAGGTAGGGCGAAGAGTCGAGGTTTGTGACATGTGCTTGTAGCGGCGCACCTTCATGGAAGACAGGTGCAGGAATGGTGGAGAAGATAGATTCAAAGAGAATATCTAGATTCTCGCCATCTGGCATTCCACCATCTGCAGGTTGAGTAAGTGATGCACGTCCTGCCTTCGCAGATGCAAAAATGATTGGAAAGTCGATCTGATTCTCTTTCGCATCAAGGTCGAGGAAGAGTTCATAGGTCTCGTTGACGACGGCCCCAATTCGAGCATCGGCGCGATCTACCTTATTGATTACCAGGATAACTGGAAGATCTTTTGCAAGAGCTTTCCGTAGGACGAATCGAGTTTGAGGTAAAGGTCCTTCGGATGCATCGACAAGAAGGAGGACGCCATCGACCATCTCAAGTCCACGCTCTACCTCACCACCAAAGTCTGCGTGGCCCGGAGTATCAATGATGTTGACGATTAGATCTCCACGTCGAACCGCCGTGTTCTTTGCAAGGATCGTGATTCCTTTTTCCCGCTCAAGATCCATCGAATCCATGACGCGATCGCGAGTCTCAGACTGCTCCTTGTGGGCGGCGAAAGCACCAGACTGCCAGAGCATCGCATCAACGAGTGTGGTCTTGCCGTGATCGACGTGGGCGATAATCGCGATATTTCGAAGGTTCTCGCGGCGCTTTTCTGGCAAGCCAGCAAGATGAGGTGATTTCATGAAAAGTACCGACTCCGAATCGTTGATCTATCGAGCGAGCTCAGGTCACTTATTCTCCCTGATTATTGCGATGAATCCGACCAGCAAAGGTTTTAAGGCGATTTAGCCCTTCTTTACCCAACCTTTTGGACATTTCTTCGCACTGACAAACTTGAATTGTTTCCCTTTGACACATTTGATATCTGGTATTGGCTGCTTTCCAGAGCCCATTTGATTGTTATTTCCCATGGAGCCGCTGGTATTACTTCCTGCATTACTGCCAGAAGATGAGTTGCCCGAAGCCGAATTATTTGACCCCGAATTACTTTTAGTACCTGCTTGTGAGATCTTCACTTT
>SYAN01000087.1 GCA_005787575.1 Actinomycetota bacterium | reverse complement strand
AGTCTTGAAGAGAAAGTCAGAGCTCGGAGCAGAATTTGCTACGACACAGTTTTTCTTTGAGGTAGACCGTTATTTGCAACTTAGAGAAGGTCTTGATGAGAGAAATATTGGGATGCCTGTGATTGCGGGAATCCTGCCAATAACAAACTATAAACAATTAGTGAGAATGGCTGAACTCTCTGGAACTGATTTACCGAAAGGGATTGTTGAAAGAATTTCGAAAGTGCAGGATGATCCATCAGCAGTTCGTGAAAGTGGTATTGAAATTGCAGTAGAGCTCGGCCAGCGTTTGATCAGTGAAGGTGTACCCGGCCTTCATTTCTACACGATGAACTCCTCATCAGCAACGATGGAGATTGTGTCGAGGCTAGGACTTCGATGATGAGGCGCGAGGAATTCTTTGCTGAATGGAGCTCTCTCCATGGTGGCGCCAAGATTGAGGGAATCGTGCAAGGGTGGCTGAAAATCTCGTTTCAGTTAGCAAAGTTCTTGCAGGCCCTTAGAGTCACGCCAAACTCGCTCACATCAATAGGGGTCCTCTTCGCCGTGGCGCTTTATCTCGTGGCGACCCTCAGTGACTTATCAAATCCCATCAACCTGATCTTCATCTTCTTGCTCCTGACGCTCTCCCTGATTGCTGATGGCGTCGACGGATCACTTGCAATCATCGGTGGAACGGGCACACGTTTTGGTGCGGCCTGGGATGCGATCGCAGATCGAATCACGGAATCTTCATGGGCGTTGGTCTTCATCGCACTGGGCGCGGATTTTCGGCTAGTGCTGGTTGTTTGGCTCCTTGCTTGTATTCAGGAGTACATACGAGCTCGAAGTGGTGGTCTTGGAGTTAGCGAGATTGGCATAGTTACCATCTGTGAAAGACCAGTAAGAGCCTCGATACTGGCGATTGCAATCACCGCCCAAATCCTCTCAAGTTTTATTTCCGTAGATTTCCAAGCACCGAGCCCTCTGCTCAGTAATGCATTTACGCTGGTCTGGCTCTTGATGCAGTCAGTCTCGGTCGTTATGTTGTGGCGCAAAACGACAGTTTCCCTGCGACAGCTAATCTGAGGTTAATCTTTGCAAATGTCAGCGATCGAAATCAGGAATCTCACCTCTCTCGCTGACCAACTCCGCGCCATTGATGTCTTCGATCAAACCTGGCCCATTGCCGGTGGCGGGACAGAGATAACCCCAAACTTTATGCAGGCCCTGGTCCATAACCAGTGCTACCTCAGCGGCGCACTGATCGATGGGAAAATGGTCGGAGCCGCTTTTGGTTTTCTGGGAATGGAAAGTGGATTTCATCTTCATTCGCATATGGCTGCAGTCCTTCCCGAGCATCGAGATCTCAATATCGGGACGAGGTTGAAGTTGCATCAATATCAGTGGGCTTTGGAGAAAAGTCTGCCCTTCATAACGTGGACTTTTGATCCCTTAGTCAAGCGAAATGCGAAACTCAATCTCTTGAAGCTAGGAGTAGAGATCACGGAGTATTTTCCTGACTTTTATGGCGAAATGATCGATAGCCATAACGCGGGGGATCGCTCTGATCGCCTGATGGCAAAGTGGAATGTCACAGCCGCTGGGCCGCAGTCGAAAGAGGCAAGGGCTGCTCTTTCTACTGATGAACTTACAATTCATATTCCTGAAGATATTGTTGAGATTCGTCAAAGTGATATCGAAAAGAATCTAGAGATACGAATGGATGTCAGGGGTAAATTCCTTAAGGCTTTCGCCGATGGATTTGAAGTGGTGGGTTTCTCCGATGAGGCGGGGTATATCCTGAAGAAGCCAATATCCGATAATGGAGTGACTAGATGAGAATCCGAAACGTTGATTTTCGAATAATCGATCTCCCGCTAGTAAGGCCATTTAGGACTTCCTTCGGCACACAAGTCGACCGTCGAATCCTGGTCGCTGAGGTCAAGACTGAAGAAGGTTTCACTGGCTGGAGTGAATGTGTTGCAATGACCGAGCCGCTTTATTCAAGCGAATATCTCTTTGAGTGTTTCGACATCATCAAGCGGTTCTTTCTTCCGGCTCTCTTTGCTAAAGGCGAGTTTAGAGCTGAGGAGATTCAGTCGATTCTCGCTCCATTTTTGGGTCACCCAATGGCAAAGGCGACGGTAGAGACGGCCTGTCTAGATGCCCAACTTCGAAATGAGAAGAAGTCGTTGGCCTCCTTCCTGGGTGCGGTAAAGTCAAAGGTTGAGTGTGGTGTTTCAGTTGGTATTGCCTCTTCGATACCAGCTCTTGTCGATGAAGTCACTGGCTACGTCGAAGAAGGTTATCGGCGAATCAAGCTAAAGATAGAACCTGGATGGGATATCGAACCAGTCGGAAAGATTCGTGAACTCTTCCCAGAGATTCCGCTACAGGTAGATGCGAACCAGGCTTATCAGAGAAATGACGGAAAACATTTAGCCCAACTGGATCAATTCAACTTGCTCCTCATAGAACAACCCCTCGATGAACATGACATCGTCGGGCACGCGAAATTGGCTGAGGTTACGAAGACTCCTATATGCCTAGATGAATCAATCATCTCGCTTCAATCCGCTCAAGATGCGATTGCTATGGGCGCGACAACCGTCATAAATATCAAGCCAGGACGTGCCAGTGGATATCTTGAATCACAACGTATTCATGACTACTGCCAATCTGTATCCATCCCGGTTTGGTGTGGCGGAATGCTCGAAACCGGCATCGGTCGAGCTGCGAATGTTGCGTTAGCTGCCCTGCCCGGCTTCACGCTTCCTGGCGACACTTCAGCATCATCTCGCTATTACAAGCGAGATGTCACCACACCCTTTGTCATGAATGACGGGTATCTCGATGTACCGACAGGTGAGGGCATTGGCGTAGTCCCAGATATTGACTTCTTGGAATCAATCACAAGTGAGCGCGAGACGGTAAGAGCACCCTAGTTATTGGCTGAATGAGAGATTGCATCTGCCACTATCTCTCCACTTAGTCCAACAAGAGGTAAGCCACCGCCAGGATGAGCCGAACCGCCGACGTTATAGAGACCTTTCAGCCTTGAGACATTAGGGGCTCGACGAAATGCAGCGCGCATCCCGTTACTTGATGGTCCGTAGATGGAACCACCAAGACTGGCGTATTCGCTCTCGATTCTTGCAGGCGAACGGAACTCTTTGACTTGGATCCGCTCTCTCAGTGTCTTTCCAGCTTCACCCATTTTCATAGCAAGGAGGTCGATCATAGTTTCGCCGTATCTAGAGACAGCATCGCTATCACTCCAATCAAAGCCATCGACGGGTTGATGGCGCGGAGCGTTTATCAAAATGAAGAGGCTCTCTGCATCTGGATGCGGGAGCATTGAGTCATCTTTTGGAGAACAGATATAGAAGGTCGGATCCGCGACGGGCTTTCGTTCTTTGAAAATAGAGTCAAACTCTTTCTCATAATCTGCAGGGAAATAAACGGTGTGATGATGAGGGAAGAGCCGTTGAGCGCTTGGCTTTAGACCTAAGAGAATTGAGAATCCTGAAAGTGAAGCCGTCGTTCGATTTACTCTCGATCGCTCTCGCTTGACCAGGGGTGAGGTAAGGAGCGAGTTGTAGAGCAAATAGGAGTCAACATTGGAAATCGCAACATCGCATGTGATCGAGGTACCGTCTTCGAGAGAAATTCCAGAGACTCGGTCACGCTCAACGTTGACGGATGAGACTTCACTATTGAGATGAAACTCAACGCCGAGATCGAGAGCTCGTTGGTAAACCATTTCTGCTAGACGACCAATCCCTCCTCTGATATGCCACGCACCGAAAGCCTCTTCAACAAAAGCTATGGTCAGGAGAACGGCTGGGACCTCACGTGGATCTGATCCGGTATAGGTTGCATATCGATCAATGATGTAGCGAAGGTTTTGATTCTCTATTCGCTTTCGGGTGAAATCTTGAAGAGTTGCGAAAGGCGCAATTGTTGCAAGGTCCTTCATGATTCCCTTTCGCCTCAGTAAGTCAAAAGGTTTCGGCAGTGCTCGTTCCACGAAGTCATTCCTTGAGGCTTGCCACATCTGTTCTGCACGTTCCATAAGTGACTGCCATTGCACAGATGCCAAATCACCGAAGCTCGAGCGAATCGATTCGAGGGTCTTATGGCGAGAAAGATTTGGGAATAGAACGCTCTTGGAGTCAGCAAAGTGATAAGAGAAGGCCGGGTCGACTTCATCGAGGGAGAGGTCAATGGGTTTACCTGTTTTCATAAAAAAATCTCGATAAACGGCCGGAAGCGTCAGGAGAGAAGGGCCGATATCGAATCCATAACCTTCAATCCACCTGGTCTGGCATTTTCCCCCAACACGATCGCTTCGTTCGAAGACTTGAACCTTGTGACCACGCTTTGCCAGTCGGGCTGCAGCCGACATGCCACCTAAGCCTGCGCCTAGCACGGAGATATTTAATGACTGCGCATCCTTGCGTTGGTGACTCATGCTGGAATCACTCGGCCTCGCCAGGTGAGCTGGCCATTTCGTTTCTTGTAGAACGAGAGTGCGAGGATGTAAATGAATATGACCACGCTTATCGGGTGAAGCAAGAATCCTTGCCAGAACGATCGAGTGCGAAGGGAGGCGAGGAGACGACTCAATGAGATAGCAAAAAAAGTCAGCCAACCCCAGGCAGAGCCCAAAAGTCCAAGAATCAATGGAAGCCACGAAGTAAGGAGAAGAAGTAAGGCAGTAATAATCGCGCCGAATGGCGAGCCGAAAGCTTTCCAGAGTGATTTGCTGTAACCAGCAATCAACTCACTGCCATTTTGATACATCCGGCAACGAGCGAGATCGCTTGCATCAATGACTGATCCTTTGATCTGCTGACCCCAGAGAAGACGTACCATCTCGACATCCTCAAGGATCTCTTCTTTCACTCCTGAAAATCCACCAACTTCTTGGAGGGCGCTTCGTTCGATGATGAAGAGTTGTCCATTTCCCACCGCCATCGAGGGCACCTGTCGCCAAGCGGCAAATCGAAGTGGAACAGATGCAAACCAGGACCATTGCAAGAGAGGCTGAATCATTCGTTCGGCGAAAGTAAAGGCCAACTGACGTGGATACGGGGAGATGAACCGCCATTTATTGCGTTGCATCAACGAGATTGCGCGTTTAATGCCATCTGGCTCGAGTCGAACGTCGGCATCTATGAAGACCAGGATCTCGTTACTGGAGGCTTCGAGAAGTTGCTGCATCGCATGTGGTTTACCTAGCCAACCGAGAGCAAGCTCTCTTCCCTCAATCACTCGGAGATACTTGCGGTTGGCATTTCTCAACTGGAGGAGCGTTCCGTCTTCTGATTGGTCGTCGAGTGCGATCACTTCAATCGAGTCGATAGCCTCTACTTCATCCAAGGAGTTGAGCAGCTCCACCACATTGCTTGCTTCATTTCGCATGGGAATGAGCAGTGAGATAGTGGCTTCTCGCTTCGAACCAGCTTGCGAGCTTTCAACGAGAGCGGTGGGCCAGAGGGTGAGCGAGTTGAGGAGAGTAAAGCCGAGCATCACTAGTGAAAGCACTAGCGGTATCAGCTCGATAAGTCTCACAAGTCTCTTCTGCCGAGTCTTTGTGCGATGAAGTAAGGGGCAAGGTAAATCAAGAAGAGCAATCCGACTGAGATACCTATCGCGGGATATCCGAAGAAGAAGATATTTCCTATCACGCCACCAAACACGGTCCAGATTAAGAAGAAGTCAGGGATTGCACTTGAAAGTCCGCGCTTCATTCGTTCTCGCGGAAGAGCACCATGCAAGATCGCCATTAAGCCCATGCCGGTCAGTAGCCAGCCAAAGGCATTCGAGAGCGGGATCATGGGTTGAAATGGAACTGTCGCACCATCAATCTCCCAACTCCATCTTCCCGCAGTCACCATCTGCGGGTCGAGGAAGAGATCCCAGATCATCAAACCCAGTCCGCCGTAGAGAAAGACCCATCTCGGCGCTACTCGGCGGGCAACAATCAAAATCGGATAAGACATCATCACCCATGCAAAAGGTACGACGAGCGGGATATCAAATACTTGATAGGCAAGAGAGGCATCGTATTGATAGACGCCAAATGGCCAACCGCTCCTGTTCCCAATCTGCTCGACTAAGAATGAATAGCTCCACGTGATCACGAGGAAACGAAGAGCAAACTTCAGGCCGTAGCTATAAAGAGCATGTAGCAACATCGCACCTGCAGACCAGTAGACGATCGCAAGAGTGACTATACGAAGAGTTTCTCCCTCAAGGAGTGGGTATGCAACTTGTAAGAAGAGAGCGATGGTGAAGACGAAATAAAGTGAAAAGGCCTCACGAAGTGAGAAAGTCTGTCGAACCTTGCGGCGGGGAATGTATTGCCGGATCGACATGAGGGGATTGTAACTTTCTACCAATCTCCAGACTCTTCAAGAACTGCAAAGCGAGCGAACATCTCCTCCGAATACCAGCCAATCTCCTTTGT